>CAZZMQ010000021.1:14814-29501 GCA_964655365.1 uncultured Dehalococcoidia bacterium | reverse complement strand
ACCGGCATCGATGTCGACGCGTGCATGAGCGATCCGGCTATCTAGGCTTGCGTACTGATGACAGGCGTGTGCGATGCTGCGGGTCTAAATATCTGATCCGACCGACCTGCCAGCGATTTTGTGACCATGGGAGAGTCTAATGAGCCAATCCGACGACCTCGCGCAGAAGTTCGAACAGGCGAACGCAGCCGTGATCGCCGCAGTTGAGGCATGCGGCGAGGAAGAGTGGCAGTCGACGACCAGCGAAGAGGGTTGGACGGCGGCGGCGCTCGCGCATCACATTGCCGAGTATCATGCGCTGATTTCCGGCCTTGTCACCCACGTTGGCGTCGGCAGCTACGAGTCAACACTCACGGCCGAACAACTCGATGCGATGAACGCAGCGCGCGCGACCGAGTTCTCCGCAACCAGCAAGGGCACCGTGATCGATCTGGCACGCCAAAATGGAGCGGGTGCCGCAAGTGCGCTGCGTGCGATGAGCGAAAGTCAACTCGCCGCGACAGCGGACTTCTTCGGACAAAACACGACGGCAGCCGAGCTGGTTGAGAACCTCCTGATCGGGCACGCACTGACCCACCTTCAGAGCTTCAAATCGGCAACAGCCCACGACTAGTATTGGGACTACTCAGGCGGATAACAGCCCAGCGCTCTACCTAACCAATTTACTCGTGCGTCTCCGCCGGCGTGAACGGCTGCATGAACAACCCGGCGCGAACGACCCGGTGAGAACGCAACGCTGAACAATCGCCGTTCGTAATCAACATATGGGCCTAGGCTCGAACGACGTGCCCACCTAGCATCGGTGGTCCAACACGACGGTCGATCTGGGCGAGTGAGCAAGCGCAATGTACTTCAGCCTGCGACTCTGGAGTTACACAGTTGGCGTGCGACTGCAGATTGCCCTGTCGGTCGCCGTAGGACTGGCGACGGCAGCAACCGGAATCGCTCGGTTGGCACTCCTCGGCTGGCTCATCGCGCAGGTCTTCGAAGGTGCCTCGATCGGCGATCTCGTACCGGAGCTCGGCGCAGTAGTAGCGATCTCCGTCGCGCGAGCCGCACTGCAATACGCCAAAGAGTCAATCGCCTATTCAACTTCGGCTCGCGTACAACGCGCCGTCCGGTTGCGTCTTCTGAAGCAGGTGTTTGCGCTGGGACCGGCCTACTTCAATCAGAAGCGAACAGGTGACGTTTCGATTTCGCTGGTTGAAGGTGTCGACTCACTGGAGACGTTTTTCGGCCAATACTTGCCTCAGTTTTTCGTCGCTGCCCTGGCACCAATCGGTGTCTTCATCTTCATGGCCTTTTTAGATCTACCGGTGGCAGGAATCTACCTGGGCTTCGCCCTAGTGACACTGGCACTGCCTTCGCTTTTGCATCGCTGGAACGCGGCGGCCAGCCGACGCCGCCGGGATGCATACGGAAACTTCGGGGCAGACTTTCTGGATTCCATCCAAGGGCTAGCCACGCTCAAGGCATTCGGCCAGAGCAGGGCGCGCGGCGAGGCCTTGGAACAACGGGCACATGAGGTCTTTCGCACAACTATGGGTGTGCTGATCTCGAACGCGTTCACACAAGGGCTCACGATCCTAGCGATCGCCGTTGGGACAGCTATAGCGCTGTCGGTCGGGGCCCTACGCGTCGAAAACGGCGACATGTCGCTAACAGTATTGCTGGTTGTGCTGCTTCTCGGCGTTGAGGTATTCCGACCGCTTCGAGAACTGAGCCAGCTTTTCCACCAAGGTCTAATGGGGATCGCAGCAGCACAGGGCGTGTGGGACGTTCTAGATGACAAGCCCCTCGTGAGCGATATCGCGCCCGCATCGGATGGGAATAAGCGTGAAGCTTCGCTCGCTTTCGACCGTGTCAGCTTCTCCTATCCGGGCGGACGGCGGGCGGCTCTGAAAAACGTCAGCTTTGAGGTGCAAGCAGGACAGCGGATCGGTGTCGTGGGGCGCAGTGGAGCCGGAAAATCAACGTTGATGTGGCTACTGCAACGCTTCTACGAACCCGACTCTGGCCACGTGCTACTGGGCGGACGGGATATCCGGGAACTTTCGTTCGCGCAGATCCGTGGGCAGATGTCCGTAGTGGCGCAAGACACCTACCTGTTCCATGGCAGCGTGGCGGAGAACTTGCGCTTCGGCGATCCAGAGGCCAGCCAGGATCAACTCGAAGAGGCAGCCCGGGCCGCCAACGCCCATGACTTCATCACTCAACTGCCGAAAGGCTACGAGACGATGATCGGTGAGCGCGGCTACCGCCGCTCGGGCGGGGAACGGCAGCGTATCGCGATCGCCCGCGCGCTTCTGCGCGACACACCGATCCTGATGCTAGACGAAGCGCTGTCGAGTGTTGATACGCGCAACGAGGCGACGATCCAGGATGCGCTCAACCACCTGATGGCGGGGCGTACCACGCTAATCATGGCGCACCGCCTCTCCAGCGTGATCGACTGCGACACCATCCTGGTGCTGGACGCAGGTGCACTCGTCGAATCGGGGGCGCACCCGACACTAATGGCGCTCGGGGGCATCTACGAACAGTTAATGGGCACGCAAGCAGAGCCAGGTGCACGGCTAGAGCCGTCGATCACAGAATTGCTGGAGTCACTGCCGAAGCACCGGGAGCCTCACACCTCCACCATTCCCACTGACGTGAACACGGCACCGACCGAGGCAATCGTGCGCGCAGAGGGGATGGGCTGGGGCGAAACTGCTTACCGACTGCTCGACCAGGCGCGGCCCGAGTGGCCAAAGGTGATGGCGACATTCGTAGCGGGCGTAGCCCGCTTCGTGGGCTTGATCGCCGTAGCGGCGGTTGGAGCGCTAATGGTGGCCAACGTGAAGGACGGCGAAGCTATCGGACCCCTAATGGCGGTGCTGATCTCGCTTGCAGTCGCCACGGCAATCTTCACCTGGCTGGAGAACTGGGTTTCGCACGATATGGCCTTCCGCTTGCTGTCCGAGATGCGGATCCAACTCTTCCGCCAGCTCGACAATCTGGCCCCTGCCTACCTGACACGACGACGAACCGGAGATCTGGTTTCGATGGCGACGCAAGATGTAGAGACGGTTGAGTACTTTTTCGCACATACGATCGCGAACGCATTCGTCTCGGTCATGATCCCGGGCGGCATCCTGATCACGCTGGCGATCTTCCGCTGGGAGCTAGCAGTCGGACTAGCACCGTTCCTCGCCTTGGCCGCTGCGACACCGTTCCTAACACGCGAGACGATCGATCGAATCGGGTCGCGATCACGGGACCAGTTAGGACGCCTGAACGCCCATGCGGTCGACACGTTACAGGGCCTGCGGGAAGTCGTTTCATTCCAACGTGAAGACGCCCGTCTTGCCGAGTTCGACGCGCTAATCGCCGACTACATACCTCTGCGAATGTCGTTCAATCATCAGATCACAACACAACGTGTACTCGTGGAAGTGCTCGTGGGGTTGGGTGGGTTGACAGTGCTGACGATCGGGGCTGCACTAGCGAGCGACGGCAAGCTGGCCTCGACCGAGGTACCACTGCTGACCCTGCTAGCGATGGGCGCCTTCCTACCAATCGCGGAGATGGCAATGATCGGGCGGCGCTTGGGCGATACGTTAGGTGCGACGCGGCGCCTCGTTGCCGTTCACAGTGAGGTACCCGCCGTGGCGGACGGACCGGGAACCGCGGTCTCTACTCCGGCGGCGGCGACCGCCGGCCTGAACACCGTCGAGTTCAGCTACGACTACACAACCCAAGCGGCCCTCGACGGCGTCTCGTTTGATCTCGCGCCCGGATCAACGGTAGCGCTGGTAGGCCCCTCGGGCGCGGGGAAAACAACGGTGGCTCACCTCTTGCTGCGCTTCTGGGATCCGGTATCCGGTGTGCTGCATCTAGATGGGGACAATCTGCGCAGCTACCGGCTCGAGGAGATGCGTGACCGCATCGCGCTGGTGGCGCAAGACACCTACCTCTTCAATGCCTCGATTCGAGAGAATCTGCTGGTGGCGCAGCCCGCCGCCTGCGACGAAGAAATCCTGACGGCGATCAAGCGCGCGGGGCTGTCCGACTTTGTGGAGTCCCTACCCGATGGGCTCGACACGGTTGTCGGCGAGCGCGGCGCGCAGCTCTCCGGGGGGCAGCGACAGCGGATAGCAATCGGACGTGCGCTGCTGAAGGACGCACCACTGCTCATCCTTGATGAGGCCACCTCTCACCTCGATGGAGGCAATGAACGCTTGGTACGGGAGGCGCTGGATGTGCTGATGCGCGACCGCACGACTCTGGTGATCGCCCACCGTCTGTCCACAGTGCGCAACGCTGACTTGATCGTCGTGCTTGATCGAGGGCGGGTCGTGGAGGCGGGGATACACGCCGATCTGGTGAGCAAGCCGGGCCTCTACGCTGAGCTAGTCTCCCATCAGACGCATGTCGCCGCCGCGAGCGCGGGAAACTAAGCCCCTGCGCAATACCCTCGTGCCCCGCCTTAGCCTTCATCCAAAGGAGGCGCGAAGTGCCGATCGAACAGACTGAGGGCGTGACCGATTTTCCTGGCTAACTGGCTTGAGCGGGTTCAGCCGGTGAACTCGCCACCGTCGATCGGCAAGACCTCTCCCGTGATATAGCTAGCCTGGTCGGACAGAAGAAACGCAACCGCATTCGCGATCTCCTCCGGCGTACCTTTACGTCCCAGAGGCGTTCCGCGAAGCATCAGGCGCTCTTGCTGCTCGTCGCCAGCGAGCCCTTGAGTCATAGGGGTGTCAATCAAGCCAGGCGCGATGGCGTTAACGCGGATTCCCTCACGCGCCAGTTCGAGCGCGATCGTCTTGGTCATCATGGCGACCCCGGCCTTGGACACAGCGTAGTCACCCAACCCGACATGGGGTTGAGAGCCAGCAATCGACGAGACGTTGACTATGGCGCCACCGTTACCAGCAGCGATCATGCGTAGGGCAACGGCACGGTCGGTGAGCATGACACCCGTCAGGTTGACCGCGAGGACCTTCTCCCACTGTTCCAGCGGCTTATAGAGAAGCAGTGAATCGTCGCCCCGACTAGTCAACTCCGTGTCCGGCGAATCGTCCGATGAGACGTAGGCGGCATGGGAGATTCCGGCAGCCGCGAAACAGACATCGAGTCGTCCGAACTCCGAAAGTGCTGTATCGGCCAGTGCTTCGACGTCGGATTCTTTGCTGGTGTCGGTGCGCACGAAGATCGCACGCTGCCCCAACTTTTCGATCGAGTCGACCACTTCCGCGCCGCGTTCCGCGTCCAGATCGGCGATAACAATATCGGCGCCCTCGACCGCCAACCGGGTAGCAGTTGCGCGACCAAGGCCACTGGAACCACCGGTAATGACCGCCACTCGTGCGTCAAAGCTTCCTGCCATAGGGACCTTCCTTCTCGCTGACGATCTCCGCACCTCTCTTAGCGATCTGCGACAGGAATGTTTGGATCGCGTGCCCGATCGTGCTCCGGTAGTGTGTCGAGGCCAGCCTGCTCCGCGAGCATCCCCTTCCACCTGGGTGACGGGGTTGTGCGGTCAAGCCGCGGCACAAACTGCGAGCGCTCCAGCAGCTCCATCTTATGGATATAGCGCGGGCAATTCGGAAAGACCTCGCGCACAGCAACGCGCACCATGAACTCCGCCTCGGGGAAATCGGGCAGCAGCGGATCACCCGTGTCGATCGACGCGCTGCCATTAACACGGGTGCGAGTCTGACTCTGAAAGTCGATGAAGAGCAGGCCGACATCACCGGTCTGCAGCACGTTACCCATCGACATGTACATGCCATTGCCGTCGTAACTCGGGAAGGCGAGTGTGCGGTCATCGACGACACGCACGAAGCCTACATTCCCACCCTTGTAGGAGCAGTTGGCGTGGCCCTCGGAATCGACGGTGGCCAGGAAGAACATGTCCCGGCTCTCTATGAAGGCGCGGTCGTCGCCGCCGATCGAGTCGGCGATGAAACCGGCAACGCGCTCGGCAACGCGCTCCGTATCGAACTGCTGTTGTAGCTTGCGCTGACCGTCGTGGAATCCGTGCGTCATGACAACCCCTTACTCCGTCCAGTCTAAGAGCTAGTGGCCTCCCCGCAGAGGCCATCGGTCTCTTAACCATCCACGTCTGAAACGGACGCAAGCGTGACGTCGTGATCCGATCCGCATAGACGTGAAGGCAACCTAGACTGCACGGTCAATCCCATCTCTCCTTCTGCACGAGGCTGAGTATGGGCAAGTGCGGCTCGGGCGAACGATCCCGCCGCCCATCCCGAAAGGACTCCGAAGTGCCAATCGACGAAGGTCGCGAGAGCTGGAAACCGGGCGAGCCCTGGGAGGGTGCACTTGACGAGATCGCCTACATCAAGGGACTGGCTCGCGAACTCGGCGGTCCGGAGCGGATCCAACGCCAGCACGATGGGGGCCGCCTGACAATTCGGGAACGGATCGACGCGCTCGTCGACAGCGAGAGCTTCATCGAGGCTGGGCCATTGGTAGGAGCGGCCGACTACGACGACGACGGCAATCTACGCGCTTTCACGCCCGGCGCCTATGTGATGGGGATGGCCGAGATCGACGGGCGAGCCGTGGCCGTCGGCGGGGACGACTTCACGATTTCCGGGGGCAGCCCGCACAACGTGCACAAGGGACCTCGGCAGTTCACGCAACCGTTGTCGCTCGAATTTGGCCTGCCCTATATCCAACTGGTGGAGGGAGTCGGACACAGCACGAAGTCAGATGAACAAGCCGGGCACATGGGACTGCCACAAGGCGACCTCTGGTGGCGCCTGATCGCGCTGCTGAGCGAGGTCCCGGTGGTAGGCGGGATCATGGGCTCGTGCGCCGGTCTGCCAGCCGCCGCTGCGTTAATGTCACACTTCACCGTAATGGTGAAGGAGACGAGCCAGATCTTCCCTTCCGGTCCTCCCGTCGTGGAGCGCGCGATCGGCGAAACACTGAGCAAGGAGGAACTGGGAGGCGCGCAGATGCACGTCCATGAGAGTGGACAGGTAGACAACGAAGCAGAGGACGAGGAAGACGCATTTCGCCAGATCCGCGCCTTCCTCAGCTACTTGCCGAGTACTACGCATGATGTCGCTGAGCGCGTCGAAACGGGCGATCCTCCCAACCGACGCCCCGAAGAGTTGCTAAACATCATCCCGCCAAAACGCACCCGGGCTTACGATCCGCGCAAGCTCATCAAGCTGACCGTCGATAACGGGAAGTTCTTCGAGATGCGACGCTACTACGGCGGTTCTCTGATCACAGGATTTGCTCGTTTGGACGGCTATTCTGTTGGTGTGGTAGGTAACGATCCGCTGATAATGGCGGGCGCCATGAACGGCGATGCGGCGGACAAGTACGCGCACTTCGTCGATCTCTGTGACACGTTCAATCTGCCGATCGTGATCTTCTTGGACATGCCCGGCTTCATGCTGGGCTCGGCAGCAGAACGTCAAGCGACGATGCGTCGAGGCGCACGGGCGCTGATCGCAAGCTATGAAGCAGAGGTGCCGAAGGTGGAGTTCAACGTGCGCAAGGCCTACGGTGTTGCCGCCGACGCACCCAACAGCCTCGGCTGGCCCTGGGGAGCGAACCTGCGCTTCGGCTGGCCAGCGGGAGAGTGGGGCGGCATTCCCATTGAGGGCGGGGTGGCAGCCGCCTACCGGCGCGAGATCGCCAACGCGCCGGATCCGGAGGCGCATCGAAGCAAAATCGAAGAACGACTGTTACGGCTGCGCTCGCCGATGCGTGCCGCCCACAACTTCGACGTAATCGATCTGATCGACCCGCGCGACACGCGCAAATTGGCCTGCGCCTTTGTCAAAGCGGCACAGCCCCTCCTTGGTCGGTTGGCGCAACGGCCAAAGAGGGCGGTGCGTCCGTAGCCGGCTGCTAATCTCCCCCCTATGAGCAATGCAGGTACTCCACCCCTCGATCGGATTCGTGTCATCGATTTGGCAACGACGCGTGCGGAACTAGCAGGGCGGGTGTTGGCTGACCTCGGCGCTGAAGTGATCAAAATCGAACCGCCCGACGGGGCAGAAGCGCGCCAAATCGGGCCTTTCAACGCTGCGGGCGAATCACTGTACTGGGCCGCAGTGGGGCTGGGAAAGCACAGTGTCGTTCTGGACATCAAGCGTAAAGCGGACCGCGAGCGACTTCACGATCTGTTGGCAAGTGCGGACATCCTCATCGAATCGTCCGACTTAGGAGAGCTAGCGCGGCTGGGATTGGGTTACGATGCGCTTGCGGTACGCTATCCCAGGTTGATTTACGCCTCGATCAGTCCGTACGGCCAGGATGGGCCGTGGGCCGGACGTCCGGCATCGGACCTGACGGTGGAAGCTGCAGGGGGACTGCTAGGCCTGCAAGGCGATCCCGATCGGCCCCCGATACCCGTCGGTTACCCACAAGCAGCCTTTCACGCCGGCGTACAGGCCGCTGCCGACATCACTGTCGCACTGAACGAGCGTGAGACGTCGGGACTCGGCCAGCATTTGGACGTCTCCCAACAAGCAGCCATGGTCTGGACATTGATGAATGCAACGGGGTACCCGCCCAACACGGGCGATGACCCACCGATGCACGGCGCGGCAAGGGCGACACGTGTACCGTTGCTGTCTGGGCGGATCCTGCCTTGCGCAGATGGCTACGTCGTCTTTGGCATGGCAGCAGCGGGGTTCGGCCTGCGCGACACGGTACATATGTTGCAGCTGATGCGCGAAGCCGGGGAAAATTCAAACTGGCCGGATGCGGATCTCGCCATCTGGGGCGCAGAAATGACTGCGCTGGCCACCGACGATCCGGACGCGGCACAAGAACGGCTATGGGCGGTGGCGGAACGCATCGATGCGTTCATCCTGAAGCACAATCAGCAGGAGCTTTTTCGAGGAGCGGTCTCCCACGACTTCATGCTCGCACCGCTCAACACAATGGCCGACGTGGCCGCCGACCCGCATCTTGCCGCGCGCGACTATTGGGTGGAATTAGAGGGCCGCATCTATCCAGGCCCGTTCGCCAAGCTTTCCCGGACACCGCTGCGTCTCGAGCGGTCCGCCCCGGCGCTGGGCGCCAATCAAGGCCTGCTGGCGCAGGCGCCGCCGATATCGGTCTCGGACAGGGCAACCGGAGGAGAACGCCAGGCCGCGTTCAAGGGATTAAAGGTGGCAGACTTCGCCTGGGTCGGAGTAGGGCCGCTCATCAGCAAGGCGCTCGCCGACCACGGCGCAACGGTGATCCACGTCGAATCCGAAACCCACCCCGACATTCTGCGTCTCGGGCCACCATTCAAGGATGGGGAGCCAGGCATCAACCGGTCGCAGTTCATGGCTAACTTCAACTCGTCGAAGCGTGGACTATCTCTGAACTTGGCAACGGAGGAGGGGCGCGCCCTCGCGCATCGCCTAATCGAATGGGCCGACGTCGTCGTAGAGTCGTTCACACCGGGAACAATGGAGAAGTTAGGGTTGGACTACGCCACAATCGCCAAGGGCCGTCCCGACCTCGTGATGTTGAGCACATGCATGCGCGGTCAAAGCGGACCGGATCGAACCTATGCAGGCTTCGGACTACAGGGGGCCTGTCTGGCGGGCCTACATCGCGTCACAGGCTGGCCGGACCGCGATCCGGCAGGAACGTATGGGGCGTACACGGACTTCATCAATCCACGTTACGGCGTGGCTGCCCTATCCTCGGCAATCTGGCACCAAAGACGGAGCGGCAAAGGGCAGCATATTGACCTAGCCCAGAGCGAGGCAGGAATCCACTTCCTAGAACCACTACTGCTGGACTACCTGGAGAACGGCACGCTGCCACAGGCCGCCGGCCACGATTCGATCCGCGCCTGCCCCCATGGCGTCTTCCAGACGGAGGGAACAGAACGCTACGTGGCAATCGCGGTGCAGAGCGTCGAACAGTGGCGCGCACTGCGACGGGTTGCGCCGCTAGCCCGTTTCGCCGAAGCGAAGTTCGACACGCTCGGCGAACGCTTGGCTGCGAAGTCGGCTATTGAGGATGTGCTGCGTGACTGGTTCGCCGAGCAAACGCATGAGGGCGTTGTCGATCTGCTGACCGCGGCAGGCGTGCCGGTTTCGCTCGTGCAACGGCCCAGTGATCTCTACAACGACCCTCAACTCGCATATCGCGAGTTCTTTGTCACACTAGACCACTGCGAGATGGGACCTACCCCGTACGACGGACCCGTAACGATCTTCTCGGCAACACCAGCCGTGCTGCGCAAAGCGGCGCCGTGTCTAGGCGAAGAGACGTTCGAGATTTTATCCGCCATGCTCAACGTGGACGACTCCACCATCGAGGCAGCCGCCGCAGCCGGAGCCTTGGAGTAGCCTGGATACCATCGGTAAGTCCGGGCCCGCGGCTCCGACTCGATCGCAATCTCAAACTCACAGTACGACGAAGCCGATTCCAGTACGAAATGGAACGGCGAGTTGTCGGTACCAGGTACAACCCTGCACGGAAATTGGTGACACCGATCATGGCGCCACGTTCTTTCTTAATTGCGCTCGGCGTTGAAGCCTGGGGTCCGACCGGAATCACCGCACCTCTCGTTCCCTATAGCGGGCAAGCGGTGACAACCCTAGCCTTTGGGAGGTTTGCGCCGCACGCCTATGAGGAGATCACCATGCCCTTGCAACTTGAGTTCAGCTCGAACGTGTTCCCGGTCGAGACGCTGGATCTTGGCGACGGCGTCCAAGAACAGATCGTGCGTGGCGGACGACACCTATTCCAGTTGCTGCCGCAGGCGTTTGAGGGTGTCTCTCAGATCGGAGTAATCGGCTGGGGCTCTCAGGGCCCTGCTCAGGCGATGAACCTGCGCGACTCTCTCGAGGGCAGTGCAATCACGGTGAAAGTCGGACTGCGCGAGGGATCATCGTCCTGGGTCGATGCGGAGGCTGAAGGCTTCACCGAGGCGAGCGGCACCCTCGGGGAGATGTTCGCGGTGATCGGGGAGTCCGATCTGGTGGTACTGCTGATCTCCGACGCCGCCCAGGCGGAACTACACGAGCGTATCCTCAGCTCGCTGAAGGACGGTGCCACGCTGGGGCTCTCGCACGGATTCCTCGTGGGCCACATGGCAAATGTGAGCTCGCAGTTTCCGCCCAACATTAACGTCGTGGGCGTCTGCCCCAAGGGGATGGGACCGTCGGTACGGCGACTCTACCTGCAAGGTGTTGAAATCAACGGCGCCGGCATCAATTCGTCGTTCGCGGTACACCAAGACATCGACGGCAAGGCGACCGATCAAGCACTAGGTTGGTCGGTTGCCCTGGGCTCACCCTACACATTCCAAACGACGCTGGAGTCCGAGTACCGCTCCGACATCTTCGGCGAGCGCGGGATTCTTCTCGGCGCGGTACATGGCATCGTGGAGGCTGTCTACCGCCGCTTCATCGAGGAGGGCATGTCGCATGAGCAGGCCTTCGAGCAGTCCTGTGAATCAATCACGGGGCCTATCTCGCGCGTGGTCTACAAGCAGGGGTTGATCGAGGTCTACGAGGCACTGGATGACGACGAGCGCCAGATCTTCGAGCAGTCCTACAGCGCCTCATATCCGGCGGTACGCGGCGTACTGGAGGAGATCTACGACGAGGTCTCTTCTGGCAATGAGATCCGCAGCGTGAACCTCGCTGGAGAGCGCCTCAAGCAGGGGGAAATGAGCACGATAGATGGGACCGAGATGTGGCAGACTGGCGCCGACGTGCGCTCGAAGCGACCCCAGCTCGATACTGGGATTGATCCGTTCACGGCCGGGATCTACGTCGCCACGATGATGGCGCAGATCGACGTACTGATGGCGAACAACCATCCCTACTCTGAGATCGCGAACGAGTCCGTGATCGAGGCGGTCGACTCACTTAATCCCTACATGCACGCACGTGGCGTCGCTTATATGGTCGACAATTGCTCAACGACGGCGCGTCTCGGGACACGTAAGTGGGGACCCCGCTTCGAGGCAGAGCTGCGACAAGAAGCATTCATTACCGTCGACCAGGAACAGCGCGCCCCGGATCGCATAGAGGCGTTCAAAGAGCACCCGATTCACATAGCACTGGCAGCCTGTGCGGCAGTCCGGCCGTCAGTCGATATTTACGTCGAATAGGGCCGGAAGGGAAACATCGTTCCTGATCCGTCGCAATGCTACGGATGGACCATATTGTTGGCGACGGGTGGAAGGATGAGAAATCGAAACGGAAACCCTGATTGAAGTGGTACAGATCCCGGAGGCAAAACTCATGGTGCTACCGCACGGAGGCCATGCCATAGTCCCGGAATACCAGTCGGACAACTTGCACGAGATCAGCGCGTTCCTAAAAGCTGGCTAAGTTGCCAATCGCCCAGCGGCAATCAACCGCCGGAGCCGGCGACGGGAATCCCCGTGCCTCGACGACGACGAGAACGGATAGTCTGACTAAGCTCGAGCTTGCGCAGTCGGACATGGTTGGGGGTAACTTCGAGGCACTCGTCGTCACGGATGAACTCCAGCGTCTGCTCCAATGAGAGTGCGCGGTGCGGTGTGAGCTTTTCCGTCTCATCCTTGGCAGCAGCGCGCATATTCGTCTGCTTACGCATTTTGGTCGGATTGACATTCATGTCGTCTGCCCGGGCGTTTTCGCCCACAATCATGCCTTCGTATACATCCTCGCCGGGGCCAACAAACATCACACCTCTGTCCTGCAGGGTGATCAGTGCGTAGCTGGAAGTAGCACCAGGGCGGTCGGCGACCAGACTGCCGGTCGGACGCGTCCGCAGGTCCCCGTACCAAGGTTCATAGCCTTCGAAAACGTGATGGATGATGCCGTCACCCCGCGTCTCAGTCAGGAAGGCGGTGTGAAAACCGATCAGTCCGCGTGCCGGAACAACGTACTCCATTCGCACCCTGCCGCTGCCGTGATTGACCATGTGCTCCAAGCGACCCTTACGCGGGGCAAGGAGTTGTGTCACGACACCCATCGAATGCTCGGGGATGTCGACGGAAAGTCGCTCCACCGGCTCATTTAGCCGACCATCGATCTGGCGGGTAACTACCTCCGGTTTTCCGACGGTGAGTTCGAAGCCTTCGCGCCGCATCATTTCCACGAGGACAGCGAGCTGAAGTTCGCCGCGACCCTGGACGGTCCAAGTGTCGGGTCGATCGGCGGGGAGGACACGGAGTGAGACGTTGCCCACAACTTCGGACTCAAGACGATTCTGCAGCAGCCGGCCGGTAAGTTGAGTGCCATCCAAGCCCGCGAGCGGCGAGGTGTTGATCCCGATCGTCATAGCCAAACTGGGCTCGTCGACGAGGATGACTGGCAACGGACGGGGGTCATCAGGGCTAGTTAGCGTTTCGCCTATCGTAATATCCGGGATTCCGGCGATAGCGATGATCTCGCCCGGGCCGGCATCCTCTGCTGCAACACGCTCGAGCGCCTCAGTGACGTAGAGTTCGGTCAGTTTGACCGATTCCTGCGTGCCATCGGCGCGACAACGGGCCACAATCTGCCCAGCCTGCGCTCTGCCTTGGTGAATGCGCAACAGCGCAAGACGTCCGACATAGGGCGAGGCGTCGAGGTTGGTGACGTGGGCTTGAAAGGGATGACCTTCTTCATAGGTTGGTGCCGGAATCGCCTTCACCAGGGTCTCGAAGAGCGGCTCAAGGTCGCTACCAGGCCGGTCCGGATCCATGCTGGCCTGACCAGCACGGGCATCGCAGTAGACGATTGGGAAGTTGATCTGATTATCGGTGGCGTCGAGGTCGAAAAAAAGTTCGTAAACCTCATCGACAACCTCTTTGATGCGCGCGTCCGCACGGTCGATTTTGTTGACCACTAAAACAATGGTCAGGTTCGCCTCAAGTGCCTTGCGCAAGACAAAGCGGGTCTGGGGCAGCGGGCCTTCGCTCGCATCGACGAGCAAGAGAACCCCGTCGACCATGGCCAACGCGCGCTCCACCTCCCCACCGAAGTCGGCGTGCCCCGGAGTATCGAGGATATTAACCTTGACACCGTTGTAACGAATCGCGGTGTTTTTAGCCAAGATCGTGATGCCTTTTTCGCGCTCAAGATCCATCGAATCCATTACCCGTTCCGCAACAACCTGGTGCGCGGCGAAGGAACCGGATTGGTGCAGCATGGCGTCGACCAAGGTGGTCTTACCATGGTCTACGTGGGCAATGATGGCGACGTTGCGTAGGTCAATACGTTCGGGCATGTGGTCAGACTGGGCTACGGGGAAGGTTTGCTACGTCCACCATAGGCAGGAAAGGCCTGTGTGATCTGTCATGTCCTGTTGCGTCTCCTTTGCATACGAGTTCGATGTTATGTCGCCTCTGGTGAGAACTTCAGACGACGGATTCCATGTGGGAAGTTCTCCTTCAAGCCATGACCTACTGAGAACGAGCAGTGCCACGGATCTCTGTGCGAAACGCCACTCACCGCTCAGCGAGTCGCTGAACTCCCGGGAGACCCTCCACTCGGAACGGCCGTCACCACCCAGAGGAAAGATGCAGCCGTCTGGCAGCGACCCAGCAGACCCTATCCTCGGGGCTGGCGCCTGAGAGGTCAGGCTGGTTTGATAAGCGCTGGACAAAACATTCCGAAGGAGCAGGCATGGCGCCAATCGTGCTGGACCACATCGCGATCGGCGCGCGGCAGCTGACCGATGCTCCTGAATTCCTGGTCGGAGAATTGGGTGGGATT
>CAZZMQ010000021.1:7371-14804 GCA_964655365.1 uncultured Dehalococcoidia bacterium | reverse complement strand
GTACCGATTCCTGGACCGTAACGGACCGTGGATCCACCACATCACGTTCCATGTCAGCGATCTAGACGCAATGTGCGAACGGGCGCGAGCGGCAGGACACTCGATCGTAGAAGGTCGGGAAGGATCTGAAGGCTATCGTGAGGCGTTTCTGCATCCCAAAACCGCGATGGGGATAGTGGTACAACTCACGGTCGCGCACAATTCCGACAATGGGGAACACCATGGCCCGCCGAGCGGTCAGGCACCAGCCAGCCCCGAAGCCGCGAGCCCCGCAGCCCAAGTGATCGGCTTGCGTATGCGCAGCGCCGACCGCGAACGAGCCCTACGGCAATGGGGCAACTTACTAGAGGGCGAAGTGGAGACGGACGACGGGAACGAGCTAACGTTCCGCTGGCCGGAATCGGCCATGCGCGTACGCGTAATTATCGATGCGGAATCGGCCGATGAGTCCGAGGCGATCGAGATCGCAGCACCCGCCAAACCAATCCGGGAAACGCCCCACCCGCTGCTAGGTACACGCTTTGACGTGCTCGAAATTTGACGCGGAGTAACCACTAGTTCGCCGGCTCCAACACGACGACCGGGATCTCGCGCTCGGTGCGTTCCTGGTAGGCCGTGTAGGGGTCGTACAAATCGACCATCTGCTGCCAAAGCCTTTGGCGTTCAGCGCCGCTGGCGGTGCGAGCAATCGCATCCATACGCTCCGCGCCAACCTGAATGCGCACCTTCGGATCGGCATCCAGATTCAAGTACCAGGCCGGATGCGTAGGCGCCCCGCCCTTGGAGGCGATCACCACGTAGCCGCCGTCGGTCTCACTGTAGATCAACGGCAGGGTGATGGGGTCACCCGAACGCCGACCCTTCGTGACAAGTAGCAGCGTTGGCACCATGCCCGAACCTCCGCCGAACGAGGCGTCCCAGAGATGTCCATCTTGGCCGCTTGTCTTTAGATAGCGCGTCGTATGGTCCTTGATCCAGTCGGGGGCATCAGCCTTGACGGTGAACTCTTCGGGCATTCGCTGAAACCTTTCGCTGCGCCGATCGAAGCCGGGGAGTACCAGACAGTAAATCTGAGGACTAAGACAGTAGATCTGAGGACTATAGGAGAGAGCAAGATTCTAAGCGATCAATCCGTAGAGACCGGTATCATCTTTCCAGGCACGATTTGACCCTCGGAAGCGGGCAATGAACGAAATTTGTTTTCGGACCGCGCGCGACTTGTCGCGCTTGATCCGGGCACGAAAAGTGTCATCCGTAGAAGTAATGGAAGCCCATCTGTCGCAGATCGAACGATTCAACCCAGCGCTGAACTCGATCGTGACACTGCTACCCGAGCGGGCCCTGGCTGCAGCTGAGAAGGCTGATGTGGCCTTAGCAAGCGGATACGACGTGGGTCCACTGCACGGCCTGCCGGTCGCGCATAAGGACCTGCACGACACCAAAGGTGTGCGTACAACTTACGGCTCGCCGATCTTCGCGCAGAACGTGCCCGACGAAGATGCGCTGATCGTGTCGCGGCTACGGGAGGCCGGTGCCATCATGATCGGAAAGACAAACACTCCCGAGTTCGGGGCCGGGTCACAGACGTTTAATGCGGTATTCGGTGCGACTCTCAACCCATACAACACAACACGGACCTGTGGTGGCTCGAGCGGTGGAGCAGCGGTGGCGCTGGCGAGCGGGATGTTGCCGATCGCCGATGGCAGCGACATGGGCGGGTCCTTGCGCAATCCAGCGAGCTTCTGCAATGTCGTGGGGCTGCGCCCAAGCCCTGGGCGTGTCCCGTCGGCAGCGGGCGGCCTAGCCTGGGGCAATCTCGGAGTGGCCGGTCCGATGGCGCGAACCGTAGGCGATGCGGCGCTAGTTCTGAGTGCAATCGCCGGCCCCGATCCTCGGTCACCGATAGCACTGGAAGCACCGGGGAGGCGCTTCGCCAAGCCGCTGGATCGTGATTTCAACGGGGTCCGGGTGGCCTGGAGCCCCAACCTCGGTGGACTGCCGATCGATCCCGCCGTCAGCGCGGTACTGGCGCCCCAACCCGCGGTCCTCGAATCGATCGGCTGCGCCGTCGAGCAGGACGAACCCGACTTCACCGGCGCCGATGAAGCATTCAAGGCGTGGCGGGCGTGGTCGATGGGGATACAGGAGCCGCTGCTGGAGACGCATCGCGACCGGATCAAAGATACGGTGATCTGGAACGTCGAGCAGGGCCTAAATCAGTCAGGCCGGGACCTGTCACGCGCTGAGATCGGACGTTCCGATCTGTATCGACGTGTCGTGGCATTCTTCGAGCATTACGACTATCTGGTCTGTCCTGTCACGCAGGTGCCGCCATTCCCCGTCGAAACACGCTGGATCAAGGAGATCAACGGGATCGCGATGGAGACGTACATCGATTGGATGAAGTCGTGTTACCTAATCTCCGCAACCGGCTTGCCTGCGATCTCGGTGCCGGCGGGTTTCACGGAGGATGGTCTTCCCGTCGGTCTGCAAATCGTAGGTCGACCGCGCGATGAGTTCAGCGTGCTGCAATTAGCGTATGCCTTCGAGCAAGCGACGCAGATTTGGCAACACCGTCCCGGGATGGTCTAGGACCAGTACCGGGACGTGAAGCTCCAACCGCGAACCCTCCCAACCCTATGGATGGTCTGGTGGCGCGTGGTGCTGCTGGGTGTAACGACGATCGTCTCGTACGGGTTCGTGCTCTACTCGTTCGGTGTCTTCGTCGTCCCATTAGAAGAGGACACGGGTTGGCCCACTAGCGCACTCTCGGCAGCGTTCTCACTAAGTCTATTGGGCGGTGGCCTGGGTGCACTCGTCACGGGTCGTGCCTTGGATCGCGTGGGCAGTGGCCCGGTAATGCTCACCACGTTGCTGGCCGGCTCCACGCTCCTGCTGGTGGCAGCCGGAGCTCAGCGTCAAAGCCTCTTCATCATCAGTTGGGGAATCGGCGCGGGAATCATCTCGGCTGGGCTGTTCTACAACGTCACAATGGCCATCACGGCTCGCCTCTTCTTCGAGCGCCGGGCACAAGCGTTCGCCGTGCTGACGTTCATTGGTGGCCTAGCGAGTCCGATCTACTTTCCATTGGCAGGGCTACTGATCGATGCGGTGGGTTGGCGCGACACGATCCGGATCATGGTCGTAATCATGATCGTGTTGACCTTACCCACGACGGTGCTTGTACGCGGGGCCGCAGCGAAAGGTCCCAATTACACCGAGTCTGATCCGGGCGAGTCCGGGTCGAATCCGGACCAGGGCTACGCGAGCGTACGCCAGGCGTTCCACTCTCGCGAAGTTCTGCTGATGATCGGCATGTTCGCTCTAGCGATGTCGGCCTTCAGTGCGCTATAGGTGTACCACGTCCCCGCGATGCAGGCAGCCGGGATGTCACTGTCAAGCGCGACGACGATCGCAGGAATCCGTGGGTTTCTATCGTTGCCGGGACGGGCACTACTCTCGCCCATCACCGGTCGAGCGGGAGTGTCGCATGCCCTCCTCGTGATGTACTTCGCGATGACGTTTGGAGTGGGAGTTCTGATCCTAGCCGGCAGCATGATCTTCATCTGGATCTTTACGATCACCACAGGCCTAGCTTTCGGCACGATTGCGCCACTGCACGGACTGTACGCGACCGAGGTCTTCGGCAAGCGCCGGATAGGGACCCTGCTGGGTGCACAGTCAGCGATCGTAGCGCTCGCATCCGCGTCCGGGCCGCTAGGAGTCGGGGTAGCCATCGATGGCACTGGTGGCTACGAATTCGCCCTGGCCGCTATCGCGGCCATGTTCGCGGCCTCGCTGGGGCTGCTCATGATCCGCCCCCGGCATCGGGTTTCTGGGCTCCCTAACAACGGTCGTGGCGAATCCACGCTGATGAAATGATCGATACCGCTCCTTCTAGCGAGATAATTGAGTAGCATGAACCCCGCTATTGGCTGAACAGCTCCACTCGCTCCGCAGCGGCTGGAGCAGACATCCTGAGCCGCGTAATCCACTCCGAGGCATTGATAGTCCATAACCGAAGTGCCCGGTACGCTCCCCGCATGCCTAACGACCTGCAACCGCGTGACCGCGCGATTCTTGAGGCCCTAAAATCTGGTCCGCTGCAACCCGAACGACTTGCCGACCTCGCTGCGCAACCCAAGGCAATGCTCGGACTCGTGGCACGGAGGCTTGAGGAGTTGGGCTACCTTGAGAAGCGAACCGAGCTAGACCCAGAGCGCGGTCGGCGGCAGCGTTTCTACACAATCACCGCAGCCGGCCGGGCCGTAATCGGCGCTTAATGGCCGGTTACTCCCGCAACGAACTCAGCGATCGCTCCGAAATACAGCGCCTGCCCGCGCCAAAGTAGATCGTTGTGTCCGGCATCCGGGATGACAACGAGTTCCTGCTCCGTCTCCGCCAGCAGCTCGTCCAGCTCGATCGCGGCGCGGATCGGGACGAGCTCGTCGCGCTCGCCGTGGATAAGCAGGGTCGGGAGGCGGATGGCCCGGATCTTTGCCTCGTGGTGCTCAGCCAGCGCGGCCGCCTCGCCGCTGAGCTCGAGGCCGAAACGCTGCAGCATGCGCCCGATCAGACCGGCCCCCGATTCGATGATCAAGCCCTGGAAGCGATCAGCGGCACGGCTCGCGACCTCAAGCGCCGGCTGGCTGCCGAGACTGCGACCCATGATATAGCGACGCGCATCGAAGTTCTCTTGATCGAGCGCGGCGTGGAAGAACTCCGCGACGGGGTGCGCATCCTCCACCAGTGCCTCGTACGACGGCTGGCCGCTGCTCCGCCCGTAGCCACGAAATTCGGCGACGAACAGGTTCAGTCCGATCGTGTGGTAGAACGGCGCGATGTCGTCATGGTCCGCGGCGATTTCGCCGTTGCCATGGAAGTAGAGGATCGTCGGGTTCGCCGGGTCCTGCGCGTAGAAGCGGGCCGCGACGTCAATGCCCGCATCGACTTCGATGCTGAGATCCCTCGCGCCAGGCGGCGGCGGACGCTGGTCGTCGCGCGGGAAGAAGATCGAGGCAGCGCCGGCCCGGTCGAGCAAGGCGTAGGGCGATTCCGCCATCAGTCGCGCCCCCCTCTTCGACCCTGCACTAGTCGAACGTGAGGACGGTGCGGGCGACCTCGCCGTTCTTCATCGCGCGGAAGGCCTCGTTAATATCGTCCAGCGATCCGTTCTTGCTGACCATTTCGTCCAGCAGCAGCTGGCCACTCTCGTAGAGCTTGAGGTAGCGCGGGATGTCGATCCGGAAGCGGTTGGAGCCCATGCCGCACGTCTGCAGCTTACGTTCACCGCGCAGTGCGGCGGTGGGAAACTCCAGGCTCGAGTCGGTGGGCATCACGCCGACGATGGTGGCCATGCCACCGATCGCCGTCGACTCCAAGGCCAGTCGCGCGAGGGTGGGATTGCCGACCGCCTCGAAAGCGTAGTTCACGCCTTCACCCTTGGTCAGCTCCATGATCGCCTCCACGGGATCCTGCGTCGAAGCGTCGACGAAGTCGGTCGCGCCCATCGTTTCGGCCAGCTCGCGCTTGGACGCGAATTGATCGACACCAATGATTCGCAAGGCGCCGGCGATGCGAGCACCCTGCACCACTGAGAGTCCGACGCCACCGCATCCGTAGACGGCTACGGTGCTGCCGGGGCGAACCTGGGCCGTGTTGAGCGCGGCGCCGACGCCAGTCAAAACGCCGCAGCCGACGAGCGCAGCTCGGTCCAGGGGAATGTCGGCATCGATCTTCACGAGCGAGTTCTCGTGCAGCAGCATCTTTTCGGCGTAGCTGGCGACGTTGACGAACTGGATGACGGGCGTGCCGTCCTTGGAGAGACGGGGGCTGTCGCCGCCACGGGCCACGATGCGATTCTGGCAACGGGCCGGGAAGCCGGAGAGGCACTGCTCACAGGTCCCGCAGAAGCCGGAAAGGCAGGCCACGATGTGGTCCCCGGGTTGGACGTGGGTGACCAGTTCGCCGACCGCCTCGACGACACCGGATCCCTCATGACCTAGGACCGCCAAGGGGTTGTCCATGCCGGGAGGCGCGAAACCCGCGATGTCGAGATGGCCATCGACGAAGTGGAGGTCACTGTGGCAGACACCGGTCGCGGCGGTACGGACGAGGACTTCGTGTCCCTGGGGGCTATCGACGTCGACTGTTTCGATTGTGAGCGGCTCGTTGGGCTTGCGAAAGATGGCTGCCTTCATGGTCATCGACTCCTTTTTGCGGCGGTCGTATACGCCTTCGTTGCGGAGCCTAGGGATACAGGAGCTAGGCACTGGGGTCGAGCATGACCTTGATTACGCCGGCGGAACGGTCGCTGAAGACTTCGTAGGCGTCCGGGTCTTCCGACATCGGTCGATGGTGGGTGAAGACACGCTGCGAGGCGATGCGGCCCTCCCGTAGCAGGGGCACCAGTTCCGGCCAGAGCGACTGCGGCGAGACGAGCCCGATCCGATAGGTCACGTCCTTGCCAAAGAGCGCGAACATGTTGATCGGCAAGGCCAGGTTGAGATTGACGCCAACCTGGGAAACGACGCCACCCTGACGGACCATATCGAACGCCATTTGCACGGTGGCATCGGGCCCGGCCGCTTCGATCACGCGCAGGAGGCCGAGACCAGCGATCGCATCGCGCACAGCCTCGACCGGGTCGACCTGGCTGGCGTCGATCGGAATGGCTCCCAGGCACTGCGCTTCCTCGAGTCGATGCGGCGCCTGGTCGATCGCGAAGACCTGGGAGGGTCCGAAGAGGAACGCGGTTTCGAGGGCCATCTGACCGACGGGGCCGCAACCGATCACTGCAACAGATTCGCCGGGCCGGATCTCAGCGCTGCGCGCGCCTTCGTAGCCCGTGGGTAGGATGTCCGTCAGCAAAACGGCTTGTTCGTCACTGATACCGTCGGGGATGGAGAGCAACGCGTGGTCGGCACCGGGAACCCCGATCGCCTCGGCCAGGCCGCCGTCGAGGCCGCCGCCGCCAAAGACTCTCGTCTCGCCACGCTCACAGCGAGCGACAAGTCCGGCACGGCAACTGGCACAGTAGTCGCAGCCGATCGCGGCGGAGACCAGCAGACGGTTCCCGACCTTAATACGCTGAACGTCGGGACCCGTCTCGACGACCTCGCCGATGCACTCATATACCATCGCTTTGCCTAGTTGGTCCTCCGAGGTGGGGGCGTGGTAGAGGTGGAGGTCGGGGCCGCAGATCGCGAACTGGGTAACACGGACGAGCGCGCCATCGGGGAAGGCAGGACGGCGTCAGGGACGATCTCAACCTCGATCTCTTTGTAACCACGATAGACAAGAGCGCGCATGGAACCCCCGGTTCTGCACTTTGCGTGCTGGTTACCGAGTCCTGGCGGGCTTGGTCTTGAGTGCGGGCCGCGCTAGCTTGCCTCTCGACGGCGATCGCGATCAACCCGACCCCGAGGAGGAGC
>CAZZMQ010000021.1:4741-7361 GCA_964655365.1 uncultured Dehalococcoidia bacterium | reverse complement strand
TGGACTGGAAGCCGAGCGCGCCGAGGTCGATCTGGCGGGAGGAGCGGCCGACCCGACGGCCGCCCCCGAGGAGGAGCCCGGCATGGCGGAACTAAAATTTGGCTGGATCTCACCGGTGATCGGACCGCCGGAGAGCAACTTCGTGCCGATCGTGCAGTACCAGATCGATCACATCCTGCCGACGGCCTTCGAACACTTCGACTCGGTCTGGATGGCAGATCACTTCTGGGGCTTCGAGCGCAAAGACGACCCGTTCCTAGAGGCCTGGACGACGATGACCTGGGTGGCCGCGAAGTTCCCCAACGTGCTGCTGGCACATCACGTGCTGGGACACGGCTACCGCAACCCGGCGCTGACGGCCAAGATGGCCGCGACGCTGCAGACGTTGTCCGGCGGGCGCTTCATCCTCAGCATTGGCGCGGGCTGGCGCGAAGAGGAGTACGACGCCTACGGCTACGAGTTCCCCTCGGTGGCGACGCGGCTGCGGCAGCTGGACGAGGTGGTCCAGATCTGCCGCCTGATGTGGACCGAGAAGTCGCCCAGCTTCGAGGGCCAGCATTTCCAGATCCGCAACGCGATGGCTCCGCCGCTGCCAGATCCGCCGCCGCCGATCTGCATCGGCAGTCAGGGCGAGCAGATCGGCCTGCCGCTGGTCGGTCGCCAAGCCGACATGTGGAACGCGTTCTTCCCGGCCAATGAGGAAGACTGGATCCGCAAGCGGGACATCGTCTGGCGTTCGGCGGAAGAGGCGGGGCGAGACCCGGCCTCGATCGAGATCAGCGCGACGCGCGAGGCGCCGCTGCCAACTTCCGATGAAGAGTCGGCCGAGTGGCTGGCGATGCTGCAGCACTGGGCCGAGATCGGCATCTCGCATTTCGTACTGGACTTCGGTCATGTGACGTCCACGGATTTGGTGGAGCGCTTCGCGGAGCAGGTGATCAAGCCGATGAAGTCCGGCTGAACTGAGAGGCCGCGTGAATGTCGCCGGACAACGTCGAGGCGGTGATGAGCCTGCTCGACCGATTCATGAATAGCTTGAACCGGCATGACGCGGCGGCGATGGATGCTTGCCTGCACTTTCCCCATATCCGGCTCGCCGAGGGGCACGTCCGCGTCTACGAGCAACCCGGCGAGAATCCGATGGACCTGTTCGATCATTTGCGCGAACAAGACGGCTGGCAGCGCAGCGCCTGGGACTCGCGCCGGATTGCGCAGCAAGGCCCGGACAAGATCCACGTCGACGTGCGCTACACGCGCTACCGCGGCGACGGCAGCACGATCGGCACGTACGACAGCCTTTACATCGCGACGCTGACGGACGGTCGCTGGGGGATTCAAGCCCGATCGAGTTTCGGGCCGTAACGCGGCGCCCAACGCGCTACGGCCAATGCCTGCCTACCATCAGAAACGGAAATGAGGACACGATGACCTGGCAACCTGAAGTCGACGAACTGCAGCGTCGGTTGGATCTGGCCAGCAAGGGCGGTGGCGCAGTTGGGATTGAGCGGCAGCGCAAGCGCGGCAAAATGACCGCTCACGAGCGCGTCGCGGCTCTGGCGGATCCGGACAGTTTCCGGCCCTTCATGAGCCTGGGCGGACGCGGGGAGTATGAGGACGGACAGTTGGTCGACTTCATGCCTAAGGCCTCGGTCACAGGCTTCATGAAGATCAACAATCGCAAAGTCGTCGTCAACGCCAGCGACTTCACGGTGCATGGCGGCTCCGGCGGCCGGGAGGGCGGGCTGGGACAAGAACTGTCGGACGTGGAGCGAGCCTACGAATGGCGGGTGCCGTACATTCGGCTGCTGGACGCAGCAGGCGGGTCGGTGGGGCACTTTGAACAGATCGGCCGCACCTACCTTCCCGACGGAAACACCTTCACCCAAAACGACGTGCGCCTACTGGATAAGGTGCCGGTGATCTGCGCGGCGCTTGGGTCCGTGGCGGGGTTACCCGCCGTCTACGTACCAATGTCCCATTTCAGCGTCATGGTCGAAGGCATCGCCCAAATCTTTCCAGGCGGACCACCCGTCGTGAAAGCGGCGTTGGGTGTGGACATCACAAAGGAGGATCTGGGCGACGAACGCGTTCACGCGCGCATCAGCGGTGTCGTCGACAATCTGGCCAAGACCGAAGACGAAGCGTTCGAGATGATTCGGCAGTTCCTCTCCTATCTGCCAACGAACGCTTGGGAGATGGCCCCGCGCAGCGAACCGACCGACGACCCGCATCGTCGCGACGAAGAACTATTGTCATTGTTCTCGAAGGCGCGCCGGCCGTACAACGCACGCAAGCTGATTCGCCACGTTGTCGACGAAGAATCGTTCTTCGAGATCGCCCCGCTCTACGGCAAGGCACGCGTGACTGGATTGGCGCGGCTAAATGGCTACCCCGTAGGGATCATGGCCAACAATCCGCGCGAACACGGTGGAGCGACGGGTGTGGACGCGGGTTCGAAGACGGCCCGCCTGATCCAGCTCTGCGATGCCTTCCACCTGCCGCTGATCTCGCTGGCCAATGAGCCGGGCTTCATGGTGGGGCCAGACGAGGAAAGAAAGGGCATCGAGCGTGCCGGGGCGCGTCTGGTGACGACCGTGATCCGCAGTCAGATGCCGTGGTG
>CAZZMQ010000021.1:2160-4731 GCA_964655365.1 uncultured Dehalococcoidia bacterium | reverse complement strand
CGCCGTTACGCCTGGCCCTCGGCGACCTGCGGTTCGATGCACATCGAGGGCGGAACGGTCGCCGCGTATCGACGCGAGATCGAAGCTGCACCGGATCCGGCAGCCAAAGAAGCGGAAATCGAGCTACGGCTGAAGCGGATTGCGTCGCCCTTCCGCACCGCCGAGGCGACCGGGCAGGACATCGTCGATCCACGAGATACACGGACATTGCTCTGCGAGTTCGTAGAAGATGCCCAGCCGATCTTACGAGATCAGTTGGGACCGGCTCGGATCCCGTACCTGCCGTAAACTCGCGGGAGGCTTCATATGCATGCGGCCGATCGATGGAAATCGCGCAAGAACTTCTAGACGGCATCCGAGAGAGTCGGGCGGAGGTGTGGGTCGGCGATCATTGCATCCGCGACCGTTGAGCAGAGGTGGCCGGGGAAGAGCGCAGGCAATACACCCAGGTGACCAAGTACGTGATCAAAGCGAAATATAAGTTAGCGGAATGAGCCCGCTGGAGTGCGTGGCGACGCAGCCCCGAAGGCGCAAGTATCGCTCGCGCTCCCGGCTACGGCCAACGGGATGCGCGAGACCAGCATCCCTACATCGAAGCAGTAGACAACGAGACACGCAGCGCCGAAGCTTGCTTGCCAAACTACTCACCGTCTTCTGACGGCGGTTGAGGGTGTGGCGTAGCTCGTCGGTTGGCATCTGCGAAATCACGCGGGCAACTTGACGAGAGTGAGGCCGCAGGCTTCCGACAGTCGAAAGCAAGCACCGTATTAGGTGGTCGCGCTAACCTTGGTTGCCACATCTGCGTGAACCTGATCGGAGGACACAACATGAGTGCAATCGATTCTGTCTTCGCGAGCGTTGGAGCAAGCGGAGCCGTCCCGGGTGCGGTCGCAGGCGTCGTGCGGCCGGACGGACCCGCTTACCTGGAGGCGTTCGGCATGGCCGACCCAGCCTCGGAAACGGCCATGCAAGCAGACTCGGTCTTTCCGATCGCCTCGATGACGAAGGCGGTGACCTCGGTCGCGGCGATGCAGCTCGTTGAGAAGGGAAAACTCAGCCTGGATGAACCGCTCGGCGACTTGCTGCCGCGCTTAGCCGAACACCGGGTACTGACCGGTTACAACCAAGCGGGAAAGCCGCAGTGGCGGCCACCAGCCACGTCGATCTCGCTGAGACAACTACTCTCTCACTCGGCGGGGTTGGGCTACCACATCTGGAATCCGATGCTGCGACGCTTCGCAGCGAACGAAGCGCTGGCTGGCAGCGACATCTATCTCGGCCTCCCGTTAGCGCACGATCCAGGCTCGATCTGGGAATACGGCGTCTCAACCGATTGGGTGGGACAGGCGGTAGAGGTTAGCTCTGGTTTATCGCTGGAGGAGTACTTCCAATCCGAGATCCTGGAACCGCTGGGGATGGTCGACACGACTTTCGAGCCTGCGAGACTGGCGGAGCGCCTCGTTCCGCTCAATCAGCGCACAACGAACGGCGCATGGTCCGCCTCGGCGGCGGAGATCCCAGATCTTGGCGAGTTCTACAGCGGTGGCGGCGGCCTTGTATCGACGGCACCTGACTACCTGCGCTTCGTCCAGGCCCTGCTTCGAGGTGGCGAGCTGGAGGGGAAGCAAATTCTGTCACCAGAGACGGTCGCACTAATGGGCGCGAATCAGATCGGCGATCTTGTCGTGCGTGAGATGCCAGAGGCGTTGCCGCTCTCGAATGCGTTTCTGTTCGGCCCGCCGGGCGCGGGAAAGTTCGGCCTCGGGTTTCAGATCAACACAACGCCGCTTACAACGGGTCGATCCGCGGGCAGCCTGGCCTGGGCGGGCCTGTTCAACACGTATTTCTGGATCGATCCGGCCGCGGAGATAGCCGGGGTGATCTGCATGCAGATGCTGCCGTTCTTTGACGGGCCATGCATCGATCTCTTCGATCGTTTCGAGCGAGCAGTCTATGCATCCGTCTAGTAAATCCGGCTGATAGGCTCCGCGGCGAACACATCAGAGGGAGATCAGATGACAACATTCGGTGTGATCAGCTTCGTGACCGACTACACGATGCAGCCGGCGGAGCTGGCCGTCGCAGTGGAGGAACGTGGATTCACTGCGCTCGGTCTGCCGGAACACACCCACATCCCGACCAGCCGCAAAACACCTTACCTGCTGGGGGGCGATCTACCCAAGGAGTACTGGCACTCGCACGACATGTCCGTCGCAGTTACGGCGGCCCTTTCCGCCACAACAACCCTGGAGGTCGGGCCAACGATCTGTCTGATCACGGAGCATCATCCATTGACACTCGCAAAGACCGCGGCATCGCTCGACAGCATCTCGGGCGGACGCTTCTTCCTAGGCGTGGGGGCCGGCTGGAACGCCGAGGAGATGGAGAACCACGGCACACTGTTCAAGGACCGCTGGAAAGTGACACGGGAGCGCATCCTGGCGATGCGTGAGTGCTGGACCAAAGAAGAACCCGAATTTCACGGCGATTTCGTCGACTTCGATCCCGTCTGGTCATACCCCAAGCCGGTCACGCCGGGCGGTCCGCGTGTCCTGATGGGAGCTGGGTCCA
>CAZZMQ010000021.1:304-2150 GCA_964655365.1 uncultured Dehalococcoidia bacterium | reverse complement strand
CGAGTACTGCGACGGCTGGATGCCGATCGATGGCTTTAACAGCATCGAAGATGGCATCGAAGAACTGCGCGCTGCTTGCGACCGTGCGGAGCGCGATTTCAATGCACTCACGATCGAGCCGCTATTGGGACCGGACGAGCGTCGACTCACTCAGCTGATGGAGATGGGTATCGATCGTCCCTTCCTGCAGTTGCCATCTGAAGAACCTTCGGCCCAAACAAAGAGACTGGACGATTATGCGAAGCTGATCGATAGGATCGACCCGTAGCCCTCAGGCGCGGCGGAAGACTCGATCACTGCTCAGGTGGACCCGGTCCTCTACTGTACGACCCGGGTGATAGTGGGCGAGCGTTCGCTCGTTCGATGCGAAGGAGTACCTCACGATGGACGCGGTGCAGTTGAAGGAAACGCTCGGTGCGGGCAAACATGTCTTCGGATGCATGATCTCCGCGATGGCCTCCACGCGCTGGGGCCGGTCGCTGGCGTCTAGCTCGCTGGACTTCGTCGTAATTGATAGCGAGCACGGCTCGCGCGACCGCGCCGAGATCCAGCAACTCGTAGCGATGTTACGCGAGGCTGCAATCACACCGATCGTGCGCGTACCGGTGCCGAAATCGGAGTGGGTGGCGATGGCACTGGACGCGGGCGCCGCCGGAGTGCTGGCGCCGTACTGCGAGTCGGTGGAGGAAGTACAAGCCGTCGGCGCCACCGCCAAGTGGCACCCGCTCAAGGGCGAATACCTAACACGTGCCGTACGCGACGGAGTCTTTCCAAGCCAAGCGACGAAGGAATACCTCGAGGACCGACATAAGGAATCAATCGCGATCATCGGAATCGAGTCACGGCCCGGGCACGAGAACCTAGACGCGATCCTCGCCGTCGATGGAATCGACGGAATCTTCATCGGTCCCAACGATATGTCAACCTCGCTCGGTATTCCGGATGACTACGCAAACCCGACCTACCTCGAGGTGCTGGAAAACATCATCGTCAAGTCCGAAGCACGCGGCGTGCCGGTCATGATCCATCAGCAAACGATCGAGACATCCAGCAAAGCGATCGAATTGGGTGCCCGGTTCGTCATGCATTCGACTGACGCCGGCCTGCTACGCAACGCAGCGCTCGAACAGATGAACACGTTACGAGAGGTCGCTGGAGGCGCCGCTCAGGAGGCACGCAATAAAGTCGAGACGGTCTAGGACGGTATAGAACTTCCAGCGACAGCAGGTTCGCCGCCGTGCCTTGCTCGGACCCTAACGGGTAACCAAGGTTGGCTTTGGTCGATATTTACCTCGATGGCGGTGATGCACCCTAGCTCAACAGATCGCGGATCCGGGCAATGGCGCTACGAATATTCTCCGTACTGTTAGCGTAGGAAATCCGCAAATAGCCCTGCCCGTAGGATCCAAAGCTGGTACCCGCAACGGTAGCCACACCAACCTCTTCTAAGATTTTGTCCTGCAACGCGACGGCACTGAAGCCCGTCTCGTCGATATTGGGAAATGCGTAGAAAGCCCCCACCGGTTTTACGCAGCGGAATCCGGGTACGGAGTTGAGTTCGTCGACGACGACGGAGCGTCGGGACTCGAACTCAGCCACCATTGCTTGGACAGCGTCTTGTGGGCCTTCAAGCGCCGCCAACCCGGCATGCTGGGTCACCGCGTTCGGGCTAGAATAGCTGTTAATCGCGAGACGCTCCGCGTGCGGCAGAAGCGCTCGAGGCCAGAAGCTGTATCCCAGTCGCCAACCGGTCATAGCGTACGTCTTGCTCCAACCGTTGAGCACAATCAGCCGGTCACGGATCTGCGGGTAGTCAAGCAGGCTGACATGTTCTTGCCCGTCATAG
>CAZZMQ010000021.1:0-294 GCA_964655365.1 uncultured Dehalococcoidia bacterium | reverse complement strand
ACTGAGGATGGCAACGTGAGGGTGTTGCTCCAGGCCGGCCACGAGGCGGTCGATCACATCGCGGCCGACAACGCCGCCAGTGGGGTTGCCAGGGCTGTTGAGGATAATCAAGCGTGTCCGCGGCGTGATCTGGGCCAATACTTGGTCCGGATCGAAGGCGAATCCACTCTCCTCCTTAAGCGCAATAGGAATGTGGGTGGCTCCACTGTATGAAATGACCGATTCATAGATGGGAAAGCCTGGATTGGGATAGAGAATCTCGGCTCCGGACTCGCCGAACATGAGAATCGCGAA
>CAZZMQ010000020.1:27199-29564 GCA_964655365.1 uncultured Dehalococcoidia bacterium | reverse complement strand
CAGCGTCATTGCGGCGGAGTAGTGATGCTGCCCCAGCGGTGACGACCCGCGCTCCCGTTCCGTCCGAGTTGGCCAACGAGCGACGTCGCGCGCGGGTGGATGCTGGGGTCAGCCCGGCCAGCGCATCAATCCTTCCTGACTGCAGGTCGCCACGAGCACACCACTCGCCGCATAGAAGCGGCCGGTCACCAGGCCGCGCGCGCCCGCAGTCGCGATAACGCTCTGATCGAACAGCAGCCATTGATCGGCGCGCGCGGCACGATGGAACCACATGGCATGGTCCAAGCTCGCACCCTGGAGTCGCTCGTCCTGCCAGCGGTGGCCGTGTGGCAGCATCACGTGATCGACCAATGTGCTATCGGACAGGTAGGCGAGCGCGCTCGCGTGTAGCGCAGTGTTATCGGCAAGCGTTGTGTTGATTCGTATCCACATGCGCTGATCCTCGCTGACTGGTTCGCCGTCGGGTGCAGTCGGCGGATTGACGTAGAGGATCTCCATGGCGCGCGCGTCGCCGGACCAACTTCCGCCGAAGTCCGGCCGCAATGCATGCACAAACTCGCTGTGGCTGGTCGCGACAGCCTCGGGTGGTGGCACGTCCGGCATCGTCGGGCCGTTGTACTCGAGCCCGTCCTCGGGTGCGTGGAAGGAGGCGAGAACCCGGCAGAGTTCCCGGCCTTCCTGCGACGCCGTCACCGCACGTGAGCTAAATGCCCGACCGTTTCGTACCTGATCGACCGCCAGCTCGATCGGCCGGTCCGAAGCGCCAGGGCGTAGGAAGTAGCCGTGTAGTGAGTGAACCGGCCGATCGGTGCCGACGGTGCCTTGCGCAGCAGTCAGCGCCTGCGCGAGTATCTGCCCGCCGTAGGTGCGGTTCCCCTGTTCGGCACCCACCGGCGCGATGAATCGCTCCTCGTCGACGCGCTCGAGCATGACGAGGTCACTGAACGATCCGCTCTCCATCCGACACCTCCCGCTCACACTTCTACGACCAGACTTGGCGCTGTTGTATCACGCACCGTACGCCGGTAGCCAGCCGACTTTGAGGGGTTCTGGTTGACGAGTATGTGGGTCGGCCGGAGTAGTAACGGGAGCAGGCCTGAAATCCTGCATTTGAGGTGTTCGCCACCTGCGAGCTTAAGCAAGTCGCGTGCCCTTCTTGATCGTGGAGAAGAATGGAGGCATCGGCGGAACCTGGTTCGCAGATACTGACCTTGGCGCGGATGTGGACTTATCGGATCACTTCTGCCACCACCTCTCTACGCAGAAACCGGGCTCGCCTTCCCAGTTCTTCATCGATGACTTTGGTATGTGTATACGGATTCGCTTCAACACCGAAGTTATGAGTGTGGTGTTCGACGAATCGCTGGGCGTAAAGTCCGTTGCTGCTAGTAGTGAGGGTGGTGCTCAAGAGAAGCTCACGACTCAAGTGAGGATTAGGATCGTGGGAGAGCTCAGTCGCGCTAAGGGCCTAATATTCCAGGCATTGAGCGCTTCACTGGCCTATCGTTCCAGTGTGGCAGATAGGATCATCATGTTGAGTTGGCCGACACGCGAGCCGTGGTGATCAGAAGCTTGGTTTCGTCGCCGCTGGAGTTAGCTGTAGTTCGTGAGTCCAGCAGGACTGGTCCTGACTGTGGAGGTAATAGAAGGCCTCCGCAATCTTAATCGGATTCATCACGATCTCGGGCCGCTCCTGCGCCAGTGGTAGCGCGCGCGTGCCGGGCGAGTCGATCAGGCCGTCGATCACAACATTGGCCACGTGTACGCCGTGCTCCGAGTACTCTTCCGTCAACACTTGGGCCAGCGTGCGCATCAGGACGCGAGGGTAATAGAGCGACTGACCTGTCAGTCGCTTGCGCCCGCGCAGCGAGGCTGCGTTGTTCGAGATCAGAAACGAGCCCGCTGCCCGCTCGCGCATAGCGGGCAGGACTTCCTGTGCGACCAAGAACGGTCCTCGACTCGAGATGTGCTGGGCGGTTTCGAGAATCTCGAGCGGGACGTGTTCCAAAAGCTCCTGCCCAGGCGGAAGATCGCGCCCCTCTAGGTAGCCCGCGTTGTAAACCAGCACGTGCGGATCGCCGACTTCACCGCGGATCGTGGAGAACGCGCCGGAGATTGAGTCAGCCGATGTGAGGTCCAACTCCACGGTCATACATTCCCCGTTCTGGGCCTCGATTGCGCTTTGTAGAGGAGCGGCGTTGGACAGCTTGCGCGTCGTTAGCACTAGGAAGAACCCTTCCTGGGCGAACTTCTGCGCCACGGCTCCACCGATTCCCCAGCGGATTCCGACTGGCAGCTCGCTGTCGTCGAGGTCGCGGCCGTGAATGAGCCGGGTGTTGGGACCATCTGCCTGCCATTTTGATGT
>CAZZMQ010000020.1:22444-27189 GCA_964655365.1 uncultured Dehalococcoidia bacterium | reverse complement strand
CGGCTCTTGTTGGCTCGAGCCCAGAATCAAGGGCACAACGTTAGGTGATCGCGGGCAGAGCTGGCTGCGTGTCACATGGACGGAGCTACCGCTGGTCACTGATCGTCCTCTGCGGCCGGTGAGTCGCCTCCGCGCAATGTTGTTTTGCTCAACGCTCGTTGTTAGCATGGCGCCTTATTACATCTGGATTGAATATTCTCCTGAGGGAAACTAGATGGCAATCGATCTCGGGACAGCCGGTCTTCTTGAACAATTGGCGGCGGCTGGCGGCAAACCTTTACACGAAAGCACACCGGAAGAAGCGCGTGCCTTCGGCGAGGCATTGGGTGCGATGGCCGGTCCGGCGCCGGCTATGGCGCGGGTGCAGGAGCATGTTGTCTCCGTCCCAGACGGCGAGGTTCCCCTCCGGGTGCTGGTCCCGCTGGACTCACCCACGGGTGTTATTGTTTATTACCACGGCGGTGGCTGGGTCATCGGTACGATCGACGAATTCGACACGCTGGGTCGCAAGCTGGCCGAGCGTACATCGTGCGCGGTGGTGCTGGTCGACTATCGCTTGGCGCCGGAACATCGCTATCCAACAGCCGTCGATGATTCCTACGCAGCACTTGAGTGGGTGTCGACCCACATGGACGAGATCGCCAGCACGAATGTACCGCTGATGGTGGCCGGGGATAGCGCGGGTGGCAACATCGCGGCGGTTATGGCAGTGCGGGCTCGTGATCGCAACGGCCCATCGCTCGATCTCCAGGTCTTGATTTACCCTGTCACCGACGCCGACTTTGAGCGCAAATCCTACGTCGATCCCGAAAACCAATTGTTGCTCACGCGCGATGCCATGATTTGGTTCTGGGATCACTATGTGCCTGACGCCTCCCGGCGCAGCGAGCCGGACGCATCACCCTTGCAGACGCCCGATCATAGTGGGCTGCCGCCCGCCGTGGTGTTGACCGCCGAGTACGATCCCCTGCGTGATGAAGGCGAGGCATACGCCGAGCGTCTCGAGCAGGCGGGGGTGAGAGTTGACTTCAAGCGCCACAAGCGACAGACGCACGGTTTCTTTACCCTGCTAATGTTGCTGGGTAGCGAGTCCGGGATGCAGCAGGTGGTAAAGGCTGTCCGTGCTTGCACGGTGCAACGAGCGAAGACTGGTACGGGCTCAGATTAATTTAGCGCTACGACGGAGTTCACAGAGGAGACAACGATGACTACGAGTACACAAGCGGACTTTGGCGCCGTCGTAATTGGTGCTGGCTTCTCTGGCCTATACATGCTCCATCGTCTGCGCGAGGAGTTGGGCATTTCCACGCAAGTCTATGAAGCCGGCGACGGTGTGGGCGGCACTTGGTACTGGAACCGCTATCCCGGAGCGCGATGCGACTCCGAGAGTTATATGTATTGCTTCTCTTTTGACAAGGACCTACTCCAAGACTGGGAGTGGAGCGGGAAATATCCGGAGCAGCCGGAGATTCTGAGCTATCTCAACCATGTAGCGGATCGCTTTGATTTGCGCCGCAATATCCAGTTCAATACTCGCGTCACCGCAGCCCATTACCGTGAAGAGGATGATCTCTGGGAGGTGGAGACCGACCAAGGCGACAAGGTTACCGCGCAGTACCTGATCACCGGGATCGGTTGCATTTCCACTGGCCAGATCCCGGATATTCAGGGCTTGGATTCGTTCGAGGGGGAGTGGTACCACACTGGCGCATGGCCGCATGAACCAGTGGATTTCACGGGCAAGCGCGTGGGTGTGATTGGCACCGGCTCTAGCGGGGTCCAGTCGATTCCGGTGATCGCCGCGCAAGCCGGCCACCTGACCGTTTTCCAGCGCACCCCGCAGTACACGGTGCCGGCGCGTCACGAGACCGTCGACTATGAGTTTCTCCAGAACGTCAAGGCGAACTATGACGAGATCTGGGATAAGGCACGGCACTCGGTTGCGGGCATTCCGATCGACTATGCAGAAGGATCGGCGCTGGATGTTAGCGATGAGGAACGCACGGCAGCCTATGAGGCTGGCTGGGCGCAAGGCGGCTTCAACTTTGTCTTTGGCTCGTTCGAGGATATTGCCACCGACCGGCGCGCCAATGACACGGCATCGGAGTTCATTCGTTCCAAGATCCGCGAGGCTGTGGAAGATCCGGAGACCGCGGAAAAACTTGTACCACGCGACCACCCGTTCAGTTCGAAGCGTGCGCTGATCGACACGAACTACTTTGAAACGTACAACCGCGACAACGTAACGTTGGTCGACATCCGACACGCGCCGATCGAAGAGATCACGCCGACCGGTCTGCGCACCGCGGGGGATGAGTACGAGCTCGACATCATTGTCTTCGCGACGGGCTTCGACGCGATGACTGGAACGTTCTTCAAGATGGACATTCGTGGCCGGGACGGTCTGCAGCTGAAAGAGAAGTGGGCGGAAGGGCCCAAGACTTACCTAGGTGTTGCTACCGCCGGTTTCCCGAACATGTTCATGATCACGGGTCCTGGCTCACCCTCCGTGCTGAGCAACATGCCCGTCTCTATTGAGCAACATGTGGAGTGGATCTCGGGCTTCATCGAGAATCTCCGCGAGCGGGATGTGAACGCCGTGGAGGCGGACGGCGCGGCGGAGATCGCTTGGGTGGACCATGTCAACGAGCTGGCCGGGGAGACGATGTTCATGTTGGCTGACTCGTGGTACCTGGGCGCGAATATTCCTGGGAAACCGCGTGTCTTTATGCCCTACCCGGGTGGTGTTGGTGCCTACCGAGAGAAGTGCGACGAGGTCACGGCCAGTGGTTACGATGGGTTCCTGATGGACGCAAGCGAGCCGGTCAAAGCCGTTGCGCGCTCCTAGTCGCCACTCGGCTCAGAGGCCCACGGCATGCCTCAGCGGTGATAAGGCTGCCGTTAGTTTCGTCGGGGATTCTGATCCGCCGGAATTCGACTAACGGCAGTGGGCGGTTGACTGTCGGTCGATTGGGTCACGGGGCAGTGCTGCTGCCACGACATAGCCTCGGTACCGTCGGTAAATACCCGACGCGTGTTTTCTGATGGTGTCATCTCAAGGATCCTCGGCGATGAGCTCGGGCGCGGCCCTTCGCTGTCTTCCTGATTGCCGGTGGCATCACTGCACTCTGTCTGACGATCGCGCTTGGTGACGGTTGAGTGCTCGCCCGCCATGATGCGAAGCCACGGCCATGCGGTCGATTTGAGTGAGGGCTGACTCTTGCCCTCACAGGCCCGAGACTATCGCTGTGCCTACGCATTAACGATCGGCGCCGCCGCGGAAGCACGAGAGGCAGCCATGGCATCACTTAAGAGAGTTTTGATCAGCAATCGCGGCGAAGTGGCGATCCGCATCGCAAAGGCGGCTTCTGCGCTTGGTCTGGAGTCCGTTAGTGTGTATCCACTGGCCGACTCCCTTTCGCTCCACACCCGCTTCACAACGGAATCGCGCGAGATTGGCGAACCGGGTAGTGGTGTGAATGATGCACTCCGTGCCTACCTCGACGCCGAGACGTTGATTCAGACGGCGAAGCTCAGCGGTTGTGATAGCGTCCACGCTGGCTACGGTTTTCTCTCTGAGGATGCGTCCTTCGCGGCTTTGTGCGTCGCTGAGGGACTCACCTTCGTTGGCCCGCCACCAGCGGTGCTCAACCTTTTTGGAGACAAGCTCCGTGCGCGGCAACTGGCTCAGTCGCTAGACATTCCGGTCGTGCCCGGGAGTGCCCAAGCTCTCCAGTCGGCCGCGGAGGCAGTGAGGGTCGCGCGCGATCTGGACTATCCGGTCATGCTCAAAGCGGCAGGTGGCGGTGGTGGTCGTGGGATGCGGGTCGTTGAAGGACCCGATGGGATGGATGAGGCCTTCGCGCGCTGTCGTAGCGAATCCGAAGCCGCTTTCGATGACGATGCCATCTTCGTTGAGAAGCTAGTTCAGCGACCGCGCCACATTGAGGTACAGATCCTCGCAGATGCAGATGGCAATATCGTCCATCTGCATGAGCGTGACTGCTCGGTGCAGCTCCGACACCAGAAAGTCGTGGAGGTCGCGCCAGCGCCGATGCTGGACGCGGCACTACGGGAGCGCATCCTGGCCGACGCGGTCCGATTGGTGCGTTCCGCGGAGTACGTCAACGCTGGCACGGTGGAATTTCTCGTCGTACCTGAGACCGGTGAGCACTTCTTTATCGAGTGTAATCCGCGCATTCAGGTGGAGCACACGGTGACGGAACAGGTTACGGGGATCGATCTGGTCGAAGCCCAGTTCCAGATTGCGGCGGGTGCCTCACTGGCATCACTTGGCCTGGCCGACCAGGCCGCCGTTGGTGCACCGCGCGGCTACGCCGTGCAGGCGCGAGTTGTCGCGCACGGAGCGGGCACACTCACTGCCTACAAGGAGCCGTCCGGACCTGGTGTGCGCACCGACGCATGCGGCTACATGGGCTACACCATCCAGCCTCAGTTCGATCCATTGCTCGCCAAGGTGATTGGCTCGTCGAATTCCACGGCATCCTACGAATCTGCACTCGATCGCACCTTGCGAGCGCTGATGGAGTTCCACATCGCCGGTCTATCCACCAATCTATCGCAGCTACATGCGATCCTCGCGCACCCAGATGTTCGCAGAGGTGATGCGCGCACATCGCTATTGACCGACGATCCGGAACTGACGACGGCTCCTGCCGGAACTATGCATGGCGATGCCGTGGCGCTGCTGGCGCAGCAAGCGATAACGCTTGGCCACGGCCCAG
>CAZZMQ010000020.1:0-22434 GCA_964655365.1 uncultured Dehalococcoidia bacterium | reverse complement strand
ACGGCCCAGCTGCACCCATGTCCGCGCCGGTGCCGCTGCATCCAGCCCTGGCGGTTGAGGACGGACGACAAGGCGTTTCCTGCCCGATGGATGGAATCGTGGTCGAGTTTCTCGTAGGCAAGGGTGATCAAGTCGCGGTTGGTGACCCGCTCCTGGTGATCAGCGCGATGAAGATGGAAACTGTCGTTGCTGCCCCCTGTGCTGGCCTTGTGACTGCCGTTTTGGCGTTGAATAACGGCGATGCCGTTGCGGTAGCGCAAGTTATTGCGGTCATCGCGCCCCGTACGAGTGATGTTTCGTCCGCTGTCGTCGACTCAGAACGTGCTGGGCCGTGGGGACCCACCCTGGATTCGGTCGACACGCTGAAGGATCTTGCCCAAGATCGGCTAGCTCCTGGTTCAAACGATCCCGGGGTCGTCCGCCAGCGCAGCCGAGGCAAGTTGACCTGCCGAGAGCGGATCGATCTGCTGCTCGACGACGGTTCATTTCGCGAGGTTGGCAGCGTGGCAGGGTTTGCATCCTACGACGAGGATGGTGGCGTGAGCGACTTTACCCCGGCCAACCATGTAGGGGGTTGGGGCACGATCGACGGACGCTCGGCCATCGTTTGCGCAGACGATTTCACCTCGCGCGGGGGTCATGCCGACGGTGCGATCGGCGCGAAAGCAGGATACCTCGATCGACTTTCAATGGAGTTGCGGGCACCATCATTGCGCCTACTGGACGGCTCATCCGGTGGCGGCAGCGTCGCGGCAATGGTGCCCGAGCAGAAGAGTGATGGAGAAAGCAACGCGGAAGAGAGCCGAGGTGCGATCAAAGCCGGCCAGCCGCGCGTGACCGGCGGCGGCGGGTCGATGTTGCCGGGCCACCTCGGGAGCACGATGTATGCGGATCAGCTTTCGACGGTGCCGGTGGTCAATCTCCTACTTGGCAGCGTCGTTGGCATTGGCGCAGCAAAGGCGGTGTTGGGCCACTTCTCGGTCATGGTGCGCGACATTGCGCAGCTCTTCGTGGCTGGTCCACCCGTCGTCACGCACATGATGGGCTATGACATCAGTAAGGAGGATCTGGGCGGCTGGCATATTCACTGTCGCAACGGGTCTGTGGATAACTTAGCCGAGACAGAGGAGGAAGCAGTCGAGATGACTAGGCGCTTCCTCTCCTATCTGCCTTCTAGTGTCTACGAGCCGCCGCCAGTGGTGGCGCCAAACGCCAACGACCCGCCGGATCGCCGCGAGACTGAGCTCTCCACGCTGACCCCGCGAATGCGCACGACTACATTCGACGTGCGCCGCGCGATCAGGCTGATGGCGGACAAAGGCTCCTTCTTTGAAATGGGCTCGCTCTGGGCGACCGATCAGGTGACCGGTTTCGTTCGCTTCAACGGCTATCCGCTCGGTGTGATCGCCTCCGACAGTCAGCACACCAACGGTGGCGCCCTAACGGCCGATGGCTGTGACAAACTCATTCGCCACCTCGATCTGTGCGACCTTTTCCATATCCCTGTGCTCAACCTAGTTGATAACCCCGGCTTCGCGGTCGGGCTGGAACATGAACTGAACGGTACGATCCGCCGCGGCGGTGAGTGGATGATCGCTTTCGCCCAGGCCAGTGTCCCCATCTTCACCGTGCTCATGCGCCGCAGCTTCGGGGTGGCGGGTAACAACTACGCTACCCCTCGCGCCCAGCCATCGGTCCGCGTTACCTGGCCCGCCGCGGACGTCGGGGGTATCCCTCCCGAGGGGGGGATCGAAGCGGCCTACAAACGGCAGCTTGCCGAGGCGGACGATCCGGAGGCGTTGCGCCAAGAATTGATGGATCGAATCGAAAGCGCGCGGGGCCCGCTGGGCCCCCTCTCACGCTTCCAGATCGAAGAGCTGATCGACCCGGCGGACACACGCCAGTTCATATGTGAATGGGTGCAGACTGCCTATCGCATCGTATCGCAGCCGGACCGGCTTGGACCTCGAGCTCTGCAGTTCCGTCCCTAGGTACATCATTTCCTTGAAGGGTGTGCGATTGGTGATCATTGGCGGCAGCGTCCCCCGCTTGAAAAACCGTGTGGCTTGGCCGAGCAGAGTAGCGTGAGCTCATCCACGCAGCTGAGATCGCGCCGATCAGCCCGCCGAATCCTGTCGTCATGGTCAGGAGGGCCAGCCCGCGGTTTTGGGCCGAGCGCGATGGAATCTGGCCTTGTGACTCCCGTAAGAAGTAGAGGCACTGTCTTGGTTTGGTCCGGCTATCCGGCAAATAGCATTCCTCCCGTCAGCACGGAGAACATGCAAGCGGCGTCATTCGGCGGTTAGACTCGTGACATGGTTGCTCCACTTGATGGACTTCGTGTGCTTGATTTGGCTCAGGGGATCGCCGGGCCTTTCTGCGCCAAGCTGCTGGCGGACCAAGGAGCGAATGTCGTCAAGGTTGAGCCACCATTCGGCGACCCGGCTCGCCTGTTTGGACCCTTTCCCAGCGACATACCGGACCCTGAGGCGAGCGGTGGCTTCATTTTCGTCAATACCAGCAAGCGCGGGATCTCGCTCGATCTCGACTCCTCTGAGGGTCGGGCCGATCTGCAGCGCCTGCTAGGCCACTACGACATCGTAATCGCAGGTGAAACGGAACCGCAGCTGGCGGCGCGCGGGCTAGGCTTATCGCAGTTGCGTGTCTGGAACCCCGATGTGATTTTGACGACGGTCAGCGGGTTTGGATCTGACGGACCCTATGCGGGCCAGAGTTGGAATAATCTGATCGCCTGCGCCCTGGGTGGTTGGGCCAATGCATGTGGTATCCCGCAGCGCGAGCCGCTGCAGATCGGCGGCGCAATCGCCGAGATGTTTGCAGGCGGCTTCGCAGCCGTCGCAACGCTGCTCGCCGTGGCAGGCCGTCGAGCGCATGGCCGCGGCGATCATGTTGATGTCAGTGCGCAGCAGACGACGCTAACTGGTGCTCTGGTGCCGAGCGTGCGCTACGAATATGACGATGTGCTGCCGGCGCGCCAGTCTACCCAACACTCGGGGCCGTCCTTCATCCTACCCGCCGCCGCCGGCCACATCGGTATCAACGTCCTTACCCAAGCCCAGTGGGAGCTGCTCTGCCAGTTTCTTGGCCGGCCTGACATGCTTGACGATCCACGTTTCCAGCCCGGTGTCCGTGCGGCCCATGCCGACGAAGTTGCGGCTGAGTTCGCCCCGATCGTGTCCCAGCGCGATGCCGACGAAATGTTCCATGAGGCGCAGATCTGGCGGGTTCCGCTTGGCATCTTGCCACCATTGTGCGAAATCCCCAACATGCCCCCGCATCGTGATCGAGGCTTCTTTGTTCCGATCGAAGTTGACGGCAGAACGATTGAGATTCCGGGCCTTCCCTTCACTTCCAATGTGACAGCGCCCCGTATCAGCCGCCCGCCCCGGTTCGGGGAGCATACGGCGGAGGTCCTGGCGGAACTGGCTGATCAGGCGGTGTTGACACAGTCCGACTCGCCCCCGCCCGGCACAAATCCACCCCCGCTTGCCGGGCTGCGCATCATCGATCTGTCGATGTTCATGTCGGGTCCGCTGGTTACGCAGATCTGCGCCGATGCCGGTGCGGAGGTGATCAAGGTTGAGTCGGTTCAGCGGATCGATGGATGGCGAGGCGCTGGCCAGGGGGAAAAAGCTTGGGAACGCTCACCCGTCTTCAATTGGATCAACCGCTCGAAGCGCGGAATCACGCTAAATCTGACCGACCGGCGAGGATCAGATCTGCTCAAGCAGCTTGTTGTTTATGCTTATGTGTTGATCGAGATCTACACACCACGAGTCATGGCCAACTTTGGTCTCGATTACGACACGCTGCGTGCGATCAAGCCTGACCTGATCATGATGTCGATGCCGGGCTTTGGCCGCAGCGGTGCCTGGCATGACTATGTCGCGTTTGGTCTCTCGACAGAGCAGATGGCTGGGATCTGTCACCTTACGGGGTATGCAGATGATCAACCCCTTTTCACCGGCACGATGGGTGGGGATCATCTGGTTGGGGTGATGGCGGCGGCGGCGCTGCTAGGAGCGCTACACCATCGTGACCAAACCGGTGAAGGGCAGCACATTGACTTGGGCCAGGTGGCAGCATCGACGATGTACATCGGCGATGCGCTGACCGGTTGGGCGCTTAGCGGTCGCGACCCTGGCCGCGTCGGCAACCGCCATCGCGAGATGGCTCCGCACGGAATCTACCCGTGTCGGGATGATCGCTGGATCGCCATCGCCTGTGAGGATTCGGAGCAGTGGGCAACCTTGGCCCAGTTGATCGGCCACGAGGATGGAGTGGGACCGGAATCCGTTTACCGCGACCCTGCTGCTCGTTTGCGCGATGCGGATCAGCTGGATGCGGTTATCGCGCAATGGACGTGTTCGCAGTCCCATGTCGAGCTGATGGATCTGTTGCGAAACCGGGGCGTGATGGCTGCTGCCGTCTTGAATGGTGCGGAACTGCTTGCGAACCCCCAACTTGTTGCGCGCAATGCTTTTATTGCGCAGGATCGCCCTGGGGTGGGTCTGAAGCACTATCCGGGCCAGCCTTATAAGTTCGCTGCGGCCGAGCCGATTGCGCCGTTTCGCGCACCGTTGCTGGGTGAGGATTCGCGCGACGTTCTTAGCACCCTACTCGGACTGCACGCCGACCAGCTTGACCAGCTGGAACGGGACGATGTGATCGGTAGACTGCCGCTCGCCGCTCGCTCCGACTGATCTCCCACAAGGGGCGAGCGCTCCGCGTTTGCAATCAGGCCGCTATTCGCTCAGAATTTCCTTGTGACTGCACAAAAGATCGTCGACCTTCTCGAACGTCGTGAGCGTCTGCTCGGTGTTGGGATCGCGACGTTCTATGAGGAGCCTGTCCAGATCGTGCGCGGTGAAGGTGTCTGGCTTCACGATGCAGACGGTCGTCGTTACCTCGATCTCTACAACAATGTGCCGTGCGTGGGCCATGCCCATCCCCATGTCGTTGAGGCGATGCAGCGCCAGACGGAGACGCTCAACGTCCACAGCCGTTACCTGCATGAGGGCATCCTTGATTACGCTGAGCGTTTGACCGCGCTCCATCACGACGCTATCAGCACTGCTGTCTTCACGTGCTCCGGCACCGAAGCGAACGAAGTCGCGATCATGATGGCCCGTGCAGTCACCGGCGGTCGGGGACTGATCACTACCAACGCCGCTTACCATGGCAATTCGACTGAGGTGCGCAAACTTTCGTGGCTCGGAGGCCGGCCGCAGCAGCGCCGGTTGCGGTCCGCTTCGGTGCCGGAGCACGTGAAGTTAGCAGTGGGCACCGAGAACCAGGAGTTTCGTTCGATCCCCGTTCCCCAGCGCTACCGCTCTGTCGACAGCGATCTCACTGACGATGCGCTGACGGACGCGTATCTCGATCTCCTCCAGGCTGAGATTGATGGGTTTGCCGCTGATGGTGTTCCCTTTGCCGGCTTGCTGCTCTGCCCTATTCTGGCCAATGAGGGTTTGCCCGACATTCCCGGTGACTTCATGGCTCGTGCGGCCGACAAGGTTCGCGCGGCCGGTGGTCTGTTCATCTGCGACGAAGTGCAGGCCGGGTTCGCTCGCACTGGCCGTTGGTGGGGCTACGAGACCTCGGGCTTCGAGCCCGACATCATCAGCATGGGCAAGCCGATGGGGAACGGCTTGCCGCTGGCTGGCGTCGTCGCTCCCGCCGATCTGGTTAACGCCTTCCGTGAGAAGACGAATTACTTCAACACCTTTGCTTCCAGCCCCCTGCAGGCCGCTGTTGGCCAGGCCGTGATCGATGTGATTGAGCAGGAAGACCTGCTCACGCGCGTCAGCCAGGTCGGGGTGCACTTGCGAGAAGGGTTGAGCGGTCTCCTGGAGACTTGTGAGCCTATGGCCGAGATTCGAGGTCACGGCCTTTTCCTGGGGCTGGAGTGGGTGAAGGACCGCCGCAGCAAAGAGCCCGACCCCGAGGGTGCCGATTGGGTTGTCAATCGTCTGCGCCGAGACGGTTTCCTCTTGGGTCGTGCCGGCGAGAATGGCAACGTGCTCAAGCTGCGCCCGCCGCTCGTTTTGGAACGGGAACACGCTGATCTCTTCCTCAGGGCCTTCGAATCCGCGGTTGCCGACGCCCCCGTCTGATTCGCCCATGCCGTATCCCAAGCCTCTCAGTGACCAGGACCTGCGCGCCATCGCCGCGCGCGCTTTGCCCCACTGGGGCCTGCAGCCGGACCAGATCGAGCTCATCTCGCGGAGTGAGAATACCGTCTTCCGGATCGATATCGCCGATGGGCGTCGTTTTGCCCTCCGCATCCACCGGCTCGGCTACCACAGCTTGCCCGAACTGATCTCGGAGCGACACTGGACGGCCGCTCTCAACGAAGCAGGCGTCCACGTGCCCTTGGGTCGTCCCACGACCGATGGCGACGAATACGTCGCCGTCTTCACTGACGATGGTGCGAGCAGCCGGATCGTTGGCCTCGTTGGTTGGGTTGAGGGCGTCTCACTCGGGCACGAAATTGAACGTGAGACTGACCCAGCCGTGGTAGCGGGCCACTTCGAGCAACTCGGGAGCATCGCCGCTGCAATTCACAACCAGTCCAGCGGATGGGCGCCACCTCCGGATTTTGTTCGGCACGCCTTCGATGTTCCGGGCTACGTTGGGCCGACACCGTTTTGGGGTCGTTTCTGGGATCTTCCGCTGCATAGCCGCGTGCAGCGCGAAATCTTAAGTCACGGCCGCGATCAGATCGAAGAGGCGCTGACTGAATATGGTCAATCCCCCCGCACGTATTCACTGATCCATGCCGACCTTCACCCCAACAACATTCTCATTGACACGGCGGGTCTCCATTTGATCGACTTTGATGACGCGGGCTATGGCTGGCACCAATACGAGATCGCGTGCGCCCTCTACAGATACGAGGACAGCGTTCACTATGGTGCTCTGCGCGATGCGTTGCTGTCGGGCTACCGTGCTATCCGTCCGTTTGCTCATCGAGACGCTGAACTGTTGCCCCTCTTCCTGCTCTTGCGTCGGCTCCTCATGCTCAGCTGGGCCTGGGATCGGCCCGAGCTGGGGTTGCGCGACAGTCTTCCCGAACAGATTGATGTTGCCTGTTCCCGCGTTGAGGCGTTCGAATTCGACGTAGTGATGAAGCGGATTCGGGAGTGAGCCGTTGAGTCAGCGGCGTGCGTCTCGGGCGGATCCAGGCGGTTCGTCAGTCCGCGGCAGGATTTACGCTCGGCCATCTCACGGAACTGACGCGCTGTTTCGCTACATGGCCGGATTCGTTGCGGACGCTGGATGGTTTCGAGAGCATTGTCTTCGATGGCTGCTGTCGTGAGCGGCTCGCGAGGAAGGTCGGCATCGCGATCTTCCTCGCGGCGGTTTCGTCGCCGAGTGTGACGCGGAGATTGATGCGCGTTTGAGTCCGGAGCTGGTGCAGCACCGTATTGCGTTGCACGAGATCGAGACCATCGCATGATCTGGTGCGATGGCGAGCAAGACCGACCAATCCTGGACAAGTGCCTTCATGCATAACCGTCAAGAACGGATCGCGCGAGACACTCTAACGACTCAGATCCGACTGGAATGGTTGGCAGGCGCGGGTCAATGGGTGCCTTGGGCGGCCATGACCGTGGGCATACCCTGCATCCCTCGCAGTGTGTTGATCTCGCCGCGGTGCCCATTGAAATGGCCCAGCATGTGCAGTGAGATCGCTTGGCCGATGCTCTCCGTTCCCTCGCGGGCCGGCACCTCACGCTCGAGTTCCTCGTCGGTTGCACTCGCCAGGTATTTGGCGGTCGATGCCCAGACGGCCTCTTGGTACTCGCCGAACGCCTCCATCGAGCTGATTTGGACGGCCTTTGCTTCGTTGTCTGTTTGGCCCACCCCAAACCCCTCAGTTGTGAGGCCAGTGCGCATTGCCCAGTCATCGTTCCAGATCGTCTTGCCACCTCGGAAACGCATGTTGACGAGCAGATCCTCGATCCGCGTCGTGTGCCAGAGGCACCAAGCGATGGAGTGACTGCCGCGCTCCGGAACGAAATGCAGTTGTTCGTGTGTGCCGTTGCGTGCGTCGGCCATGGCGCGATGTACGAAGTCGAGCGTATTGGCGATGTATTCGGCGGTGCTCATAGTTGTCCCCAATCGGGCGGTTCGTGCGAACGAGCATCAGGTTGATACTCGCGACGAGCTATGGATGTCCCTCGTTGACGGCGGCGCCCGTATCGGGCTGCGCTTTGTGCGCCTGCTCGCCCAGCGTACACACCCTAGACTCGTGCGAACTGAATCGCGAGCGGGAGGATCCCTGCCATGGCTGCCCCAATGAAGCGCCGGAATCCGGCGAAGGTGTCGATCTGGTCATCTTTGGTGACCCGCCCCGGAACTTTGGCAGGATCGAAATTGCCGGCAAGATTATGGGAGGCGCCAAGGTCATTGAGGCGGTAAAAAGCAAGCTTTGCTGGAGAGCCAGAGATTCCGGAATGAAGGAGTTGGCGTGAACGGAGACGCAGATGTGGTGATCTGTGGGGGCGGTGTAATCGGACTTGCCACTGCTTACTACCTCGGCAAGCGTGGAGTCGCCGTGCTGGTGATCGAGGCCGATTCCGTTGCCTCGGGCGCGAGTGGTGCCGCTGCTGGATTGCTCTCCCAGCCTAGCCTCGAGCAACTGCGAGGACCCCAGGGTGCACTGCTGCAGGCGAGCTTTGATGCGCACTTGGAGCTGGCTGGCCAACTGCCCGACGAATCTGGTGTGAACTATGAGTTTGCGCGCAGCGGGATGTTGCAAGTTTCGTTGACCGAAGCGGAAGAGCGCGCTGATCGCCAACGTGTTGAGGAGGAGAGAGCCGCTGGCATGGCAACGCGCTGGTTGGAACCAGCCGAGGCGCGTGAGCTATGCGGCTGGATTGATCTGCCCATTCGCGGGGCTCTGTTGCCACCCGCCAATGGACAGCTAGATGCCTACCGCTTCTCGCTGGCTCTCCTAGCGGCTGCGGAGCGGATGGGCGCGAAGTTTCGCACGGGACGTGTTAGTGGCATTGAGCGTGTTGGTGATCGCCTGACGGGGGTCTATGTCGCTCAGGAGTTGATCCCCTGCAGGGCGGCCGTTTTCGCGATGGGGCCTTGGATGAGTGAAGTGGCTCCCTGGTTCGGCATGCGCGTGCCGATCGCGCCGCTCAAGGGGCAGATCGTCCACGTCCGTACGCCGGGCACCGCACCGCGCTATGGCTTTGTCGACCACGGTGGCAACTACGCGACACCGAAGGCATCCGGCCTCACGTATCTCGGCACGACGGAGGAAGCGGTGGGCTTTGATTCTTCGCCGACTCGGGTGGCACGCGACCAGATCCTGGCCTTCGCGCTCAGTGCGTCGAGTGTGCTGGGTGAGTCGGAGGTGTTGGAGCAGACGGCTTGTCTGCGACCACTATCGGCCGATGAGCAACCGATCATCTCAGCCGTCGACGGTCTTGTAGGAGCCTTTGTAGGCGGCGGTCATGGACGCAAGGGGGTGATGCTGGCGCCGGTGACTGGGCAACTGATCTCCCAACTGGTGTTGGGTGATCTACCCACCTTCGATCTAACCCCGTTCGCCCTGGGTCGTTTTGGATCCTGAGACAGGGCTAGTGCCACGGCAGACCGGCTGAAATCTATACCTGCTCAGGCAGTGTTTGCATTGAGCGTCGCTCGGCCCAGTCCTTGCATCGCATGCAAATCTACTCGAGCATGCCTGGCCACGTCGTTAGGCCCTAAGCTCGCTCGGCAAGCGCTCCGATCGCAAACGCTGGTGATGGTCGTGGCCCCGCTTCTCAACCGACGGGCAGCGAGAGCAAGAATGCGATTAAGTCGTCGATTTGTGCTGCCGTTAGATCACTGGTCTGACCGTGGCGGTCGTCTCGGTTGCGGATCGTCAGCACATCGCGCAACGATGCGGCGCTGCCGTCGTGGAGGAAGGGATCGGAGTCGTACAGCCCAAGTAGTGATGGTGTCTCGAAGCGCCGATCGGGTCCGATTCCCGCGGGTAGCCCCGTTCCGACGTCATGTATTGAGCCGTCGGCGAACGCTGGTCCAGCGTGGCAATTCGAGCAGGCGCGGGCAAAAAACAACTCACGTCCCCGCCGCGCCGGGGGCGTGAGTACACCGTCGGCATTGAGGTGTGGGCTCGGACGCACGGATATTGACCCAAGGAAGGCTGCCAGTGCCGCGTTGTCTGTCGTCGACAGCCCTGTCCCTCCTTGAACTTCTTTGATCGTTTTTTGGAAGTCGAACAGGTTCATACGATTGCCCGACCAATGGAACGGGGCCGTTTGAGCCAGTCCCCGGATTGGCAATGTGTTGCGCGGCCCGTCGACGAACGGCCAGGTGCGGCCATCTTCCAACCCATCGAGATGGCAGACTGCGCAGCTGACCCATTGGTCGCGTGCCAGCTCGGGAGAAGCAGAGCTGAAGAACAACTCCTTGCCTCGTTGGACTTCGGACGAGAGAGGGCTGGCGCTGACGGGAATTGTCTCAATTAGTGAGAGTTCCTCAAGGCCGATGACAGAAACGCTGTACGCGAGCCCATTGTACGCGTAGGCGATGTCGCCTGCACGTGTCACGATGATGGCGCTCGGATTGGCCCCCAGTTCCAGATGCCCTCGTGCGAGACCGGTTTCCAGGTCGATGATTGAAAGGTCGTTGCTGCCGGAGTTGACTACGTAGAGGAGACGCCCGTCGGGTGAGAAATCCAGCGCTGCGGGGAGATTGACGGGCCGGTCGATCTGGGCCAGTTGCAGTGGCTTACGGGCTGTTCCGTCCGTAGCGTCAACATCGATCAGTGTGACGAGTGGCGCCACGGTTGTGTCAAAGGTGAGCTTGGGGTTGGATACGCGAGAGCGGCTGTGGGGCAGGTACAGTGTGTCCTTGTGGGGGTGCCAGGCAATGAACTGGGCTGCCGAACTCTCGTCACCCGTCGAGATCGATGCTCTGACGTCGCCGCTGCTGAGATCGATTGCAGAGACACGGCCGGTGAGAAAGTGTGTCACGTAGAGGGTGCGGCCTGAATCTGCCACTGCTAGTCCGCGCGGGTTTGGCTCGACCGGGAGTGAGCGCACCAGGCGCAGACTAAGCAAGTCGAATTCTTGCACGATATCGGCACCTGAGGCGCTGACGTACAGCGCGTGGCCGTCTGGGCTGGCGACGATGCCATAAGGTTCATGTGCGGTGGCAATCGTTGCAACGGTGCGCCCCTTGGTGATGTCGACGACGCTGAAGCTTGCATCGGCGAAATTGGTGACGTAGAGGTGGGGGCGGATGGGACTGACGCTGATCGAGCGCGGCTCTCTGCCCACGCTGATCTCCACCAGCGTGCTCCCCGCCTCCGTATCGATGATCGAAACCGTGCCCGGATCACGGTTCGCAGTGAAGAGGCGTTGACCGTTGGGGGAGAGAGCCATGGGTCCGGTCGACGCCGTTCGGGGCGCCGCTACGGTCGCCGGCACCCAGGCTAGCGGCGAGCGGTAATCGCCCGGAATATCGCGCGGGATCGCGCCCGATTTCTGTGCGGGTGCGTCTGCCGGTGCAGCGAAATCGAGCAGGATGAAGAGACCAGTCAGTGCGATCAGGACGGTTAGAGTCAGGAGCCAGGAATTGCGCAACGGCCTCAAATGGCTCCCGATCGGTTGCCGAATCTGATATTGCTACCCCAACTGGTCCGACTTCGATGGTATAGCAGCGTGAGACGTGAGCTGTTGCGGAATCGCCATCTCGCAACCAACGCCGATCGGCGGGAGAGGTTCAACTACTGTTGCGACGTACATCCTTGCTTGAGGGGCTGATTAGGCTGCAGTAGGCGGAGGGAGATTTGGGTTAAGCAGGCGGAATGGATGCAGGCGGGGATGCATGGTGACATTGTTGATCTTCTCGCGAACGAAGTAAGCGGGGGAGTGAGACGGGATCTGGCGGCTGATCGGATCGTGCTGCAGCCTCACGAGCTAGTCGCGGATCTCAGATGGTTGTCCGGTCAGAGCAGGATCGGGTCAATCGCCGATGTGGCTGTAGCGCGCGCGCCAGGATTCATCGTCGCTCCAGGTGTATGGGGTCTGCAACGTTGTGCGGGGCGCGCGGGCACTCTCAAGTAGGCCAAGCGCATGGGCTACGATCCCGCGCTGGGTCTCTTCGTCGTGGGGCTTGCCGCATGGGTTACCGAGCGGGAAATCGTTGAAGATGAAGCGAGGTACTCCACACTGCTCAACGATGTCTCGGGCGCAACCTACCAGCACGTTGGGGATGCCGTTTGCCTCGAGATGCCGCGCGACCAGACTCACGGTCTGGTGGCAAACTGGTCAAACCGCGACCAGCAGCGCGACATCTACTCTGTCCTGCCGCATCAACTCCAGAATCTCCGGAGCATCGCGTTCGCTCGTCAATCGTTGGCTGCGCAAGGTGGGAACGGCGTAGAAGCGCGCTGCCAACTCACCAATGCGTCCGGCCGTCACCGCTTCTTGCAATCGTGCGAGCGGAAAGTACGCACCGAGGTCGTCGATTTGGGCATTCTGGCGATCGTAGCCGATGTGTGAGATACGCAGGTCCGGCAGCTTGTCGGACGGCCGCGTGTAGACACGGTCAAACTTGGCGTCGTTGTTATATGCGGCACCGGGGCCCTGGTCACCCAATGCTGAGTCGAATTCCGCCGCTGTAGTGACGAGACCCAGACAGCTCTCACTCAGCGGCTTGCGCAGTGCTGTGAAGGGGCTGTGGCTGTGATGCGCCCAGCGGTAGGGGTTGTTGAACCCCTGGTTTAGGTAATGCTTGCGCGTACGGTCGATGTAGCTGAGATAAACGCGCTTGCTCGTGTCTGGCGTGGTTTCGAACTCGGTCGTCATGGCGGTACCCTTGTTCTCCCGGCGATCCTACACATCTGTAGCGGACTTGGGATGGGCCGCTAGATCGTTCCCTCGGATCGCAGCGCTTCAATCTCACTCTCCTCGAAACCCAGGAGACCGCGGTAGATCTCGTCGTTGTGTTGGCCGATCAGAGGTGCTGGGTTGTAGACCCGGCCAGCCGCGTGCGAGAGACGCGGGTAGGGTGCCGGTGTCACGATCGGCCCCACGGCTGGGTCGTCGACGACGACGAGATCTTTGCGCTCCTTGAAGTGTGGGTCGGCGAAGATATCCGCGATCGAATAGACCGGCCCGTAGGGTACGCGGTACTCGTCTAGCAGAGCGTAGAGTTCCGTAGATTCTTGGGGCGCAACCCATTCGCGGATCAGTTGGTGCAACGCTGCTTCGTTGGCCAGTCGTGCGGCGCGATCGGCGAAGCGCTGGTCGTGCGGAAGGTCGGGCATCGACATGGCATCGCAGAGGCGTTGGAAGATCTGTGGGTTGAGCGCGAGGATCAGCACCCATTTGCCGTCTTTGGTTTCGAACTGTTCGCCTGGGATCGACCAGTCGCGGACATTGCCGCGTCGCTCGCGGATCGTGCCAGAATGACTGTACTCGGCCGCCATCGGTCCGGAGAAGCGCAAAATGGATTCATAGAGCGATAGATCTATGTGCTGGGGCTCGGCGCAGTTTTCGTGGTCACGGTGATAGACAGCGCTCAGGATTGCCAGTGCGCCGAAGGTGCCGCTGGTGTAGTCACCGAACATGTACCCGGGGTGCACGGGTGGCTCCTCTGCATTGCCGGTTACGTAGATAGCGCCGCCCATCGCTAATCCGATTCGGTCGTACGCGGTACGGTCACGGTAGGGTCCGGTCTGTCCGAAGCCGGAGATGCTAACCAAGATGATGCGCGGATTGGCCTCTTGGAGCGCCTCGAAGCCAATCCCCCACGCATCCAACCTGCCCGGCGAGTAGTTCTCGACCATGGCATCGGAGATCGCAACGAGCCTCTTGACGACGTCTGCCGCCCCTGAGGTGCGCAGATCCAGCGTGATCGACTTCTTGTTGCGGTACTCCAGCGAGCGAGTGGAGTTCTGCTGTGCGCGCATATCGCCCACCAGCTCCGGCATCTCGATCTTGATCACTTCGGCGCCCATGTCTCCTAGCAAGGCGCCCACGACAGGTCCCGCCAGCACCTGGCCGGCGTCGATGATGCGAAGCCCGCCCAATAGGCGGTCGTGTTCGCTACTCATGTCACACTAACCCCCGACCAGAGTGCCCCAGGCCTCCGCGATGGAGCTGTTCTCGACGCGGAAGTCTCCGTGTTCGAACTGTTGACCGGGCCGACGGTGGATGGCATGCCGATGAACTTGCGGACCTGTCTCTCAGTGGTGGTGAAGTGGACGGCCATGCGGTTGTTGCCCCCGGTCACCTCGTTCCCGCCGAAGCCGAGTTCGGAGAAGGCACGATTGGGAACGCGGACTTTACACTTCTCAACGCTGCTGTCGCGTCCATGCGCCATGCCCGGAGGTCGTGTCGGACGAAGCCGCTTGCGAAGATCGTGTCTAACGCGGTGCGAGAGTTTGGCTTTGTCGTGCTCTCATGAGCGCCTTGACGAATGCGCGTTTCGTGATTTGTGCTGGGCATGAGCGGTTCCTTCCCAGCGGCGCGTCCCGTTGCTGGGCGTGACTGCAGACGCCTGGCTGAGAAGGTTAGCGCCTGTGGCGTGCTTGCGCCCCACCTCCCATGGTGCCGAATATGTATCGGTGGGTCGTGGTCTGCTCGGGTCATCGTTCAGCCAACCCGTAGTCGTGTGGTGCGATTTCCAGCCGGAGCTTCTTCCCCGGTGCGATGGGAGATGGGTGCACGTACTCGACCGGATGCGGCGGTCGGGAGACCCGGCAGTCGGGCATCCGTGATGAACGCCGATGGGAGGGGCGCTGCCCCATCCGCCGCTTCGCGCGCTAGACGAGGCGAAGGCGCATTCCGCAAATCGTGATCAAGCTTTCGCCGCTGCGACAGCCGGCATCTTCAGCGCGTTTGAGGGCCGCGGCCGGATTGGTCGCGCTGATGTCCAAGCCCCCCAACCCTTCTGGTCGCCCATCGCGCGGGGTTACGAAGCGAATCGACGAGCCATCCAACCCCAGCATGGGGTTGCCGTCATCGTCGATTCGTATCGGTTCATTCAGCAGCGCGGACCAGCGTTGCGCCAGCGCGGCCGGGTTGGCCGTTTGGATCTCGGCCGCCCGAATGCCGTTCGCGATCTCCGTGTGTTTGACCCGCTGCCAATTGGCACCGGCTGGCCACCACTCGCCGTCACGGCGATTCTCGTTGGCGTTCCAGCGCAGTTCAACGATCGCGCCTGGTATGTCTTTCGGGTGGAGTTGCATGCCGGAGCCCACCTCCCCCCTTCCAGGCTGGGAGACGATCCGGATGCCGAGTTCCTCGACGCGGCTCTGATAGCAGGTGAAGGTCTCTCGAGGGACCTGCATGATCACCATGTAGCCGCCGTCGCCACCGCGCCGTTTCAGGTAGCGCCCCCCCGGCGTGTCATGCTCACCTGGCTTGGGTGCGACTGCCTCCAGGAATTGGTCACCGATTGGGATCAGCCAGTTGTGTAGCCCGTAGCGGCCGACCCCGGGGTCGCGATAGCAGACTTCGACTCCGAAGACGGATTCGACTTGCTTCTGGATCCGGCGTAAGTCATGTGCGACCAGACAGATCTGGCGAATGCGGACATGACTCATCGGTTGTTCCCTTCGCGTCGTTCCCAGTCTTCGGCCGAACGCTAGGCTAGGCGGGTCAGGCATCTCGGTGCAGCACGGCCACGGCGTACGCTGTATGTGCCGCCGCTGCTGCGGACAATCGAATGCGAGGGAACGCGTGAAGATAACCAACGTTCAAGTGGACTTGATCAATTGGCCGACCGACCCGTGGCAGGTTGGCTCGTATCATGCTTCCTTCGGAGGCAAGAAGCAGCTTGGCATCGTCACCGTCGAGACGGATACGGGGGTCAGTGGAAATGCGTTCCTGAGCCGGCCCGAGCACGAGGCCAGCGCGTTGATCGAATTTCTCAAGCCCCGCGTAATGGGGAGAAATCCCCAAGACATCGGCGCTATTTGGTGGGACTTGTGGAAGCAGAACCGTGCCGTCTCGACTCAAGCAATCGGTGCGATCGACGTCTGCCTCTGGGACATCAATGGCAAGATTGCAGGACAGCCGATCCATCGGCTCTTGGGCACCTGCAAAGAGTCGGTTCCGGTTTATTCGAGCACCGCGTTCCATGAGACGAAAGAGGAGTACGCCGAGGAGGCTATTCGCTTCAAGGAGATGGGTTGGGTGGCGCACAAGATCCACCCACACGGTGATCCCAAGCAGGACATCGTTATCTCACGGGCGGTGCGCGAGGCCGTAGGCGACGAGATGGCACTGATGCTGGACTCCATGTGGGCCTACCAGTACGAGGATGCGTTGCGAGTAGGCCGCGCAATTGAGGAGCTTGATTTCTATTGGTATGAGGACCCACTCGTCGAAGAAGATCTCTATAGCTACGTCAAGCTGCACCAAAAGCTCGACATCCCGATCATGTCGACAGAGTTTGCACCTGGCCGCTATTACGGTATGGCTCAGTGGATCACCCAATACGCGACCGACATTTTGCGTGGTGATGTGGCGGTGACGGGAGGCATCACTCCGCTGGTGCGGCTCTGCCACCTGGCCGAGGGATTCAACATGAAATGTGAGATACACCACGGTGGTAACTCGCTCAACAACGTTGCCAACCTCCACGTCACGATGGCTGTCCCTAACTGCGAGTTGTTCGAGTTCTTCCCTTGCACGGGCGCGAATATGTACGGGCTCGTGAAGGACATTGATATGGACGGCGGTGTCGTCCATGCGCCAACGGAGCCGGGCTTGGGCTATGAGATCGACTGGGACCTGGCCAAGCGGGAGCACCTGACTACGCTTGAGTAGTCCTACGCGCACGAGGGAGGCTCAGCGCCGCCTTTTTCCGACAGGAGGATCATATGGCCACGATCGATATTTTGCTCCCCGGAATGGCGTGGGGCACCACGGTTGGTAGCCCCGCCTTCTGCACGGTCGCGCTGGTTGAGTCAGCCGGCACGAAAATCCTGGTCGATACAGCGCACGTTGGCCGCCGCGTCGTGCTAGAGGAGGCATTGGCTAGCCGTGGGCTGCGTCCCGCGGACATCGATCTGATCCTGATGACCCACGCACACTGGGATCATGCGCAGAACTTCGACCTCTTCCCTGACACACCTATGTTGTTGCACGGCAAGGAGCGGGCCTACGCGCAGCAGCCGCATCGCAACGACTGGGCCACGCCTCAGTGGACTGGGGCCGCACTGGAGACTCACGTGATTCAGGAAGTGTCTGAGGGTGACGAACTCGCGATCGGGGTGCGCGTGATTGAGCTGCCGGGCCACTCGGCTGGCAGCATCGGCTTGCTCGTTGATACGAGCGCGGGCGTTTCCGGCCTGACCGGCGATGCGCTGCACTTCGCGCGGGGTGCGCTGAGCGGTCGTAGTCCGCTCGTATTCTGGAACGAGACCGAGGCGAATGAAAGCATCGCCAAGATTGTCTCCGCGGCCGATTTGCTCTACCCGGGGCATGATCGCCCTTTCCGCCTCGTCGACGGCGTGATCGAATATGCGATGCCGTTTGAGCTGACACTGACCAATCTCAGCCCAGAGACCGACGGCTTGCAACTCACACAGGCCTCCCCGGCTGATCCCTGGATTATGCCCGGAATCGAGCAGCAGAGACTCGATCGTTAGGTGACGCGTAAGGGATTCGCGAGAGGTCAGCCATTAGCAACGACGAGGAACTTCGCAATCCTGTACCAATCGATGAGAGAGCAACCTCCACGGCACGTTCCTCTTCGGAGCGCCGTCGCCGCGGCTTCCACACGTTGAAGAGGCGGGCTAAACGATCGATTGAAGTTGGCCTCTGCACCAAGTATAGGTCTCACCAACTTGAATTGCGCGTGGCAGATCGGAGCACCCAGATTGCGCCAGCCGCTTAGACTGCGCGGCGGAGGACGCCATGCGCTCGATTCCGCTTGAGAATGGCCCGGTGAGACTTGTGGGTGCGTTGGATCTCGATCGCAGTGCGACCGGCAGCACCCCCCGGCGCCTACCCGATTGGACCCGACCCCAAGTGCCCGCATTCATGGAGTACATGGTCACGCAGCCTTCCGGTGTGCGGCTGGAGTTCACAACAGACAGCCGTACTTTCGAGTTGGATGTGATGCTGACTCGACTCGAGTTTCCTGGTCGGATGCAGGCTGCTGCCGTCTTTGACCTCGTCCTCGATGATGCCGATATACGCGCCGCCAGCGCCGCCAGCGGTAATCGCCTTGTCATTTCCGACCTGACGCGCCGCAACGAGGCCGAGTTTGTGTCCGGCGACCCCGTCACAATTCGCTTTGGTGATCTTCCCGCCGGGGCTAAGCGTCTAGAGCTTTGGCTTCCCTCGAACGCGATCGTTGAACTGCGCGCGTTCCGTGTTGACGATACTGCCGAGATCGAGGCTGGGGAGCCCCAGTCCCGACGGCGCTGGGTGCATCACGGTAGCTCGATCAGCCACTGCTCGGGCGCGCACAGTCCCTGTCGAACCTGGCCTGCGGTCACGGCGCGGCTGGCCGATGTCGAATTGCTCAATCTCGGTTTCGGCGGCAATTGCCAGCTTGATCAGTTCGTTGCTCGCACGATACGCGACGAACCGGCCGATGTGATTAGCCTCAAAGCCGGGATCAACATCGTCAACGCTGATTCGCTCAAGGAGCGAACGTACGCTCCGGCCCTCCACGGCTTCCTCGACACCGTTCGCGAGGGCCAGCCTGATACGCCGATCCTTGTCGCCTCACCGATCATCTGTCCTAGCGCCGAGACGAACCCCGGTCCTACGGTGCCGAACGCGGACGGTATCTTCGAAACGATCCCCGGTCACGAATCGGTTCGACCTGGATCGCTGACTTTGCAGCACGTGCGGTCAATCACGGAGACCGTGATTGACCTGCGCCAGCCGAATGACCCCAACCTGCACTACCTCGACGGACTCGAGCTGTTTGGCCCTGCCGACGTTGATGATCTACCCGACGCTCTGCATCCCAGTCCAGACGGCTACGTGCGCATTGGTGAGCGATTCGGCCAGATCGCATTTGGACCCGGTGGACCGTTGGCTGGATGAGACCTGGAGCGAGTCGGTGGTCTGAACTTGGAGTGTGCGGATGGACAGCTCCGACCGCCTTGAAACCCACGAGCGTCCCGGAAGCTACGGGGATGCGATCGAGGATCGCGACTGGGGCCGACTGGGGCCGACTGGGTCAGATGGTCAGCGATCCCGCAGTCCTTAATCTGACTCACGTGGGCGGTCTTCGAATGGTGGCCGCCCGAGATCACGCGTTACATGGGCTGCTACATGGACGAAGATGCTGGCTGTGTGGCGGGTCAGCCACCGTTTCCGTACCCTGCGGTGAAGTCCGAGCTAACGCGGCATCCAACCGATCAGTTCAGCGAGGGGAACCACGACATGGAGTGGCAAGATGTGCTCTTCGCGGTTGGTGGCTTCATCTTGGCGGTCACCGTGCTGCCTACCCTGCGCAGCGACGACAAGCCCGCCTGGCCGACATCGATCTCGCTCGCCATCATTCTCGCGGTCTACGCGGGACTTTTTGCCACACTTGATCTGGCGCTGGGTGCCATCGGCGCTGGGTTGCAGTCGATTCTGTGGGGTTGGGTCGTGGTGCAAACGCGCCGCGCCCGCCGTCGCGCCGCCGCCGGTGCCGCGACAGCACTTGTTTCCGACTAACTCCCCCCCGGTAGCGGTCCCGTCAGCGCCCTCAAGCAGCTGGTGACGAAGCGGCCGGAGTCGATGCCGGTCACGATTTGCACCGTGGGCCGCACGTCGAAGCGGCCTTCGCTGCGCCGATCGTTGAGCCCGACAGCCCGGAAGCCCTGCTCGGTCTTGATCACGTCCACCGGGCTGTCGAATGCAGCATCGACCAGGGTCGGATCTAGTAGGACGGCCGCTGCTAGCGGGTCCCACAGCTTGATTCCGCGGCGGCCGGTCCAGCGTTCGTGGAAGCCCGCGTAAAAATCTGTGATTCGCGAGGCCAGTGCGGAGTGCGGGTGTGGCGCGGCTTGGAGTTCCTCCAGGCCGCTGGCTGGCAATTCGATGTAGGAGCTGAGATTGGTTCCGATCATCCTGATTTTATCTGCGGCGGCGAAGACGAGGTCGGCGGCTTCAGGATCATGGTCGATATTCGCGTCCATCGGTACGGTGTCCCAATCATGCTCCTGGGGGCCAGAGCCACCCATGATTGTGATGCTCTTAAAGCGAGTCAATGCCTGCGCGTCTTGTTGGACTGCGAGTGCGAGGTTGGTCAGCGGTCCCACCGCCAGAAGGTCCAACTCGCCGGGTGATTCGTGACCGAGGCGGATGATCTGATCGGCCGCATGCTCGCCGCTGGGCAATCCCAGCGGTGCGGGCTCTCCTGCGTTTCCCAGGCCGTCGGCGCCGTGGACGTAGGAGGCGACGCGCAATGGCTGAGCCAAAGGCTCGGCGGCGCCAAGCGCCACCGGGACATTGGGGGAGGCACAGACTTCGCGCACCCGCAACGTGTTGAGCGCCGCCCGTCGCGCATCGACATTGCCGTGCACGCTGCCGGCGGCGACAAGCTCCACCTCAGCGCTGGCTGCGAGATAGATTATCGCGAGAGCATCGTCGATGCCCGTGTCGACGTCGAGCAGTATGCGGTGCTTTGACAGGATCCGTGCCTTTCGGGACCGTTCAGGTTTGTTCGTTAGGCTTGGGCGATGCGAACGTTGAGATCGTCGTGCGGCGCGCGGATGGTGGCCATCTTTGTGTCGCCGCCTATTCGTTGAGGATCGAATCGGCGATGTGTTCACCGATCATGATGCAGGTCAAGTTGGTGTTGGCGCGGGGAATGGTGGGCATGATCGAAGCGTCAACGACGCGGAGCCTATCCACTCCGTGGACGCGTCCGAACTGATCCACCACCGCGTCCGGATCTTCGGCCGAGCCCATCTTGGCGGTGCCCACCGGGTGGAAGATCTGAATCGCGGTGTCCCAGACATACTTGTCGAGTGCGTCGTCGTCGTCGACCGTCGCCTGATCGAGGAGCAGGATATTCTCGGCGTGTTCGAGCACCGCGGCAGAATTGACGACTTTCCAGGCGATTCGCATTCCCTCGCGCATTCGACGCTTGTCCGCTTCGGTGTCGAAGAAGTTGAGTTCGATGCGGGGAGCCACACTCGGATCGGTGCTCTCGACGTGGATCCGACCCCGGGATTCGGGGCGCTGGAGTCCGGGGAAGACGCCGAAGGCGACCTCCACGCCAAAGGTCTCCATCATTTCGGGCAGGTCATACAGAGGGACATGATTCATCAGGTACATCTGCATATCGTTCTCTTCGCCGCCATCCGCCGTGTATCGCAGCAGCATTTGAATTGTCGGCTTGTCCATGTCGATCACGCCTGGCTTGGGCGCGCAGAGGATCCCGGCCATAGGGTGCTCGATGAGGTTGTGGCCAACTCCCGGCAGCTCTTGCTTTAGTTCTAGCCCCAACCGCGCCACGTCCTCCACTCCCCCGATTCCTGAGCGCAGCAGGATTGGCGGCGATTGCACGGCGCCGGCGGAAAGGATGACCTCGTCGCCGTAGACTTGTTGCACTTCGCCGCCCGACTCGACCTCAAGGCCGATGGCACGCCCGTTTTCGATCAGGACGCGGTGTACGAGACAATGCGGACGGATCGTGAGATTGAGTCGGCCGCGGATCGATTGCAGGTAGCCGATTGCGGTTGAAATGCGCGTACGGCCCTCGCGGTTCTGTGCCAGTGGGCTGATGCCAGTGGCGCCGGGGGCGTTGAAGTCATCGTGCGCCGGGAACCCCTCCTTCAAGAGTTCCTCACGGAAGGCGGCTTGCAGCGGGCGAAGGTCATCGACGTTCCAGCGTACGATGGGAATCGGGCCGCCTTTGCCGTGGAAGTCACCACTCTCATCTTGGTCATTCTCGAGCTTGCGGAAGAAGGGCAGACAGTTTTCCCAGGACCACCTGTCGTTTCCGAGCGCGGCCCACTCGTCGTAGTCCTCCGGCACTCCGCGGATCGCGACCGCGCCGTTGACGGCCGACGACCCGCCGGTGACCTTGCCGCGCGTGTAGTCGATTTCGCGCCCGGCCACTGCCTCCGCCTTGAGTCCCCAGTCGTGATCGACCGTGGATGCCCAGTAGCTGTCCAGCAGATCATCCGGCGTTTGCTCTACGTTGGCGTAGTCCGGACCGGCCTCAAGCAGCAGAACGCTGTGGCTGGGATCCTCCGTCAGTCGCGCCGCTAAAACAGCCCCGGCCGAACCCGCGCCGACGATGATGTAGTCATATTTGCTGATCATGTATTCTTCCCCCTAGAAGACAGTCGGGCGAGTGTAGCGATCCATTCTTGTGCTTGCGCCCCGACTACAGCAACAACCGCTATCTTTTCCGCCCCAGCCAGCGCTTCGCAGCGTGCAGGAACATGAGCATGGAACTCCTTTT
>CAZZMQ010000019.1:18060-30111 GCA_964655365.1 uncultured Dehalococcoidia bacterium | reverse complement strand
GTTTGCCGTGGTACGTGGGAGCGACATTGAGTTGCGGGTGGCGTCGACTATGCTTTGGGCATCGTCGCTCCGGGTCTTCCGCTACATCGACCTACCTATTGCCACCCGCGCGATTCTGGTGGGGGCCACCTTTGTGTTCGCAATCTCTCTGGGTGAGTTCGGTGCGTCCCTGCTATTGAGTCGGCCCGAGTACTCGACGATCCCCGTGGCGATCTTTCGCTATCTAGGGCAGGCAGGCGCGGAGCGTTTCGGAGCAGCGCTAGCGATGAGCAGCGTGTTGATGGTCGTCAGCGTGGTTGGCTTCCTGGTCATCGAGCGGTTCCGTTATCGCGACGTGGGAGAGTTCTAATGGCGTTACTTACGGCCGAGGGGTTGCGGCTCCGCTATGGCAATGATCTCGTCTTGCGCGACATCTCGTTCCAAGTTGAGGCAGGTGAAGTGTTGGTGTTGCTGGGGCCGAGCGGCTGCGGCAAGACATCGATTTTACGCGTGGTAGCGGGGCTAGAGATGGCGGAGGCGGGTGTGATCCGACTCGATGGAAACGATCTCGCTACCGTGCCGTCGCACCAGCGCGGATTTGGTTTGATGTTCCAGGAGTTTGCGCTCTTTCCGCATCTGCGGGTGGAGCAGAACGTCGAATTTGGTCCGCGCATGCAAGGGCTTGGTCCCGAGGAGCGACGTGAGCGAGTCGCGGAGCTACTGACGATCGTTGGGTTGAGGGGATATGAGGCACGCCAGGTGCACCAACTTTCCGGCGGCGAGCGGCAGCGGGTCGCGCTGGCGCGGTCCTTGGCGCCACGTCCCCGACTTCTGATGCTGGACGAGCCGATGGGCGCGCTAGACCGAGCGCTCCGGGACTCGCTACTAATGGAGTTGCGGCGGATTCTGACTGAGTTGGGGCAAACCTCGATCTATGTGACGCATGATCAGGACGAAGCATTTTCGCTCGCCGATCGGGTTCTGATCATGGAGCAGGGCGAGATCCGGCAGTCCGGTAAGCCAGAAGAGATCTTTCGCCAGCCGGCTGATGCCTTCGTGGCCCGGTTCATCGGTCTTGGCAATCTGCTTGAGACAGAGATCGAGCGTTGCGAAGGTGTCACGCTCGCCCGCACGGCGATTGGCGAGTTTAGGTTGGCGCCGGCTGTCGACGTCCCACGTGGGTGGGGAACGCTCCTAATCGGTGATGAGCGCGCGCGGCTCGAGCGAGCTGGGGATGTTCCCGACCAGTTCGCCACCAACAGTTTTGTAGCGCACGTCCGGCAGCGCTCGTTTCGCGGCAGGTGGTTTACTTTTCGCGTCGAGGCTGGCGGAGCATTATTCCTCTTCGAAGCGGATACTCGTCCCCAGCATCAAGCGATCCGGGAAGGCGACCGCGTTATCGTCACTGTGGAGCCGGAGGCGTTGCGGATTTTGCCCTAGAACTGCGAGCCGTGGCTTGGAATTGGCCCAAGGTCTTTTCTGCACCAAGGGATGGGCTTTAGCTTGCGTCGGCGTCGATCAGCGCCGCGGTGATCGCGTGCAAGATTGAGCTGTGCGCGGCGATGATCGTTCGGCTACCGCGCCGATTAGTTGACCGAAAATGAAGCGAGCCCAAAGGGCCCGCTTCATTTTCAATGCTTGCAGGGTGCAGGGTTGTAGTTAGTACTGCAGCGGGGCCGGCGCTTGCTGATTGCCGCCCACTCCGCTCGGCCACCAATTGTCTTCCCAACCCTCGTCGTCCCAGATGTGACGCAGGTTTGGTAGAACCTCGGTCGCGGTCTTCTTGATGTTAGGGATGGCTAGTTCCTTGGGAACGCTGCCGAACTGATTGAGGAGCATGAGGTGACCGACGTGGAGCGTCTTGGCCACCTCTTCAAGCTGTTCTGTCACCTGTGAGGGTGTGCCAGCGATGACATTGCCTTCGCGCATGAGGTCGGCCCAGGTGATGTCGCCGGTCTTACCGGTTTCCTGCTTGCGCTGGGTTTCTTCACCTTTGAATTTGTCTGAGTCGCCGAAGATGGGCTTGAGCCCTTGGCTCTTATTGAAGCCCTCTTCGATCGTGCGGACCGTGCGATACCCGGGCGGGTTGGCCCAGCGGGGGTCGACGTGCAGCATCTTGTTGTAGAAGTACTCAGCGTGCGGGCCGAACTTGTCGGCCACCTCCTGCTCGGAATCGCCTACGGCCACTAGCTGCAGGAATCCGCCTTGGTATGGGTTAAGCGGTTTCTCGCGCTGCTGCATGGTGTTCCAAAAGCCGTCGGTGTTCTTTTTGCCTGCCTTGTAGCCGCCGTAAGAGAGGTAGCAGTAGACGTAGTTGTTGTCAGCGCAGAACTCCCAGGTTTCAACTGATCCACCCCCAGGGATCCAAACCGGCGGATGCGGCTCCTGAATCGGGTGTGGCCAGAGGTTAACGTAGCGCAACTGCGTGAAGCGCCCGTTGTAGGAGAACATCTCCTTCTCGGTCCAGGCCTTGATGATTAGATCATTGGCCTCGTAGTACTTCTCGCGGATGTGGCCGGGGTTGGCGCCGTAGCAGAAGGTGGTGTCCATCGGTGTACCGACGGGGAATCCGGCCACCAGGCGTCCACCTGACATCACGTCAAGCATCGCAAACTCTTCGGCCACGCGGATCGGCGGGTCGTAAAGCGCGATTGAGTTGCCCAGCACGATCAGGGCGACATCCTTGGTGCGACGGATTAGCTGGGCTGCCATCAGGTTGGGCGACGGCATGTATCCGTAGGCGTTCTGGTGATGTTCGTTAACGCAGACGCCGTCATAGCCGGACGCGGCCGCGATCTCGAGTTCATCCAAGGCGTCGTTGTAGAACTGATGCGATTTGACCGGATCGTTGAGCTCGCGCGGTGGGGTGACCCAGACACTCGGATAGCGGTCAGGAAAGTCCGCCGGTAGGTCCCGATACGGCATCAAATGGAACATGTGGAACTTCATTAGGATCCCCCAAACAACGTCTCATTCGGCACAAAAAGAGCGGGCTGGCCGAGGCCTACCCGCCTGACTATCCCGTCCCGGGAAATGCTACGCAGCGGCTCTAGCGGTGTCAATCCGTTCGCGGACACGAGACAAGTTGTATTGCGGTGACGCAGATCGGCAGCGACGGGGCTAATTCGGGATATGGCGGGGAGGTGGGCCGACTCGGCGATCCAACTCGTACTGGCGGTCACGGATGATTCGTTCGGCGATCTCGTGCACCGCATTTTCGATCCACAATGAGGCGGGGGAGCCGGGCGTGTAATTGGCCGGTCCGATGGAGTCGACGCGATTTTGCTGCTGCAAAAGGTTGGCCCGCTTGAATTCGTTGCCGGATCCGGGCTGGTAGACAGCAAACGTGCGCCCGCCAAACTGGTTCACAACGGAGAAGATCGGAACGTCGCTGGGTCCGTCTGCGACGCAAATCATGTTGTCGAACGGGATCCGACGGTCACCCGGCGCCAGCTTGGCATTTACATCGATGTTCGGTCGTACATTGCTACCCTTATTCAACTCGAAAAGAGCGCGAGTCTTCGAGGTGTTATCGATCACGTAGACGATGTCAGAGATCACTCGTGTCTCCTCGATCGCTGTCTGGGCGCCGTCGTTAAGGAAGCCCGGTTGGGCGATGCGTTCCGCAAATTCGCAACCCCAGATCCCGTCTACGTGCTCACTCGCGTCGCTTCCGGCGATCAGTTCGCGCAAACCGGTGCTGACGATGTAATGCTCTAGCGTGATCTCAGCGCGACGATAATCTGCTTGCTCTTCCACCGTCGCACGGAGCTGGTCGAAGAACGCCGGAAGACCTTCGTAGAAGGAGATCTCGCCGCCCAGTCTTCGTAGCAGGGCGTTGCTGAGCCCGTCAAAAATGCCGTGCCGAACATAGGTCAGTATGTGGTTGAGATAGACGGAGTCGTTGGGGATGTGAGCCAGACCCTGGCTGGCGTAGTAGCCTGGGAGGGCATTGACCTCCTCCCAGAAGTTGCGCGCTTCCACGCCGTAGTGGCGGAAGAGCGGTTCCTGCATGTACGCGGGCGTGAGGGTCTTGTCGAAGTCCCAAACGACAGCGATCACGTTCTGTTGCGCCAGGCCAGGCGCCATGCGTTCACTCGTTCCACTTCCGACGTTTGCCGTTCCAGTGTACGAGCTTAGACCGTTGAGAAGACGATTGCGCCCGGGGGAGGTGAGCCGTCCACGTCGGCGTCGAGGGATCCGAAGCGGTTCGCCAAAGCCCCGTAGCGGTGGCGGAAGATCGAATCCAGTTGACGTCGCACGATCAGGTCGTGGAACGGTCGGCTGAGTGGGTCGAAAGGCAGCGCATAGTGCACGATGTCGCGCGCTTCCACACCGCCCTCGATGGCTTCGAACTCGTGGCGGTGATGCCAGAGCTGGTAGGGCCCCGCGCGTTGCTCGTCGACAAACGCCGTCGGCGTGTTGATCGAGCCAATCACGGTGAGCCAGCTGACGCGGACGTTCAGCAGCGGTGTGATCGTATAGCTGATTGCGAGCCCTTCGAAGAGCCGCGGTGGAACGTCCGAGGTGATTTGGAAGTTGAGCCAGCTTGGTGTGATCGCGGGCAGGTTGGTCGGTGTGGCAAAAAAATCCCAAGCCTCTTCCAGTGAGGTTGCGAGGCGCTGGCGGCTGTGTATGCGGTGGATCCTCATGGTATGCCTCGTGTGTCAGGTTCGATCGTCGGATCTCACCTGCTCACGTAGCAGGTGACGCTGGAGCTTGCCCGCCGCCGTGCGCGGCAGTGTGTCGACGAAGTGAATCGTATCGGGACACTTGTAGGTTGCGAGATTCGTCGCGCAGTGTTCAATCAATCCGTTGATTGTGCCTCCAGTCGGTACGACGAATGCGACCGGGCGCTGGCCCCAGTCGGGATGGTGAAGGCCGACCACGGCGGCGTCTTGTACGCCCGGGTGCGCGAGCAGCACTGACTCCACTTCGGCCGGGTAGATGTTCTCGCCTCCGGAGATGATTAGGTCGGTGCGGCGATCAAGCACGTGCAGGTAACCGTCGTCGTCGATCCGGCCGATGTCACCGGTTCGCAGCCAACGTCCGTCGAATGCGCAGGCCGTCGCTTTCGGATTGTCGAGATAGCCTGCCATTACGGTGGGCCCGGCGACTTGGATCTCACCGGGGTTATTCGCCCCAAGGGGCTTTCCCCCATCGTCTACGACACGGACTTCACTGCCCCAGAGTGCCCTGCCCGCCGCCCCCAACCGGATCAGCGACTCGCTCGGTGCTAACGTCACGATCTGCGACGCAGTCTCGGTCAGCCCGTATGTCTGGGTGACCGGAATTCCGGCTGCGGAGCAGCGTTCGAGCAACTCTCGGGCGAGCGGGCCGCCACCCGTCAAGGCGGAGCGAAATGTGCCGGGGAAGGCTCGATCGTCTCGCGCGTCGAGCATGCGCGAGAGCATCGTGGGGACGACCGATGCGATGCTGACATGTTGCGTCTCGATCGCCCGATTGGCATCTTCCGGATTGAAGGTCCGTTGTAGGACGACCGGGATGCCGAAGATCGCGCTGCGGATCAAGATCGAGAGGCCGGCCATGTGGAAGAGTGGGACACAGCAGAGCCAGCGATCGGTCTCGGCGACACCCATGTTAATCATCGCGGCGATGGCGGAGTTGTAATGGTTACCCGCGCTCAAAATGACACCCTTGGGAGTGCCGGTCGTGCCGGAGGTGAACATCACCGTGTGCGGAAAATTCGCGTTAACACTGATCCGTGAGGGCGAAATATCAGGTTCGTCGGAGAGATCTTCCAGGCCCAGCACGGTTGTGTTTGTCGCAGTGGAGCCTAAAAGGTCGCGGTGTTCCTCGTCGATGATGACCACGCGAGGCTTGGCGATTTGGAGCTGGTGCTGTAGCTCCGGTGCTCTGAGTCGAGTATTGAGCGGGACCAACGTGGCACCTGAGCGCGGCACCGCGTGTATGGCGGCTGCGGTCGATGTGCCATTGGCGGCGAGTAGTGCGATGCGGTCGCCCTGCTTCGCACCAGACTTCATCAGTCCGGCCGCAATGCGACCGGAGAGGTCGTCGAGTTCGGCGAAAGACCAGGTTTGGTTGGTGTCGATGAGGGCCTGTCGATCAGGGGTGCGCTGAGCGCGTTCATGTAGCCAATCGTGGCTCGCGTCTGACGAGACGGTCACAGCAGGTAGCCCAATGCCAGTAACGCTCCGAACGTCAGATGTACCAGGCCGGTTTGTCGCAGGACGGTATTGAGATCCTCGCCCACAAGCCCCGAGTGCACCCCGATCACAAGTTTGATGGCCAGCGGTGTGCCGACCCAGGCCAACATTGCGCTCCAGGGCATCAGGCCTATCGCTGCAAAAATCGGCAACAGTGCGAACGCTGCTGCTAGTAGGAACGCGTATTGGATCCGAGCGAAGTCAGGTCCCACTATCACCGCTAGCGTACGCTTGCCACTGGCTCGATCCGTCTCGACGTCACGCAGATTGTTGATTACGAGGATGGCGGTAACGGGCAGGCCGACTGCGGTCGCCGCAGCAACAGCTTCCCAGGTAATTCGTTCGACTTGGACGAAGTACGAGCCAATCACCGCGACCAGGCCGAAGAAGATGAAGACGAACACATCGCCTAGGCCGTGATACCCATAGGGCCACGGTCCGCCTGTGTAAAAGTAGCCGGCCAGGATAGCGGCACTGCCCGCGACCAGGATTGGCCAGCCGGCGACGACGATGAGATAGATGCCGACTCCAGCAGCCGCGGCGAAGGTAAGCCTGATCGCGACTTGGATCTGGCGCGCGTTGACAAGGCCCGCCTGGGTCACTCGAGTTGGCCCGAGTCGCTGGTCACCGTCGACACCCCGACTGTAATCGGCGTAGTCGTTGGCGAGGTTGGTTGCGATCTGGATCAGCACGGCCCCGATCATGGCGGCGAAGAAGGCGCCTAGCCGGAAATCGGAGCTAATGTTGGCCCAGGATGCCGCCGCACTGCCGGCCAAGACCGGAGCGAGGGCGGCCGGCAACGTTGCTGGGCGTGATGCCATTAGCCAGACACGGGCGGCTGAGGGCCGTGCGTTCGAGAGATCGGACGTAGGACTCATCGCTTGGGCGATAGCAAGTCGAACATGGATGCGGGCTAGGGGAAGCGCTCGAAGGAGGCGAAGTCGGGCGGACGTTTCTCGACGAAAGCATCACGTCCCTCCTTAGCCTCATCGGTCAGGTAGTAGAGCAAAGTGGCGTCACCGGCGAACTGTTGTAGTCCAGCGGCGCCGTCGGCTTCGGCGTTGAGCGCGCGCTTGAGGAAGCGTAGCGCCATGGGACTCTTGGACAGCATTTCGCGGCACCACTGCACCGTTGTGTCTTCGAGTTCGTCGAGTGGCACCACGGTGTTAACCAACCCCATTTCCAGGGCCTCCTGGGCACTGTACTGGCGGCAGAGATACCAGATCTCACGCGCCTTCTTGTCGCCCACCATGCGCGCTAGCAGCGAGGAGCCATAGCCCGCGTCGAATGATCCCACGGCTGGCCCAGTCTGACCGAATCGGGCGTTCTCGGCCGCGATCGTGAGGTCGCAGACGACGTGTAGCACGTGCCCACCGCCGATTGCGTATCCTGCCACCATCGCGACGACGGGCTTGGGGATGGCACGGATTTGTCGCTGCAGGTCGAGCACGTTGAGCCTCGGTACGCCATCCTCACCGACATAGCCACCGTCGCCGCGAATCTTCTGGTCACCGCCGGAGCAGAATGCCCGACCCCCGGCGCCCGTTAAGATGATCACGCCCACCTTCGAGCTTTCATGTGCCCGGGCGAAGGCATCCTGCATTTCGAAGAGTGTCTGGGGTCGAAACGCGTTGTGGACCTCCGGACGATTGATCGTGATCTTCCCGATCCCGTCGGTGGTCTCATAGCGGATGTCGCCGTATTCGTGCTCGCTTTGCCAGTTGACTGTCATGATCGCCGTCCGTTCCCGTTGCCTCTGCCTACGTCTGTGTCGGTTCCCGCCAAGGGGGCGGCAGCAACACTGCGCAGCAGCATGATGCGAATGGTTTCGTAGGTTGCGTCGATCGATCGGCGCTCCTGGCCGCTCGCCGCCACCCAACGTGTGATGACCCCGTGCAGGACACCGATCCAAGCTTGTGCCGCTACCGTTGTGTCGATTGGCGCGATCACGCCCTGAGTGATCGCGGCGTCGAGTTGCAGCCTGATCAGGTTCGCGAACTCGTCCTGGATCTCGAGTGCTCGGGCGTTGAATCGGCTGCCGGCGCCCATCGCCTCGATCGCGAACACGCGGGCCAGTGCATGGTGCTTCGTCAGCGTGCGGAGCAGGATGCGGAGCGCGGCTTCGGCGGCGGCCACGGGATCGGCCTCGGCCGCGATCGCCTTTTCGACCTTCGAGCGCAGCAGGGCAGCTGTCTGATCGAGCAAGGCCAGCAGGATGGCGTCTTTGCCGGGAAAGTGGAAGTAGAGACCGCCCTTCGATGTGCCGGAGGCCTGTGCGATCTCGTCCATGCCTGACTCACGGAATCCGTGTGTTGCGAAGACGGACGCGGCGGCACTCAGGATCTTACGTTGTCGATCGCGGGCGCGGGTTTGCTGGACGGGCATCACGTCTGTGCTTCTGAAAACCGACGGATCGGTCGGTTTCGTCAGACTAACGATGAAGAATCGATGGAACAATCGGGATAATTAAGTCACGCTTAGCGGCATGTCAAAGCTACAACGGACTGGCAGGGCGGATAAACGTCCGGCCCAGGTTCGCGAGATGTTTGGGCGCATCGCTGGCCGCTACGACCTGATGAATCGAGTCATGTCTGGAGGTCGCGACGGTCATTGGCGGTCGCTGGCCGCCGCGGCCGTGGAGCCGCAGGGCGCGCGCGTCCTCGATATCGGCAGCGGCACCGGTGATCTCGCCCGCGAGCTGCGGCGATTTGGGGCGACGTCGGTGGTTGCCGCCGACTTCACGCTCCCCATGTTGCTGAGTGCTCGGGCGAAGCAGGGAACCGCGCTGCAGACCGACTGGCTCCAGGCAGACGCGCTGCATCTTCCCTTTGCGGACGCGAGCTTCGATGGTGTGACTAGCGGATTTTTGTTGCGCAACCTGATGGACCTAGAGACTGGACTAGCGGAGATGTTACGCGTGCTTGTGCCTGGGGGTCGGCTGGTAGCGCTCGATATCACGCATCCGCCCCATAACCTTTATGGGTCCGCACTTCGCTTCGGTTTTGAGCGAGTTATCACCCCCGTCGCGGGCCTCTTGTCCGGTGATCGTGCTGCATATCGCTATTTGCCGAGCTCACTCGGTGGCTATCCCGACGCGGAGTCGTTAGCGGAAATCCTGACGACACTCGGCGCCGCGCACACCGGATTTCGGCGACTGGGTGGTGGAGTGGTGGCGTTGCACATCGCTCGTAAGTCCGTTTAGCCGTCGTCGATGCCAGCCACTTGATCGAGGACGTTCGATCCCGAGTCATCCGGCGCACCTCTAACCGCGGTCAAGCGGACGACCGACCGGCCGCTGCCGGCAATGAGACGACCGCCCCATGTGCTCCGCACGCGGGCCGACTCCGGCAGCCAGCCAGCGGCATCGATCCGGAATGCGGCTTCGGCGAGGGGGGCACTCAGACTGTTTCGCAGCGCCTCAGGGGAGACGTCGGATAGGTCCGGGATCGACTCGTCGAGATTGATCAAGAGTTGGAAGCGTGCTGATCCAGCGCTGAGCTGTTGCAGGGCCGCCATCACTGTCGGCTCGCCGCGTAGCAGCGCGCCCCGCAGCCCGGCCCAGGGAAAGTTGATTGTGATGAGATCCGCGCTCGCGGTGAGTTCACCCGGCAACTGCTCGATCGCTGCCGCCACGTAGAGCACGTTTGAGCGACCGCCCTTGGCGGGATTGCGGTTAGCGCGGCGAGCATATTCCTGCATCGATTCGGCATTCGGGTCTATCCCGACACAGAACAACTCGGGTTCGTTGCCCGCGATTCGATAAGGCAGGGCACCGTCGCCGCAACCGATGTCGATCAGGACAGCCTGATGCTTAGCGCGCTGCGTGTCGAACACACCGCGTGTGATAGCGACAGGTCCTCGGGTTCCAACGGCGCGCACACGGGCTCCTTCCGCAGGCATCGTACGACGTGCGGCGCAATGGGCGGACGCAATCCTGGTACTTGCGGGTGCCACGCATAATACTTCGGTCGAAAGCGAGGTGAGGCATGGACCTGGGACTGAGCGGAAAAAGAGCGATCGTTACCGGTGGGAGCCGGGGTATTGGCCGCGCTATCGCGCAAACACTGTCGGACGAAGGCGCGTCCGTCGCGATTTGTGCGCGAGGCGAAGAGGGTGTCCAGGCCGCGAAGACTGAGCTAGAGGCGAGCGGTGCAAAGGTCTATGCGATGGTGGCCGACATGACCGACAGGGATAGCGTCACGCAGTTTATGGCTCGGGCGATCGACGCACTTGAAGGCGTCGACATCATCGTGCACAACACGAGTGCCATGGTGGGACGCGGTGAAGAAGGTTGGCACAGTTCATTCAACATCGATGTGATGGCGGGCGTGCGGGCGGTTGAATCGGCCATGTTTGCGCTCGAGGCTAGTGAAGCGGCTAGCGTTGTCTTCATCGGTACCACGGCGAGTACCGAGTTCTTTTTGCAAGCATCGTCCTATGGGCCGATGAAGGCGGCGATGCGAGCCTACGCCAACGAGCTGGCGCAGACTCTGGGCCCGAAGGGAATTCGCGTAAACGTGGTCTCGCCTGGGTCGATCTACTTCGAAGGTGGTGCTTGGCACACGGTGGAACAAAACTTACCCGACCTTTACAAGTCCGTCGAAGCGTCGATTCCGGCCGGTCGCTACGGCGGGCCGGAGGAGGTGGCGCGAGTCGTTGCGTTCATCGCAAGCCCCGCGGCGAGTTGGGTCACCGGAACGAACATCATCGTCGATGGCGGGCAGCATAAGAGCGTCGACTAACCTGATTTGAGATTAGACAACCGTACTGAGTGTTTACTCGCCGCCCTCGCGCAGGACGAGACGGCGCAAGATGGCGAGCGGTCCTTGTTCGCGGGTCAGTTCATGTGCGAGTCCAGGCAGCACCTCTGGCGCGCCCACTGCGAGCCCCTGATTCCAGCTACGAAGTTGGGCTATTGACGGAGGAGCAACGTCGGATCCGACGAAGCGCTCTAGGGGTCGCCAGGGCGAGCTTTTGCTGTCGCGCACGTAGGCCGCTGCGCCCGCTTCCAGGCAGAGCATGACGCCCCCCGCTACGTCCCAGATCTTGCCACCCTCGAAGAGACCCATTTGGAATGTGCCCTCCGCGGTGTAGACGATCTCCGCGGCCATGCTGCCGAGCGTACGGGCGATGCCGAAGCGCCGGCCCTTGGGCCCCGTCACACCTCCTGTCCCTCCAGGGAGACCGCTGAGCCGCGCAGCGGGTGGCATACCTGTGAGGCGGAAGCTAAACGGGTCATCGTTGAAGTATGCGCCTCCACCCAGACGGGCGCGGTATACACCCGGTTCTAGGTGACGGCTGGTGGGAAGGAACAGCGCGGTTGCGACGGGCAGTCCCCGCCAGACGATGCCAATGGAACAGGCGAAGGTGGCCAGTCCGTTGATGAAGTTGGAGGTGCCGTCCAGCGGATCGATAATCCAGACGTACTCCGCCTCATCCGGCCCGGACTCCGCGCCTTCTTCACCTAGCACGCCATGCGTTGGGAAGTCACGCGTGACTTCGTCTTGTACCAGTTTCTCGATCATACGGTCGACTTCCGTGACCGGATCCGAGCGTTGCTTGTCCTTGTATTCGATTTCCAGAGATGAGCGGAAGCGCTCCATCAGGATCGCGCCTGCAGCAGCAGCCAGTCCGGCCGCAGCGGCTTCGATCTCGATCAACTGAGATTCAGTTGGGGCGTTGTGCAGGTCTTCGATTGAGAGCTGCGAAGTCGAATCGTCGAGCAAGGCAGGACTCCACCAGCGTGTTATCGTTCAGATCTTGTCGGAGAGGATCATGCCGCACGAGAAGCGCGTGTGCCACTACTCTCGGTCTGTAGCAGCGGTAGAATCACTAGTAATGACATAAAGGTCCCGGCGCTGCGCGCGCCGCGGATCGGCGATCA
>CAZZMQ010000019.1:0-18050 GCA_964655365.1 uncultured Dehalococcoidia bacterium | reverse complement strand
CCCTTTCAGCAGGCCCGTGCCGAAGCCCAGCACGCCGGTCTTGCGCGCGCCGCGGATCGGCGATCAGGAGACGGCGGTCCATTACTTACCGGGCCGAGGATCCTGCACGCAGGTGCGACAATCGCGCGTAATTCTGCGGAACGAGCAGTCGGGGAAGCCGCAAGATGCCCTCGCTCGGTATCCTAGGTCAGAGCGCGTGAGGCATTGGCGCGCGAAGTAGCCGCCACACGGTGGCCTAAGGGGAGCGAATAAGTCGATGCAGGTGGCTCGCCGTCTTCGGGTCCTAGTTCTGTCGGAATCTCCTCTGGCGCGACGCGAGTTGCAGGCGATGCTTGAGCGATCGCCCGGATTCGAGGTCACTGTGCTTGATCCGAGCCATGCGAGTGAGGTCGAAGTGATCGGACCCGATTACGACATCGTCGTAGACGACGGCTCTGAAACGGGCTGGGCCGTTGGTGCGCTCATCGATCTGCCTACCGTGGTTCTAGGTGCTCCCGTGCCCCTCGCCCTGGGGAGCGGCGACTCCTACCTGCCTGCGGACGCGACAGCCGAGCAATTGGCGGTGACGGTGAATGCGGCCGCGATGGGCTTGGTTGTGATTCATCCGGCGGCGCTGCGTACCCCGGTCGAGGGCGAAATGGAACCAGCTGGTGAGTCGCTGACGCCCCGTGAACTCGAAGTGTTGCACTTGATTGCAGCTGGTCAACCAAACCGGCGCATTGCGGAGCGGCTGTTGGTGAGCGAGCACACGGTGAAATTCCACGTCAGTTCAATCTTGAGCAAGCTGCAGGCGCTATCGCGGACCGAGGCAGTGGCCGTGGCGGCCCGCCGCGGGCTCGTGGCGCTCTAAACCGTGCTCAGCCTCATTCGCCGTTAGTGCCCGCTGAACTCTGGCGGGCGGCGGTCGAGCCGCGCCTGGATCCCCTTCCGGGCGTCGGTGCTCTCGCGGGCTTGCTGAACCATGGCATCGATATCGGCGTGCTCTATGTGGTCGCGGAATGCCATTTCCCGCACAAGGAGTGCTTTCATCGAACGCAGGGAGAGCGGTGCGTTCTTGGCCAGTCTATCGATGATTTGGGCCGCGCTAGCATCCAATTTCTCTGCCGGGGCAACGCGTGCGATTACGCCGAGTTCGTGCATTCGGGTCGCGGACAAGGGATCACCCAGCAGTAGTATTTCGCGCGTGGTCACCGGTCCAGCGGTCTCCAATAGCTTCGTCGTCAGCAACCAGGTAGGGGCCAATCCGATTTGCGCTAGCGACATGCCGAAACGGGCTTCCCGCGAGGCGATGACGAAGTCACAGTGCAGCGCAAGTTCGTTTCCCCCCGCGATGGCGTCACCCTGCACGACGGCTACAACCGGCAAGGGATAGTTCTCGATCGCGTGCAGGACGGTCTCAATCGAGCTCGCGCCGGGCTGGCCCAGTGTCGTGATCCGATCCTTCAAATCGAGGCCGGAGCAAAATGCCGGACCCTGTGCACGAATCACGATGACTCGCTCTTCTTGGCTAGGACCGTTGCTGAAGGCCTCGTGCAGCTCAGTCAGCATCAATGGGTTGAGCGCATTGCGTTTTTCTGGTCGTGCCAGCGTGATGGTGCGTACTGCCCCGGCCCATTCGGTCTGAATCAGTTCCATTGTGCCCCCTCAAGATCCTGATCGGGTGGAGAGTAGATCGCGCGCCATGATCACGCGCTGAACTTCGCTAGGTCCCTCCCCGATGCGCCGGATCCGCAATTCGCGGTACCAGCGTTCCAGCGGGAGATCCTTGGTTACGCCAACACCACCGTGGATTTGGATCGCTCGGTCTACGACGCGCCCCGCCCCCTCGCTGCAGATCAGTTTGGCCATCGCCGCCTCGAAGCGGAACGGTTCGCCGTGTTCGGCCGTGCTGGCGGCCTGCAGGTAGAGCAGCCGTCCTGTGCGGATGTCGATCTCGTTGTCGACGATCATCCACTGCACTGCTTGACGCGTCGCCAGCGGGGCACCGAACGTTTCGCGCTGTTTGGCGTATTCGACAGCCAATTCCTGGGCTGCGACCGCGATGCCAATGCAGGCCGCCGAGTAGGGCACACGTTGTCGCGTCAAGGCGGTGTTTGCCAGCGAGAAGCCTTCGCCCTCTCCACCTAGCACGTTCTCGGGTCGGATACGGACGTCGTCCAATGAGAGTTCTGTGCCGTAGTTGCCGGAGCGCAGTGTGTGAACGACGCGGCGCACCTCGAAGCCGGGCGTGTCAGTATCTACGATGAAACAGGTGATTCCCTTGCGTCCCTGCTCGGGGTTGGTGCGGGCGAAGATGAGACCGAAGTCGGCCTTGTCAGCGCCCGAGATGAAGACTTTGCCTCCGTTGATCACCCACTCGTCGCCATCCTTGATCGCGCGAGTCTGGATCGCACGAGCGGGGTCGGCGCCGCCGCTGGGTTCGGTCAGCCCGAAAAAGCCGCGCTTCTCCCCCCGCAGCATCGGGAACAGGTAGCGTTCTTTCTGGTCGTCGTTGCCGGCGTAGAGCTGGACAAGTCCGGCCGAACCGAAGACGCCGTAGCAGGGTAGGTAGAGCCCAGCGCGATGCTGGGCCAGTTCTTCAGCGATCAGGGCGCGGGTTGTCAGATCGATTCCCGGACCGCCGTATTCGGCAGGCACATCCATGTTGTAGAGCCCCATGCCGCGAACGATGTCGCGCAGGCGTTCGGCTTCCCCGGGTGGTAGCTCGACGGCGTCTGGATCGAGCTCCTGTTCGAGTGGTCGGATCTCCTCGCGCACGAAGCGACGTATCGCTTGTGTGATCATGGTCTGTTCTTCGGTGAGATGGATGTTCATGACACTCGCTCTGTGTTTAAGTGTTTCGTCTCAGGCGGCCCAGCGTGGGGCGATCTTCCCAATCGCCCGCAGCGTTAGCCGGTGGCCAGCTGCCTTCGTGTTCGTCGAGGTAGTGCATCAGCATCTCCAGGCGCCGCGTGGTGTACTGCTGATTGCTTTCCCAACGGAACTGTGCCGCGCGCTCGCGCAGGACGGGGTTCAGTTCCCCGTCACTGAAGTGGTCGGCGATCTTGGAGCGCAGTCCGAACGGCTCCCGCCCGCCCGCGAATCCGATTAGGAGTAGCCGACCAGCGGCATCGGCGATCTCGTAGACGCCAAGGACCCCAGGAATCGCGCGCAGAGCGGTTTTGTCCGGCGTTTGCCACGGCTTTTCGATTGTCATCGTGGGTGCTCCAGTAATTCATACGAAGTCACGCCAGCCTCGCATAGTGAATCGATGCGCTCCTGGTCGTAGCCTAGGAGCACGCGGAAAACATAGTCATTATCGGCGGCAAAGAGTGGCGCGGCGCCCGTCGGCGGGGACGGGGTACCGCTCAGTCGGAAGGCGGGGCGTGGCGCGGGTGTTGGCCCCACTTGTGGATGCTGAACGGCCGGAGCAACCGCTCGCGCCAGGAATTGCTGGTCGTGTAAGAGATCTCTCGAGCCGTGCACGCTCGAGGCGGGGATGCCACGTTGCTGCAGCCGAGCGGCGAGGATCGACGGATCCTGCGCATTGGTCCAAGGACTAAGGGACTTACGCAGCTCCGTACGATTCTTCCAGCGTCGCAACGCCGTCGCATAACGCAGGTCTTGTTCGAGAGCAGTGCCACGCTCCTCATCGTCCTGAGTGACCAGTCTCAGCAAAGCTTCCCAATCGGCGTCGTCTCGACAGCTGATCGCGATCCAAGCGTCATTGCCTTGCGCGGGCAAGACGTCGTGCGGTGCCATGCTGGAATGGTCGTTGCCGACTCGTGTGGGTTCGCGCCCGTTGAGCTGATAAGAGACGAGCGCGTCGCCTAGCAGCTGTAGTTCTCCCTCCAGCATCGCGAGTTCGACGGTCTGTCCGCGTCCCGTCCGATCGCGCTCGCGCAGTGCACTGACTGTGGCGAAGGCGGCGTGCAGCCCCGCATTCTGGTCGCAATAGAAGTTGCCGGGTTTGAGTGGTGCGCCATCGCTGTAGCCAGTGAGCCAGGAGAGGCCGCTCATGGCGTCGATGCCCGGACCGTAGGAGACGCGATCGCGGTGCGGACCGTTTTTGCCGAAGGCAGGCATACTGACGAAGATCAGTCTTGGATTTTCTGCCCGGAGCTGTCCCCACTCGAGATCGAAGTTTCCCATTACACGTGGTGAAAAATTCTCCAGCAGCACATCGGAGACCCGGACGAGGTCTAACAAAGTCGCGCGGCCCAACGTGTCCGACAGATCCAGCGTGACTGAGCGCTTACCCAGATGAAGCTCGTTGAAGAAGGGGTAGCGGTTCCAGGCTTCGTCGGCGGTGCCATCCAGCTGGGGGGCCACCGTTGTTGGGATGCGGGGGCGTCCCCAGGGGGTCTCAACGCGTATGACGTCGGCACCGAGCCCGGCTAGCAGTTGCGTTGCGATTGGTCCGGCGACGGCGACGGTCAGGTCGATTACTCGTACACCGGCGAGCGGTCGAGCGCCATCTGGCGGGTTGGTGTGGGCGAGTCGGGGGCGCTCGCGCGCGGTTTGGGGAACGTCAGGCGACATGGGCCCGCCTCCAGCGTGCCCGCGTCTCAGCGGTCGCATCCCAAGCTGCAGCGTCCGCATTGAGCTGGGGTGCCATGCCATCCTGCCAACTCGCCGTGCCTAGCCGGATTGCTGAACCCGGATAGGCGATTGCCCCGGTGTCCGGGTGTGTTCGGTAGACGAAAAAATCGCGCGAGGCGTGATGTCCCGCATTGTCCTGCAACACCTCGCTGGGGCGTAAGACCTCTGTGAAGGGGATGCGCAGCGCCTGCGCAGCCCTCACGATAGCGGCGCGCTCCGTGCACTCCAGATGGGGATCCATTAGGGCATCGATCTCGTCGGCGTGGCCGAACATCGTTCGTAACAGATCCGGTTCGGTCAGCCGGGGCTCGTTGAAGAGGATCGCTAGCGTTTCTGGGAAGCGGTTGTTGCCATGAGCGTGAACAAATCCGTCGGCGCAGGGCCGAATCGTGCTGGGGTAGCTATGTCCTTCGCCGAAGCCCACCAGTCGGGTTCCGTTGCGTTCTGGCTCGCGGTCGAAGAAATAGGCTGACTGAAGCGTCCCGCCTAGCAGGAATGAGACTGCTTCGGCTAATGAGACGTCGACATGCTGCCCCTTGTTGTCTCGCTCTCGTGCTCGCAAGGCGGCGGCGGTCCCCAGTGCGGCATGGATGCCGGCTTGTAGATGTGCCTGGGTACCCCAGGCTTTGATGGGCTCACGATCGGGGTCACCCGTGATGCGCAGATAGCCACCGGCGGCGTAGGCCGTCAGTTCGGTCGCCTGCCAGTCTTGTAACGGTCCGGTGGTGCCGTAGGGAGTGATGCTGGTGACGACCAGATCGGGGTTAGCTGCGAGCAGGTCGTTGGGATCCAGACCCCACGCATTCGCATCAGCCTGGGAAAGGTCGTAGAGCACCACGTCCGGCGTCAGACGCCGCCAGAGGCGTTGGCCCGCGCGTGTGTGGAGGTCCAACGTGAGGCTTCGTTTGCCGCGTTGGAGATGAAGCGTGAGTGCGCCGCTGTCGCGCTGGGGTCTATCGCCGGGGAAGCCGCCGGTGCGGCGGAGCGCAGAGCCGCGTGGCGGCTCGATCCAGATCACTTCCGCACCGAGTCCGGTGAGTAGGCGGCCGCCGTACGCGGCGCTTGGGGTTGCGCTCGCCTCCAGTACTCGAATCCCGCGCAGTGGAGGCATCTTATCCGTGTCGGGCATAGCGCCAAGAATAGATGTTTGTGCCCCTTCGTTGGCGCGACGCCGAGTTGCTGCACCAGATCTCCCATCTCGGGCACGTGCAGCATGGCGTTGGTGATGGCAGCGTAGAGCTCCTTTTCGCGACCAGTGAGTTGGGTGAGTGGTAGGTAGGGCAGGCGACTTATGCGGTGGTCCTTTCGATTGCGTCGTAGCGGTAGGCGTCGCCGCTGCGGCTTATGCGCCCGGCGGATGGCGCATTGAAGTGCGTCCCGAAAACGAGCACGTCGCTTTCGGCATACCGCTCGAGGAATGCGTGGCGTGCGACGCGGGCGGGCGCGGCGTCACGATCGAGCGCGGGGCGCGCGTCCGGGATGGCGCACTGGATGGGGCTGTGCATCAGGTCTCCGCTGATCACCGCCTCCTCCCCGTCGGAGGCGAGACGGACGCAGACATGGCCGGGTGTGTGTCCGTGGCTGGGGTCCAACCAGAGTGAGTCGCTTACGCGGTGGTCGGCCGGCACAACGTCGGCTAGGCCCGCGGTGATGATGGGGCGAACGCTGTCATCCATTAACGTGCAAGTCTCTGGTTCGGAAGCGGCCAGGCGCTCCCAGTGTTCGATCTCACGATCGACGAAGAGGTAACGGGCGTTGGGAAAGGTGGGCTGCCACGTGCCTTCCACTAAGCGTGTATTCCAGCCCACGTGATCGACGTGAAGGTGCGTGCAGATCACCAGGTCGACTGCTGCAGGGTCGATGGCGACGCTGAGGTCGTCCAGAAACGGGCCGTTGCGCAGGTGCCATTCGGGCGAGCCGTTGGGCCGTTGCTTGTCGTTGCCAACGCAGGTGTCAATGATGACGCTGGTCCCGTCGACGTCAAAGAACAGGCTGTGGATGCTCTGAAGAAGATGGCCGCGCTCGTTGATGAAGTGCGGTGCCAACCAGTCACGGTTCGCCTCCACCACCGGGCGACCGTCGTCCAGCTCCGGGAAGAGCCAGCGCATGGAAGTAGGTATTAGGAGCTCTTCGATTCGGTGCACTTCGATGGATCCGACACTGATTGGCTCGGTCGTCACGGAATTTCCCCCTCGTTTGCGCTCGCCTCAAGAGCCAGCGGTTCTTGCGTCACCCTAATGCTGGCGCACGGTTGCACGTGCGATTGACCTGGTTGAGGGCCGTGGCTAGCCTCGATTGCGGCCTCAGTTTGCTTCGGTTGGCTGAAGTCGCTCTCCACGCTGCGCTGCGGCATTCTGTTTCTGCGCCCGCCTCGCGGGCTCCCGTACTGCGCGGCGCTAGTCCTGCTCCGCACCGACGAAAGGGGCCAAGATGGCCGAGTACAACAAGCCAATACCAGAGCCGGATCCGGTCAGCCAGCCGTTCTGGGACGGCGCCAAGGTTGGCAAGCTGATGCTGCCACGTTGCATAGACTGCAACCGGGTGCACTGGTATCCACGGGTGATTTGTCCGCACTGTCACTCTATGAATATCGAATGGTTCGAGGCCAGCGGTGAAGGCACGATCCACACCTTCGCGGTACAGATGCGTGGTTTTGGTGGCTGGGCCGACGACGCGCCTTTCGTGACGGCCTACATCGACCTCAACGAGGGAGACCGTATGGCCACCGTGCTGCGCGGAGTCGACCCGGAGAAACCTGAGACGATTGACGTGGGCGCGAAAGTCCGCGTCGAGTTCGAACCAGCCAGTGACGACGTCCACATTCCGTTCTGGCGTGTGGTCTAAGGAAAGAAAACGATGCCAAGCGAACTCTCGCGCGCTGCTGCGATCGTTGGAGCGGCCGAGGCCGATCAGATTGGCTATCTGCCGAAGCCAAAGTCTTCCATGCGGCTGCACATTGAGGCGATTCACAACGTCAGCGAGCAAACTGGAATCCCAATCAGCAAGATCGACGGTATTTTCGCTCCTGGGGTTGCTTCCCAGATCGCCGAATATCTGGGGATTCATCCCAAGTACATTGACACGACCTCGGTGGGCGGCTGCTCTTTCGAGATGCATGTGCATCACGCGCTGGCCGCGATCCACGCGGGCGTTATCGACGTAGCGCTTGTCTCGCACGGCGAGATGGGCTGGTCAGTTCGTCACACGCAGGGTCGTGGTCGTGGGGACGGTCGGGGCTCCCCGGACCCCTGGGGCCCCGACGCACAGTTCACGGGCCCGTACGGCTTCTCCGGTGCGCCCTCGAACTATTCGCACGCAATGACCCGTCATAACTACCGTTACGGCACAACGCCGGACGACTTTGCGAACATCGCTGTTGTCACGCGCGAATGGGCAGGATTGAACCCGCGGGCGATCATGTACTCGGGAGAAACGAACCCCGCCGGTGGGCCGATCACGGTTGAGGATGTCGCCAACTCGCGCATGATTTCGTGGCCGCTGACTCTGCTGCATGTCTGCCTTGTGACCGACTACGGCGGCGCGATCTTGATCACCAATCCAGAAATTGCGCGGAGTTTGCCGACCAAGCCCGTCTGGATCGCCGGTGCGGGTGAGAACATGAGCCACTCCAACAAGCTGGAGATGGAAGACTTCACCGCCACCTCCGCCGCCGCTTCCGCCGCTGCGGCTTACACCATGGCGGGCATGGGACCGGAGGACATGGAGATGGCGATGATCTATGACTCGTTCACAGTGACGGCTGGTATCACTGCGGAGATGTTGGGTCTTGCTCCTCGTGGCGAAGGCTGGAAGCTTTGGGCGGATGGACACGCCTCGCCGGGCGGTCGGTTGCCGATCAACACCAACGGCGGCGGGCTCTCATTCAACCACTCCGGGATGTATGGGCAACAACTCTTGGTGGAGGCGTATCGTCAGCTGTCGGGCACTGCCGAAGACGGGGGTTTCAGCGGTGACGCAGGTAAGCAGACCGATGCGCGCTCCTGTGTCGTCAACGGCACCGGAGGCAGTCTCTCGGTAACCGGCACGATCGTCCTCGTTGCGGACTGACAGTGCCCAGAGGCGAATGGGAAGAAGCCCGCGCGTTCCGGCGCGGCTTCTTCCCATTTGAGACGCCCTACTATGCAGCTCGACGAGACGGCGCGTCACAAGCATCGTCGCGGTCTGGCGCCAGTTCTTAGGCTGAGGGGGTTCGCATGTTGTTGGGCTATTTCACCGAACGGCCCTACCAGGATCCGGATGCGAGCTGGTGGGGTACAACCGGCCGTCGCCTAACGGACCTCGACTCGTCGAACGGAGAGTACGACGCGAAACTTGGCTCACAGCTCTACAACCGCTATTTCGACGAGAAGATCTACGCGGAGCAGATGGGCTTCGATGCACTGGCGCTCAACGAGCACCATGCGACGCCGTTCTGTATGGGCAGTGCCTGCAATGTGGAGGCGGCGATTCTTGCCCGCATCACCGATCGCGCCAAGATCGTGCTGATCGGCAACATCCTCCCGATCTGGGACGACCCGCTCTGGTTGGCTGAGGAGTTGGCGATTATCGACATGATCTCGCGTGGCCGGCTGATCACCGGTTGGGTCCGGGGCACCGGACGGGAAAGCGTCGCGCACGACTCGCCTTCACCCTACAACTGGGAACGCTTCCAGGAGGCGCATGAGTTGATTCTCAAGGCTTGGACGGATGATGGACCGTTCCGCTGGGAGGGCGAACATTACCACTATCGCTACGTGAACCCCTGGTCCAAGCCGTACCAAGCTCCCCATCCGCAAATCATGATTCCCGGAGCGGTCAGTAAGCGTACTGTGGAGTGGGCAGCGGCACGTCGATATCCCTATGTGATGCTGGCCACTCGGATGGACCCGACTAAGGATTCGTTCGCTTACTACGATCACGTCGCAGCTGAGCATGGCTACCAAGCTGGACCTCAGCACCGCGGCTACCTGTTCAAGGTTCACGTGGACGAGACCGAGGAGAAAGCCTACGAGACTGGACGCAAGTTTCTCACTGGGCCGGGAAATATTTTCTTGGAAGGTAGCCGTGGTGACACCCGAAAGCATGTGCAGGACCTGCCCGGCATGACTGATCGGCGCAACCTGCTGCCAACGGGTGGCGTGCGCCACGTTGCCGCGTCGCGCGGTCGTGACCTAAGCACGGGTGAGGCGGCTAAGTACCAGCCGCTGGCCTTAGACTCGGCTACTCACCATCTTGATGTGGACGAGAATTATCAGCAGCTCTTGGATGCCCAGAGCATCGTCAGCGGCACACCCGATCAGGTCATTCCGAAGATCCGAAATGTCATGGAGGAACTGCGTCCGGGTAGCATCTTCTTCTGGGACGGCGACGGATCGATGACGCACGAAGATGCTATGCGCAGCCTACGTCTGATGGGAGAAGAGGTGCTACCTGCCGTGCGCGAGATCGCCAAGGAACTAGACTTGGCCGGTCCTCACGAGGTAGACCCCGCTACTAATCTGCCAATCGCGGCGGAGGTTGCGAGGCCTGACGATTAGCCGTCCGAGTTCATGAAGTCGCGCAGCTGTCGAGCGCGACTGGGGTGGCGTAGCTTGCGAAGCGCTTTCGCCTCGATCTGCCGAATCCGTTCTCGGGTCAGGCCAAATTGGGTACCTACCTCTTCCAGGGTGTGCGAGCGCCCATTGGCGAGGCCGAAACGTAGGCGCAGCACTGCGCACTCTCGATCGTCCAGCGATTCCAGCACCTCGTTGAGTGTGTCGCTCATTGCAGTTTGCTGTAGAACGTCCGCCGGGGTCGGCAGTGACGTGTCCTCGACTAAGTCACCTAGGAACGTTTCGTCGCTGTCCGTGATTGGTGAGTCGAGCGATGCCGGTTCTTGGTTGGCCCGCAGCAGTTCCTCCACTCGCTCCTCGGAGAGGTCCATTTCCACGGCTAGCTGCGCGGCGCTCGGCTCACGCCCGTACTGCTGTACGAGACGCCGCGAGGCGCGTACGAGCTTGTTGAGCGTTTCGACGGTGTGAACCGGAAGTCGGATCGTGCGCGCCTGATCGGCCATGGCACGGGTTACGGCCTGGCGGATCCACCAGGTGGCATAGGTGGAGAATTTATAGCCGCGGCGATGGTCGAACTTCTCGACGGCTCGCACGAGACCGATGTTGCCTTCCTGTACTAGGTCAAGCAGCCCCAGGCCACGACCGCTGTACTTCTTGGCGACCGAGACGACTAGGCGAAGGTTCGCCTCCAGCATCTGCTTCTCCGCACGATAGGCATCCGCGTGTACCTGGCCCAGTTGGCGCTCGATGCGTGGCGTTAGCTTTCCCAATTTCTTGCACGCCGCGGCTTTCGGGGGTGCGATGGCGTTGTATGAGCCGGTCGCCTCGACACTGCGTTGCAGCATATCGGCGCCGACGATGCGCGAGACGACCGAAGCCGTGACCAGACGGCTCGTGGCCTCTTCTTCGCTCAGGTGCTGCCGACGTATGAGGGCGTCGCGTAGACGCTCGTCGGTCTCATTGTCGATTGCGCTGCGAACCTCTGTTTGCTCGATTGTGGCGGCGAGATCGTCTGTTCCGATTTCGAGCGTCTCGAGGACGACGCCGAAGGTAGCGTCGGCCTCACCGAGCTGAGTCAGCAGGCTTTGCCAAAGCTCTAGGGTGCTGGCCTCCCGGCCATGATGTTCGGACAGGTCCTCTTCCAGACTGGAGAGCCAATGGCCTGCTTCGATCGCCCGCGCGAGGTCACGTTCGTCTTGCGCTGTCAGCAGCGCGACGCGCCCGATCTCGCCTAGGTAGCTGCGCACGGCGTCTCCGCCGTCGCGTTCGTCTACCTGCCTGCTTAGGTTGCGCTTGGCAGTCCGATCAGGTTCCTTCAGATTGAATTTCCAGGCGCTATCCGGCATCACGATGGGCTTGTTGGCCAGATCTGCTTGGACGAGCTTGCGCCGGCGCGCTCCCTGCTTGGGTGTGGGAGCTGTTCGTGTTTGGCTTTCAGCCTTGACGCTGGCCGTGGACAGCCTCTCTGTCCCCTTGCTCGTGGCTTTCTTGCTGGACTTGCTCGGGCGGGCGGTTGTAGCGGTCGTCATCGGTCTCCCTCCAATGCCTGCGGATACCAACTAAGACGATGCAGTGTTACTCGACGTTCCTTTTGCTTCCACCGACTTTGAGGTCTGGCGAGGATGGTGATCGAAGCGGGGCCGCGTCGGCGATAGTTGCATTTCCGTGCCAAGCCGCAGTTGACAGCGGAGACAGAGTGAGGTCTAGCCCCGAAGCATGAGGCGGGCTCTGCCTAGGAGTAGTTCGACATAATCTTACTAGGACCTGCCGGATTCTGTGTAGGCAGATGCTCAATTTTGAGATGCCTGATACATCAATTCCGTAGCGGGCGCGGCAGATCGGGGCCTCCCGCATGGAAACCTGGGTGTGGTGCGATCAAGGCTACGCGAAGTCAGACGTAAATGACCTGGACCAAGTTGGTGCCATTGCCCCGGGTCGGTGGCTCGTTGTTGCCGATCTGGTGCAATTCGCCCAAGATGGCGAGGACGCGCACGTCTACGGCTCGTCGGTCACAGCCGCGCGCGCAGTCCGGGCCTACAGATGGGACTGCGTCAGACCTTTGGTGGGACAGCACGGGCGGGTCGGTCAGCCGGCTTGCGTTCACGACGGAGGTCATTGCGTTCGTTGGCCTGGTGGCACCAGATCTCGTTTCGCTTCTGCTCGCCAGAGCTGCTTCCGCTCGTCGGGATGCTGACAACGATTTTGTCGGCGAACTCTACTGTCACCGCGTCGTCTACGGTTCCTCCTGCTTTCGCATCGACTGGTTAACTTGCTGCTTGAAGGAGCTATTTACGTGGTGCCCGCGCGGGCACGGGTTGTTGCTGCGACGTGGTCAGCGCGCCTGAAGCTGACGTTGTCGAACGACTGCATCGCATGAATGAACCGCTCGACCATTGCTAGACGGCCGGGCCGACCGCTGATGTATGGATGCATGGTCAGTGTGAATGTCCCACCACGTGCGTGGAACTCTTCGAACGCTGCCATCCAAGTGTCGTAGACCTGCGTCGGCGAGGCCATGAGACGACGTCCGTCCGAGGGGCCATAGAGGAAGTAGGGGTAATCGTCCAGCGACCAATGGATGGGGATTTCCACCAAGCCGCTCTCCAGCAGGTGCGGCGCATCGGAGCCCATCAAGCTGGAGTCGTAGGCGAATCCGCGCTCAACCAGCAGTGTTTCGGATGACGCGCTTAGCTCCCAGGAGGGAGAGCGATACCCGATTGGCGCTTGGCCCACGACGTTCCGCAGCGACTCGACACCTCGATCGAGGACGGTTGCTTCTTCGTCACGATCAAGCGTGGCGGGCGGCTCGTGGAGGTAGCCGTGGTGTCCAATCTCGTGTTCCGCGGCCGCGACCCGCTCAACGATGCGCGGGTACCGGTCGGCGATCCATCCAGGAATGTAGAAGGATGCGAGAATACCGACGCGCTCCAGCATCGCCAGTATATGCGGCGCGCCGACGCTGGGCCCGTACTCACCGGATGAGCGAGCCGACGGAAGATTTTCGATCTGGGGGTCGCGGTTGATCATGCCTGACGGCCCGTCGAGGTCGTAGGAGATCACGACGGTGCAGGCACCGGCGGAGTCGGTTGGATTTAGCGATGCGCCGCAGCGCAGACAGTAACGCTCGTTAGCAGGACGCTGAACGGCGCAAACGTGACACTCCATGGCGCATCCTTGTCGTCGACTTGTCACTGGCTACGATCGGGCGCAATCGTCGCTCGACCGTAACGGAATGGGGCTGGAACTTCCGCATTTAGGTACTCATGTCGACGGGGGTCGTCGAGATGCTCGGGAAGGTGGCTGTTCGGTGCCGGGCACTTCGTATGACCGGATCACGCGGATTATCTGGTCCCTGTCGTTTCGCCGCCGCAAGCACCGCGTCTTTTATCTTCCGCGTGTGGGTGGCGGGTATGGGAACCGGGGCCAAGTCGTCGCTCTGTGCCATTTACTGTTCTTGTTGACCTGCGATTCTTGCGCTGCGGTTGCGTTGAGTGTGCTCGGGTCGGCCGCGGGGTTTGGGATCGTACTGGTGGGGGGCGCTGGTGGTGTACGGCATTACCTAGGTTTGTCTGAGCTGCGTTCCAGCATGAGGGAATCGTCGTGAGGGCCTAACAAGCCAGTGGGCATGCAAAAACTGACGATTGCGGGTTGTCCGCAGCGTGCGGACCACCGTTTTCGCTGTCCAGCCTCTGGGGCTTCACATCAACGCACCTGCTCCTAGTCCGGTATCCTGCGAGGGTATCTGCCCCTGGTTTGGAGGCGGGCCCAGCGCGGCGTCTTACGCTGCCGGGGACTGAGGCAGCGATGCTGGATACGGCTCTCAAGCGCAAACGCCTGGTGGGCACCCTGTTCTTGGTGCTGCTGCTAGCTCTTTTTGTGACTTTTAGTCGCGCGCCGAAACTGGACACGGTGCGAGAGGACATCGACACCACTGCCGGTGTTGCCACTTCCGAGCGCGCGGGAGACCTGGCGACCAGCGCTGACGTCAGCGCTGCTGGTGCGGCTCTAGGTAATAGTGCCGCGGCTCTGGCGCTACTTTGCTTCCAAGGCTACTGTGCCCGCCCGGCGCCGGAGACTTCGTTTGTGGAGCGATGGTGGGATTTTTCGTACGAATATCTACAACTTGTGACGATCGGCATGGTGTTTGCCTTTCTGGTTGCTGGCTTGACCGAAGTCTTCCTCTTCCCGCGCGATCAGATGGCGAGCTTCCGTGCTACGGGTTGGAGAGGATCTTTGCAGGGCATCTTCGTGGGCGCACCGATGACGCTTTGCTCAGCTTGCATCGTCCCGGTCGCGAACGCCCTGGGCCGGGGCGGCGCGCGCGCGGAATCGATCGTGGCGACAGTACAGGCCTCGTCGACGCTCAATCTGCCCGCGTTGATCATGTTGCTTGTGGTCTTCACCCCGACCATGGCTGGAGCACGAATCGGGGTTAGCGTGATCGGGGCGCTGATCCTGGGTCCTGTTGTGGCCTACTTCGCCGGTAGGCATGGCCAGGAGGCGGAGTCGCCAATCCCGGTCCTGGAGTTGCCGGAAGATCGAGCTTGGTCGTCCGTCTTGCGAAACGGCGTGCGTGATTGGCCACGCGCTTCGCTGGGTTACTTCATTCGATAGGGCCCGATCAAGGTGCTCGAGGCGCTACTGAGCGCGCAGGTGATCCAGTTCGTTGATGAGTCCACAGTACAACAGTTCCTCGGCAACAATCTGCAAGGGATCGCCCTCGCCGGTCTGATCGGTATCCTGATCAACGTGCCGCTATTGTTTGAGATTCCACTGGTGGCTTTGCTGCTGGTGATCGGGATGGGAGAGGCCCCTGCTGCGACGATGCTCTTCACGGCCGCTGCAGGGGGGCCGATCACCTTCTGGGGTTTGGCTCGGGTTCTGCCCAAGCGTGCCGTGCTCAGCTTCGGGGCAGGGACCTGGGTGCTCGGTGCCGCGGCTGGTCTGGGGGTCTTGGCGCTCATTGCCGCTGGCGCTGTAGGGGAGATTGGCCTGCGGGACGGGGTGGTCGCGGCGTCATCGGAGGTGGAGGAGACAGACGGCGCAGAAGTGGGTCACCTTCTCACGGATCACCATTGATACTGCTATTCCAGTTGCCACTGGTTAGCATCGTTCCGCACGCTTTGGGCGGTCATGTCCATCTGGAGGGGAACAAGCTTCTCCCCTCGTCCCTGGGGTCGGCTCGCGTGTTCCGGAGAGGTTGCGCGGTGATGGTTTGGCTATGTCTGGCTGCAAGGTCTCCCGCACGAAGGCGAGCATGATTCCCGTGCCCAGCAGTCCTAAGTTGCCGATCTTGAAGGCCGTGGCGCTCAGAATCGGTGGCGGTGACGACGGGATACGTTTGTGCGGAACCACGTTCGGAGTTCCATGAACATATCGATGCCGCCAACGTCGACCTCAAGGCCTTTGACGACGAGTTCTACAAATCGATTAGCTTCGCCGCGCTACAGCTGGTGATGGAGGCACTCGAGTATGTCCGGCACCGGACATCCACTTGGCCGGAGGTCACAACGTCGTTGATCCCCGAGGTGAACGATTCGTCCCGCGAGATTGGTCAGCTCACTGGTTGGAATCATGATTACCTGGGCGACGAAGTCCCTCTCCGCTTCAGCGCGTAACGCCCTGATTGGAAGGATGCAGGCCTATGCGCCCATCCCCGCGGAAAATCTGGTTGAGGTCCAGCGCAGCGGCCGTGCCAACGGACTACGTTACGCCTACATGGGCAACGTGGAAGCGGCCGAGGGTGGCGAAGCACGTTGTCATGAGTGTGGCGCGTTTCTGATCAATCGGATTGACTACGAGATCATGGATTGGCAACTTGGCCTGGGTGGCATTTGCTCAGTGTGCGGGACAGTCTACCGGGGCTTATTGCGGACTCAGCCGGGGATTTGGAGCTCACGACGTTTGCCGGGGCGGATGGCCGACTTTCGACACTCAGCCACTCAGGTTTTTAGGGGTCGCGCGTGACTCCCTTTTCGATGAGGCCGTCGATCGTGCCATCGTCGAAGCCTAAGCTCGCGAGAATGGACCGCACCTCGGTGGCGAAAGGGGCGGTGGGCGGACCAGGTTGAAAGCCGTTGTGGTCCATCCAGATCGGTGGAGCTAGCAGCCGCACGTTTCCGAGCGTGGGGTGTGGCAGGTCGTGGAATATATCGTTGGCCTGTGGCTGATCATCGTCGAATAGTTCCATCGGGAATTTAACATCTGAAACTGGCACGCCGGCTTCTACGAGCACGGCTTGCCAATCGGCCGTGGGGCGTGCGCGAACCACGGACTCGACCTCGAGGCGGAGTGTCTCGTAATGGTCCTCGTTCTGTTCGGGATGTTCCGATCCCAGGTGTGGATCAGAAAGTCCGATCGCGGTGATGAAGCGGACGCGCAGCTTGTGGCTGCCGCAGGCGATAGCGATCCAACCATCTGCAGTGGAGTAGGTGCGGAAGTAGACCTTGAGCATGGCTGACGGGCGAGTGGACCGCAGCGTGGCGCGCTGCGCGGTGTACGAGGCGCCTTCGGCGCGCCGCTGGGCGAGTTCGCCCAGCGCCTCTCGCTGGGTTGGACTGTCGATGTTGTCGACACGCAGCATCTGGTTGTTGTTGAGGGTCAGCGCGGCCTGGATCAGTGACGTGTGGACCTGGCCGCCTTTTCCCGTCTGTTCGCGCCGCAGCAGGGCGGAGCTAATCCCGAAGGCGAGCGACATCGCACACATGTAGTCGGCGGCTAGGGGCTCGCCAGGTACGGGTCGCCCTTCCGTTGTGCGGCCATTGGCCACCATCAGCCCGCTACGGGCCTGGACGACGATGTCCATGCCAGGCAGACCGGCGTCTGGTCCGTAGCGGCCGAAGGGTGTGACCTGTCCAGTGATCAGGCGCGGATGTTCGCGCGTCAGCGTCTCGGGATCGAGTCCGAGGTCCTCGGCTAACCCGGGCCGGAAGTTCATTAGGACGACGTCCGCCTCCCGCAGCAGCGCGTCGATCACCGGCTTTGTGCCGGGCTGCCGCAGAGCAAGCGGCAAAGACTGTTTACCACGGTTGCGCGAAAGATAGGTGCGGGTCTCGCCGGGAGCGAGTTGGCCCAGGAGTCGCACAGGATCGCCTTCCAGTGTCTCAATCTTGATCACCCGCGCACCGCCCTCGGCCAGTAGCTGAGCACAGAATGGGACGGCGATGAACTGGCCGAACTCGATAATGGTGACTCCGTCGAAGGGTTGTTCGGGCGTCATTTCGCGATTGTCTTTCTCGGGGGATCCCAGCCTGCCGTTGTGGTCACGCTCCAGGCTATGTCAGTTCGCGATCAAAGGTTGGTTTGGCGTGATAGCCGGTCTCAACTCGGGCGTCGCCGCCCGGGAAGCCCACTGGCGCGTGGGTTCCGCTTGTCGCACGTTTCATGTCAGGGCTGGTTCTCTATGCTGCGTGCCGGAGGTGGCGCGATCTCAGGTGCCGCCATCCGGCAGTTGAGTCGTTTCCAAACACTAGAGCTTGGGAGACATGGATGAGTTACGAAACGATTATGGTCGAGCGGCGGGGCCAGAAAGAGGGGATTCTCTGGATCACGTTGAACCGGCCCGACCGGCTGAATGCATTGATTTCGAAGCTCTACGCCGAATTGAACGACGTAGTCTGGGCGGCGCGCGACGACCGCAGTGTGCGCTGCGTCGTGATCACGGGCGCAGGTCGCGGTTTCTGTGCTGGGGCAGATCACAAAGAAAGCGATGACAAATCATCGGCTGATGGCAGTCCGGATCTGGAGCATGGTCGACTTCGGTTAATCCGAAACGCGCAGGCACTAATCAATCTGCGCCGTATTGATGTGCCGGTAATCGCCTCGGTCAACGGTGTTTGCGTGGGAGCTGGGTTCGACCTCGCCTGTCTCTGTGACATGGTGGTGGGCTCCACCGCGGCTCGTTATCAGGTGGCCTAT
>CAZZMQ010000018.1:21577-33126 GCA_964655365.1 uncultured Dehalococcoidia bacterium | reverse complement strand
GACCTTGTACATACGTGGGGCGTATGCGGAGAGATCTTCGCGCGGCTCCGCGATGCAATCCAGCATGACATCCATGATCTCAAGCCGGGCGTCGCGCGCCTGCTCAAGTGCTTCTGACATGATCGGCAGGCTGATGCCTTTGACCTTGATGTCCATCTGCAGTGCGGTAACGCCATCCTTGGAACCAGCCACCTTAAAGTCCATGTCGCCAAGGTGGTCTTCCAACCCCGCGATGTCGGTCAGGACCGCATAGTCGTCTTCGGCCTCACCCTTAATCAGGCCCATGGCGATGCCCGCGATCGGCTTCTTGAGCGGCACGCCAGCGTCCATCATGGAGAGGACAGCGGCGCAGATGCTAGCCATTGATGTACTGCCGTTGGACGAGAGCACTTCCGAGACGACCCGGAGCGTGTAAGGGAAGTCCTCGAAGTCCGGGGTGATCGCCGCCAGAGCGCGCTCGCCCAGCATGCCGTGACCGATCTCGCGACGGCCGGAGCTCCCGATCCGGCCTGTCTCACCTACCGACCAAGGCGGGAAATTGTAGTGGTGCATGAAACTCTTAGAGTCCTCGGGGGAGAGGTCATCCAAGCGTTGTGCCATCGAGGAGCCAGCCAAGGTAGTCAAGCTCAAGACCTGGGTCTCACCGCGCTGGAAGAGCCCGGAGCCATGCGTACGGGGAATCATCCCCACTTCAGCACTCAACGGCCGCAAGTCCGTGGTTCCACGCCCGTCGGGACGGGCGCCATGGTCCAAGATGTTGGCTCGCACAATCTTCTTTTCGATCGCCTCAAAGGCGTCGCGTATCTTCTCGGCTTCCGCGTCGTCGTCGACATCCGCAGTAACCGCCTTGCGGAGTTCGTTGCGTTTATCGTCGCGCTCAGCCTTAGTGAAGCCGGAATCGGGCGCAAGTGCCGCGACAAGGTCAGCCTCAGTTGAGGCCGCAACGGAAGCTTCCGCGTCGGCATCAAGCTCTTTGGCGGTGAACGCTCGCTTTTCTTTACCGTGGTCTTCTCGCATCTGCTCTTGCAGACCAACGATTGCCGCGATCGCTTCCTGGCCCAGTGCCATAGCGTCGACCAGGAGTTGCTCGGGCACTTCGCCAGCTTCGGCTTCCACCATCATGATCGCGTCGGCTGTGCCAGCCACGACCAAGTTGAGGTCACCTTCCTGGATCTGCTCGAAGCTGGGCTGCAACACGAGCTCTCCATCGACGTGGCCGACTCGTACAGAGGCAACGGGCCCGTCGAAAGGGATGTCCGAGATCGTCAGCGCAGCGCTGGCACCGATCGTGCCCAACGTGTCGGGCGGGTTTTCCATATCCGCAGAGAGGACCGTGATCACGAGTTGGGTGTCGTCCATGTAGCCCTTGGGGAACAAGGGCCTCAGTGGCCGATCCGTCAGCCGCGCGGTGAGAATCGCCGTCGTGGTCGGGCGGCCCTCACGACGGAAGAATGACCCTGGGATACGTCCGGCGGCATACAACCGCTCCTCAAACTCGACCGAGAGGGGGAAAAAGTCGATCCCCCGTCGCGGCGTGCTCGCGGTTGCTGTCGCCAACAACATGGTGTCGCCATAGCGCACCGTCACGGCACCACCTGCTTGCGCTGCCAAGCTCCCGGTCTCCAAGATTAGCGGCTTACCCGCCAGCTCTACTTCGTATCGATGAGCGCTCATTCGTACCTTCCTTGCGCACACCGGCGACCCGGTCCGTGCGCTGCACGGGGTCTATACTCGCCCGCGCCGACATCGCGCATCGTCGCGATACCGTTGGTTGCCACCTGCTTGCGTGGCGCTACATTTCGCTCCGCCGCCCGGCCGTCTTTCTGACCGAATCCCGCGGAGTTATCCGCTACTAATCGGTTGACTTCGTGTCTTCCTCTTGCCGTACCTTGATCACGAGGGTGCTCTACCCAACGGGCTGCACTCGTCATCGGTCCGGTTTCTTTGCCGGATCGCTCCCGCGATCTCCAGCTCCAATCCACTTCCCAAACTCATCGCTGATCGGGACCAGCATCCGCGTGAACCAAGCCTCACACGAATCAGACCCCACCGGAACCAACCCTGAGCACAACCAAACCTCGCTACCTGCGGAGGCCAAGACTGGCGATCAAACTGCGGTAACGCTGCACGTCTTCTCGGTTCAGGTAGCGCAGGAGACGGCGGCGACGGCCTACCATCTTCATGAGTGATCGCCGCGATTGGTAATCATGTCTGTTGATCTTGAGATGTTCGGTCAGCTCCAAGATCCGGGCCGTGAGCGCCGCCACTTGGATTTCCGACGATCCGGTATCCGTCTCGTGGACGCGGTGCTGCTGGCTGATCTCGGCCTTTTTCTCTTTCGTGAGCATAGGCTGCTGTGAAATCCTCAGATCGGCGCGCCGCCGAGTTGCTAGCGACGATATACCAAATACCGCGTCCCGTGGTGGAACACTTGAGCGACCGTACCAGGGCCCGTTGCTCCAAGCACACGCAATGTAACACAGGACCAGCTCGACTCCGCAGCGCTCGGCCGCACTGACAACGCAGTCGCGAGGATTCTCGCACTTTTCGGTTGGAGAATCCTATCGATCGGCCGCACGGCATGCGACAATCACCCACGTGAACAGTAAGCCCGCCATCATCGTCCGCGCACGTATCGATCCCAACGTGATGGAGCGCTTCCTGCGCTGGCACGTGGAGACCCACATGCCACACGTACTCGCGATCCCGGGCGTCGCCAAGGCACGCCGGGTGCGCCACTCGCGCGAACTGCCGGGGCAGCATCAGATGGAGTTCGAACTGGAAGACGAACAGTCGATTCAGAAAGTAATGGGCTCGCCCGAAGCCCAGTTGGCCCAGCAAGACTGGGCCGACTGGGCTTCATCCGTGCACGAGCTGAGCGTGGAAATCTACGCACCGCTGGGACCTTTGCCTCAATATCATTCGGTGAACTAGTTCGGACACCCCGACCTGAGCATCGCATCGCACTACACCGATTCAGAGGAGGATCGGGCAGCCCAGACTCTCGCCACCGCCAGACCGGCCCCGGCAACGAGCGCGCCAGCCACTGCGTCGAGGATCCAATGGTTTCCCGTCAACACGATTGCGAAGAACTGCCCAATCACAATCAAACTGGCAAAGAAACCAATAGCTGGGCCTAAGAGGCCCCATCTCGTCTGGCCCACGGGACGTCCCAACCACAGCCCGATGGCGATCAGCACCGCCCATCCAAAGTGGAGACTGGGCATCGCCGCATAGGGATTGACGAACAGGCCCACCTCCTGCGCCTGGTAGTTAGCCTCGGCATAGAGAGCCATCGTGTCGACGAAACCAAGTTCCGGGAAAAACCGGGGGGGCGCCAAAGGCACTGCGAAGTAAAGTGTCAAACCAATCGCCGCCGAGACGACGAAGGCGTTGCGAACAAGGCGATAGACACACCGCCTCCTCCAGTAGAGCAGGAACGCCACACCGACGATCAGGGGCATGTGCCCCCAGAAATAGATCCCATTGGCTAGGTCGATCAACAGCGGCGAGTCCAGGACCCAGTCCTGCATCGTCGGCTCCCAGGCAACGCCCAGACTGCGCTCGAAATCGAACAGCACTGCTGCGCGGGCGGTGGCCTCGTCGACCCTGTCAACGACAGATCCACGAATAAGGAAATAGACCAAGGCGGTCGTGGCAACAATTCCCGCCTCGCGCGCTAAGGCCCAGCCGACGGCACTCCAGACCCGACCAGAGACCACGATGCAGGTTCGCTCAGCGCTGACTTTGGAAGAGACCATCATGGGCGGCACGATATCGCTCGCCCTCCGCAGCAGCCAGCATCAGCACGCGCGGTGGTAACATCTGGGCACGGTTCCTCCGAAATTCCCAGATACCTATCACACGTACGTTAACGAGAGATGATCATGGCGACTCCGATCACCACCAGCACCGATTCAGCCGCCCTATCGACAGCGGACATCATCATCATCTTCGTGCCGCAGGTCGACGCTCCAGCCTGCTCAGGGGCGGTCAAAGCCGTCGACGAGGCACTCGCGGGCGCGATCTCGGATCTCGCGGCCGATGGCGAGATCAATGGCAAACGCGGCACAGTGACGGTGATACACACCCTCGGCAAATTGCCGGCAAAGCGAGTACTGATCGCCGGGCTGGGCAAGCCGGAAACGTTGAGCCTGGACAACCTGCGCGACGCGGCCGCAGGAGCGGCTCGCCGCTCACGCGGGGTCGGCGGCGGCGACCTGGCGATCGCGATCGACGGTGACCCGCTAGGCACTTCAGAATCGGCACAGGCCGTCGTGGAAGGACTCCGACTAGGACTTTACCGCTTCGACCGGCACCTCTCGCCCTCCGATGACCGCAAAGAGATCGGCAGCGTGACCTTGCACGGCCCGGACAGCACAGCGCTCAAGCACGGAGCCGAAATGGGCGAGATCTTGGCGGACGCAACCAACTTTTGCCGCGACCTGGCCAACGAGCCAAGCAACATTCTGACGCCTACGGAATTGTCCGCGCGCGCGACACGGTGGGCAAAGGATTGCGGCGTGGACATCGAGGTGATCGAGGAGGATGAGGCGGCGGAACTCGGGATGGGTTCGTTCCTAGGCGTAGCGAAAGGCTCCCATGAGCCAGCCAAATTCATCGTCATGCGATACAGCGGCGGTGGCGACGAACCGCCGATCGGTTTGGTTGGCAAGGGAATCACCTTCGACACTGGAGGAATCTCGATCAAACCCGCCGCCAATATGGAGGCAATGAAGCAGGATATGAGCGGCGCTGCGGCCGTAATTGCCGCGATCGGCGCGATCGCCAAATTGGGTCTACCGATCAATGTGACGGCGCTGGCACCAGCCACAGAGAACATGCCCGGGGGCAGCGCGATCAAGCCCGGTGACGTGCTCAAGGCAATGAATGGTAAAACGATTGAGGTAATAAACACCGACGCCGAGGGTCGCTTGATCCTGGCCGATGCGCTGAGCTACGCAAATCATCTCGGCCTGACACCGCTACTGGATGTAGCCACCTTAACGGGTGCCTGCGCCGTGGCGCTGGGCAACGTCGCAACGGGGGTAATGACCAACAACGAGGACCTAGCCGATGAGGTGATAGAGGCCGGAGTCCGCGCCGGCGAGAAGCTCTGGCAGTTGCCGATGTACGAGGAATACGAAGACCAGATCAAGTCAAACGTGGCGGACGTCAAAAACACAGGAGGGCGGCTAGCTGGCGCCCAGACCGCCGCCAAGCTGCTTGCAATGTTCTCCGAGGACACACCTTGGGCGCACCTCGACATGGCGGGCACCGACGATTCAGACAAGGTCAAGGGAATCTACGTCAAGGGCGCGACAGGGACGCCAGTGCGCACCTTGGTGAGCTTCGTGCGGAACCGCGCGGAGGGTCGCGCCTAGAGCAGCTCTAACATTTGGATAGTTTGAGGGAACGATGAGCGAAGAACAGATCACCAACCTGCCGCCCGAAGAGGAAGCACGTCTGCGCAAACAGTACACGAAGGAGATGGAGGAATTGGCCGCCAAGTTCTGCGAAGAGCGTGGCTACGTCTTGACCAACGCTGACATGACAATCAGTGACTTCGTGAATATGCGGCTTAAGTTCGGCAAGTTCTTCTGCCCCTGCCAACCAACCAACTCTGACGACACGATTTGCGTCTGTCCACCTGTGCTCAACGGCCTGGTCGACTTCGAAGGCACCTGTTTCTGCAACTTCTTTTCCCTGCCCGAAGGCAAGATCCCGATCAAGGACGAGATGATTGACGCCTAGGGATGTGGCGCTCCTAGGCGCTTCACTACCCTGTCGAGCACACACTGCGCGACGTCATACTTATGCAGCAGGGGCAATTGCTCGATCCCACCGCCGCTGTCGATCAGCGTCACTTGGTTGGTCTCGGTACCAAAGCCAGAATGGACGTCGCCGTCGGAAACGTCATTGGCGACGATGAAGTCCAACCCCTTCGATTCGACTTTGCGCTTCGCGTTGGCTAGCAGGTCCTCTGTTTCCGCTGCAAAGCCGACCTTGATTAGGTCGCCTGTAACCTCGGAAATGATGTCCTCCGTTTGCCGAAGTTGGAGCCGAAACCCTCTGTCCCCATCCTTCTTCAGCTTGTGATCTGCACTGTCGGTGGGCTGATAATCTGCGACGGCAGCAGCCATGATGATCGCGTCGGTTCCGGTCACTCGCTCATCGACTGCCTTCTTCATCTCGCGGCCACTGACGACCCTACGGATGACGACGCCGAACAGCCCCGGTGGCGGATCTTGGGTCGTGATCAGTGTCACTGCCGCGCCACGATCCCGCGCCGCCTCTGCGACGGCAAAACCCATCTTGCCGGTCGAGTGGTTACCAACGAACCGGACCGGGTCGATCGCCTCCCGTGTGCCGCCCGCCGTAACCACGATGTGCTTGCTACGTAGGTCCCCGCGCGCGCGACCTACCACAGCGCGAGCCGCGCCAACGACCTCGGCTGGCTCCACCATCCGCCCGAGTCCTTGGCGCCCGCTGGCCAGACGTCCTTTCGTCGGACCGGCAATCATCACGCCGCGCGCGCGCAACCGCTCCAGATTTTGCTGCACTGCCACGTTGGCGAACATCTGCGCATCCATCGCGGGCGCCACCACGACCGGGGCACTTGTCGCCAGGGCTGTTAAGCTCAGCATGGAGTCGCCGATCCCATTGGCCAGCTTGGCTAGCGTCGTCGCGCTCGCGGGTGCCACAACGAGCGCATCCGCACGCCGACCCAACTTGACATGCAACTCCGGTTCAACATCGGTCGCCCACATGTCGAGTGCGACCTGCCCAGAGATAAGATTTCGGAAAGTAAAGGCCGGGGCGAAGCGGCTGGCATTGTGTGTCAGTGCCACGTCCACCGTCGCGCCCGCGTCCTCGAACCGACGTGCGATCTCGAAGGCTTTGTATGCCGCGATCGAACCACCCACACCCAACAAAATTCGCTTGTCGCGCAGGGGGGCTGGGTACTGGGTATCACTTTAACGTGGGGTTTCAGAATCGGGCACTGTTATCTCCTGGGGGGCGAAGCGGGCGGGAAAACTCCTACGGGGTACCTTCGGCGTTGAGACCGTAGAGCACCCGCAGCCCCGCCAGCGTAAGGTCCCGGTCCACGATATCCACCGCCGTAGTCTCGCGAGCGATACGGGAGGACCAGCCACCGGTACCGATCACCTTGCCGCCGCCTAACTCCTGCTTGAACCGTTCTATGATTCCCTCCACGAGCCCCACGTAGCCGAAGAGGAGGCCGGACTGCACTGCCGTCGTAGTGTTGGTTCCGATCGCCGCGGGTGGGCGATCGATCTCGATTTGTGGCAGCCGCGAGGCGCGCTGGAAAAGCGCTTCGGCGGCGATCCCAATCCCTGGCGCGATCGAACCGCCCAAGTAACTACCGCCGGCATCGATCGCGTCGAAAACGGTGCCAGTGCCGAAATCGACAATGATCAGCGGCCCGGGGCCGTAACGATCTATTGCAGCCACAGCATCGCAGAGGCGATCGGCGCCCACGTCGGAGGGCCGATCATAGTGGATCAGCGGCACACCACGCATGCTGGAGACCACAACCATTGGCTCCAGATCAAAGAAGCGGCGGCAAACATTCTGAAAGACCGACTGCAGTGGCGGCACAACCGAGGAAAGGATGGCACCGTCGATCTGCGCCAAGTCGAAGTCCTCCGCGCGCAGCAGCGAAGAGAGCTGAATGCCGTACTCGTCGGCCAGACGATCGTGGTCGGTGGCTAGACGCCAAGTCGGGCCCAAAGTGCGATCGGCAAAGATACCCACATGGATCGTGGTGTTGCCGATGTCTATCGCCAGCAGCACGTCGGTTCTCCAACTTCTGAGCGGATCGGCGCCGTCAGTCGCGGCTCCGCGGCGGCATCGTAGGGGAGGAAAGGCAAAGTGTGAATCCAACTACCAACGGCCTACCACCTGATCGGGTGGGGTACCAGCGGCGGATCCCACGCACGCGATCTGGGGATCCACCGTGGACACGATGTTGACAGGCCCAAAAGACATTGTCCCGAAAGCTTGCCACGACATAGGGGCACGCGTATTCTCGCAGCCGGTCGGCCCCGTGGCGGCCCAATGAAACGGTTTCTTATAAAAACAGACTCCGCCGCCGCACCAGGATGTGACTTGCTACGGACGATGTCGTTCGGGCCTACATTCCGGTCATCAGCGAGACGGGTCGGCAAGGATCGGTGGGCGGATGGCGAACGGCGCCAGTGACTCACTACACGGTCGCAGCGAGCGACCTGCATCCTCCCCAACCGCCACCTGGCGACGCTGTCTCGACCGCTTGCGGCGTGTCGTGCCAGGCCCCTCGTTCGATACCTACCTGGCTGATTCGCACGCCGTTGGTATGAACAGCGGCGTGCTGCAGATCGGCGTCGCCAGCGACTTCGCGCGTGAGGCTCTCCGCACACAGTTCTACCCGGTCATTTCCGAGACTCTGACCTCCGTCGCCGGACGGCGCGTGGAATTCGAATTCGTCGTGCGCGCGAAGCCCGCGGCCACCACGGCCCCCACCAGAGCACTCGACATACCGACCCGTACGCCTGTGCCCCGCTCGCGTCCGGTACTGGCACCTCACTACACCTTCGACACCTTCATAGTGGGCCGCTCCAATCGGCTCGCGCACGCTGGTGCCGTAGCCGTTGCGGAGCATCCCGGGGAAGCCTACAACCCCCTCTACATCTACGGCGGCGTCGGCCTCGGCAAGACCCATCTGCTCCAGGCCATCGCCCAGGTGACCGCGCCGCAGGGGACGACAATCTACGTCTCGGCAGAAACCTACACAAATGAGTTCGTCACGGCTCTGCGTGAACGCACAATGGAGCAGTTCCGCGAGAAGTACCGCAACGTCGACGTCTTAATTATCGACGACATCCAGTTCATCAGCCGCGGTGAGCAAACGCAGGAAGAATTCTTCCACACCTTCGATGCGCTCTTCCAGCGCGGAAAACAGATCGTGATGACAAGCGATGTCTCGCCCAAGCTCTTGACCCTGCTGGAGGAGCGGTTGCGCTCACGCTTCGAATGGGGCCTGATCGTCGCTATCGCCCCCCCCGAGGTAGAGACACGACTCGCAATTCTGCGCGCCAAGTCAGACCGCGAGGGACTCGACACCCCCGAAGAAGTCTTGCTGCTGACCGCTCATCGCGTGCAAGACAATATTCGTCAGCTCGAGGGAGCGCTCAACCGCATAGCCGCCCTAGCGCGGCTCCAGCGTCAGCCGATCACCCGCGAGTTAGCTGCTGAAGCGCTCAATGCAATCACCTCGACGCCGCGAGCCTCCGTGCCGATGCCGTCCGTTATCTTGGATGCCGTGGGGCAGGTGACGAACATTCCTGTGGATGCGCTCACCAGCAAGCGTCGCGAGAAGCAGGTCGCGTACGCTCGCCATCTTGCGATGTACCTGCTACGCGACCTCGCGCACCAGTCCTACGCCCAGATCGGGCGCCTGCTGGGCGGACGTGCCCACACGCCCGTGCTACCCGGCTTCCGCCGGATCGAGAAATTGCTGGAAGACGACCCTGATGTACGCCGCGACTTGATGGAGATCCGAGCCGCGATCGCTGCCCGCTGACTCCGTAGTCGCGTGGATAACCCTCCGCAACCATGTGGAGAACTACTTCGTGTTGGGGACAACTGTTGTGCCCTAGCGGCATTTAACAGTCAGGCGAACCCTGCCGCGGGCGGATATCCCACATCACTCCCCAAAGCTGACACGCCAAGTTCACTGATCGGGGCCAAATAACACGGCGCACCTTTCCGGTGCTTTTCCCTCTATGCACCAGATTCAGCGAACTCACCGCCCTACTACGAGAGACGACTAAATCTCCTTAGATTCCACTCTGAAGTATCTTTAGTTGGAGTGATGTGGACACAAGACAGCGAAATCCAGCAGTAAACTCGCGACATGATCGACCAGGTGACCGTAGTGCTGGCTGCCGGAGCGGGTGGTGATGGAGCCATTTCGTTTCACCGCGAGAAATTTGTGACGAAAGGCGGACCGGATGGCGGTCGCGGTGGTCGGGGGGGGCACGTCATCGCGATCGCTAGCGGACACGTCAATACGCTGCTTCGTTACCGACGCCAGCGACACTTCCGAGCCGAGGTTGGCCAGCCCGGAGGGACAAGCAACCGGAGAGGACGAGACGGTGAGGACTTAATTTTGGAGGTCCCAGCAGGCACAGTTATCACCCGTCTGCGCCGCGATGGCTCCGTCATTGAGGAAGTCGCGGACTTGGCTGACGACGGTGCCGGAGCCGTGATCGCACGAGGGGGCCATGGCGGCAACGGCAATGCCTACTTCAAAAGCCCGACAAACCGTGCCCCTCGGGTGGCGCAGCAGGGGCAGCGAGGCGATGCGGGCTCGTTCCTTATGGAGATGCGCCTGATCGCCGATGTTGGCATCGTTGGCCTCCCCAACGTCGGGAAATCGACGTTGCTGCAGCAGCTTAGCGCTGCACGACCGAGCATCGCAGCCTACCCGTTCACGACGCTGGAGCCGCAGCTGGGCGTTGTGCATGCGGGCTGGCAAGAGTTCGTTCTGGCCGACCTGCCTGGTCTCATAGAAGGGGCCGCGGATGGAATTGGGCTCGGGCACGAGTTCCTGCGCCACACGAGCCGAACACGCGTCCTGATCCACCTAATCGACGGCACACGCGACGACCCGCTGGGAGCCTACGATGCGGTCAACCGTGAGCTGGAGGCCTACGATCCAGCGCTGGCCGCAAAGCGACAAGTGCTGGCAATTAACAAGGTGGACGTCGAGGAAGTCAGCGTTCTGCGCGAGGAAATCGCTGCGCTGTTCGCGGGGCGAGGGTTGGTTCCGTTGTTCATTTCCGCGCAGACGGGCGATGGAGTTGGTGAGGTTGTCGATCGTGCGTTGGAGGCCTGGCGTAAGTCCGAGGAGGAAGAGCACAGCACGCAGCCTGGCCGCCCCATTTCGATAGAGCCACGGCCAGATGCGCGGCGCTACGAAGTGTTGAAGCTGAAAGATGGTTCGTATCGGGTGGCCGGGCGGCAAGTAGAGAAGTTCATCAGCATGATGGATATGGAGAAGATGGATGTGCGCGAAGAGGTGTATCGCTGGTTATCACGCCGTGGAGTTAGCGGTGCATTGCGCAAGGCTGGGTTGGAGCCGGGCGACCAGGTTCGAGTAGGTCGGACGCGGTGGTTCTGGGAGGCCTGAGGTGGCAGTGCTAGAGGCTTCTGGTCTCGACGGTCCGGTCGAGCGCTTGGGCGTGCTCGGTGGAACCTTTGATCCGATACACGAAGCCCACCTTGCCGTGGCTCGCGCCGCGAAGAGCGAGCTTGCACTCGACGCCGTGTTGTTCGTCCCGGCTGGTGATCCTTGGCGCAAGCAGGTTCGTATGGTGACTCCGGCTCACCATCGCCTGGAGATGGTGCGGCTGGCGTTGGCCTCGGAGGAAGATCCTTGCTTTACCGTGGCGACCCTCGAGGTGCGGCGTTCGGGCCCTACCTATAGCGAAGAGACCCTGCAGGTGCTTCGAGCCGAAGGACACGGCGGGATCTGGTTCATT
>CAZZMQ010000018.1:16494-21567 GCA_964655365.1 uncultured Dehalococcoidia bacterium | reverse complement strand
CACTGACCGATTTGCCGCACTGGCACGATCCGGCCGCCTTGTTGGCGCTGGCCCGGTTTGTGGTGGCCCCACGTCCCAATTCACCGCTCGACCTCGACGCGCTCGACGCAGCCGTTCCGGGGCTGAGAGAGAGAGTCGACTTCTTGTCGATGGAGCCGATCAATCTCAGCGCGAGCGAGCTGCGAGCTGCGCGCCGTTCGGATGACAGCCTGGATCCACGCATTCCGGCCGCCGCACGAGAGTACATTGAGCGGAAGCGACTCTACGAACCGGCCTGAGCTACTGCGCGGCAGGTGGTGTCTCGCCTTCGGCGAGTTCGATCGTGTGTTTGTCGTAGTGCTCTTTGCGCATCAGCACTGTTAGGCGAGGCCCGGGTGGCCAGAGGAACGGCCGCAGGGTCAGTGTTTGGATCCAGGCGAAGCCAGCCTCGCGACCCAGCCGGCCGAATTCGGCGAAAGTACGCAACCGAAAGGACTGTTTTCCTGTGGTCAAAACCTGACGCCAGATCGCGTTGACTCGCTTCGAGCGCGAGGGGGCGACATCCCAGCAAACGATGATCCCGTTGTGGGTCAGCACGCGCCAGGATTCCTGCAGAAACGCGAGTAACACGTCGTCGTCCCAGGCATGTTGTTGGTGTGCGCTGATGATGATGGTGAAGCGATTCTCTTCGAAGGGCAGGCTGCCAAGAGGCTGCTCGGCGGGCGCTCTGCTCGACGTAGGAATAGCAACTGGTGGGTGCTCGAGGTCGACGTCGGAGTCAAGCAGATCGGCTATCGCCTGCGCAGCATGGCCAAGAATGAGAACACGATCGGTCGATCGCAGAGGAAGCAGGTTTGGTAGCAGGAAGGCACCTGTTTCCTCCAGCAACACACGTAGCGAACCAGACCAGTGCCCGGACCACCAGCGACGCAGGCCGGCTGGCAGGGCACGGCCTGCTGAGAGAGAGGGCGGGTCTAGGCGGGAGTTCTTCGACATGACGTCAGGCTAGGGGATCGTTCGCTCTGGCTCCTGTACGGCTGAACCACAAGGTAGGGCTAGCGCAGCCTGAACGAGAGCCTGATCTGGGCGGTGTGCGCCTCTGCCCATGAGGCCATCGCCGTCAGCTCGTCGAGCAGAGTGGTGAGGTTTGGAAAGTCCGCCCTCAGCCCCGCGTGGGCAGGATCGTCGGCAAGGGCGGCGCGGGTTGCCGCCGCCGCGACAGCGAGCGGCGCTGGATCTTGCCAGGCTGCCTCCAGGTTGACGGCGTCGGCTGGGTCGATTGCGTCGCGCTCGTAGAACGTGGTTAGTGGTGCCACATCCACGGCATCAACCGTGCGAACCTGTCGTATGAATTCGGCTAGGGGGTGTTGCGACCCCAGAGGTTCGGCGTAACCGAAGGAGCATAGAGCGAGCAGATCGGCGCTGGCGGTGCTGAAGCTGAATGGGCCGGGTTCTGCGACGTTACTTTCGACGATCAATTCAGACATCGAGGTTGCCTGCTCTGACCCAGTTATATATCGAGGTTGACGACCTCGGTCGCGTGAGTCTCGATGAACTTCCGGCGAGCCGCTACGTCGTCGCCCATCAGCCGCGCGAAGATCTCATCTGCTTCATGGTCCTGTTCGGCCACGTCTGTGTCGGCTTCCACCTTGAGCAGTGTGCGCGTGTCGGGGTTCATCGTTGTGTCCCAGAGTTGATCGGCATTCATCTCGCCCAAGCCCTTGTAGCGCTGGACGGTGTACTTAGCACCATCCTTCTGGCGGTCGACCCAGCGGTCGAGCTCTGGGTCGCTGAAGAGCCAGGTCCCGCGGCGCCCGTTCTGGACCCGGTAGAGCGGCGGTTGTGCAATGTAGAGGAAGCCCTCGTCGATAATCTCGGGCATGTATCGGTAGAAGAACGTCAGCAGCAGCGTTCGGATGTGGGCACCGTCGACATCTGCGTCGGTCATGATCACGATTGTGTGATAGCGCACTTTGTCGATCGAGAAGTCCTCGCCGACCCCGGCGCCCAGCGCAGTGATCAGGATGCGGAAGGAGTCGTGCGCAAGCAGCTTGTCCAGCCGTGCCTTTTCCACGTTCAGGATCTTGCCGCGCAGCGGCAGGATCGCTTGTACGCGACGGTCGCGGCCAGCCTTGGCGGAACCGCCAGCAGACGGGCCCTCGACTATGAAGAGTTCGCTCTCAGCTGGGTCGCGCTCTGTGCAATCGGCCAGCGTGCCGGGCAGTGTCGCGCCGTCTAACGCACCCTTGCGCACGACGAGGTCACGCGCCTTCCGGGCGGCCTCGCGCGCGCGCGCGGAAGTGAGGCACTTCTCGATGATGCGGCGCGCCTCGCGTTGGTGCCCGTCGAGGTACTCCGTCAAGGCTTCGCCGACTACGGATTCCACTTGCCCCTTGACTTCCGGGTTGCCTAGCCGGGTCTTGGTCTGTCCCTCGAACTGCGGTTCTGGGATCTTGACGCTGACCACTGCGGTTAGCCCGTCGCGAACATCTTCCCCGCTGAGATTGGGGTCCTTCTCGGTCAGTAGCTTGTTCTTGCGCGCATAGTCATTGAGCAGCCGCGTCAAGGCGGAGCGGAAGCCGGTCAGATGACTGCCGCCGTCGATGGTGTTGATCGTGTTGCAGAAGGCGTAGACGTGTTCATTGAACCCATCGGTGTACTGCAGTGCGACCTCGACGCTGCTGCCATCCACCTCACGCTCGGCGTCAAACGGGCTGGGCTGGAGCACCTCACGATCTCGGTTGAGGTACCGCACGTAGGATCGGATGCCTCCCTCGAAGTAGAAGTTCGCTTCGTGCGGACGCCCTTCATGACGTTGGTCTAGGAGTTGAATCCAGAGACCTTTGTTAAGATAGGCACTCTCGCGGAAGCGCTGTGCGAGTGTCTCGAAATCGTAATCCAGGTTCTCGAAAATTGTCTCATCAGCGAGCCACCGCACTACCGTGCCAGTGGCGGCTTTCTTGCCGTGCGGAGCCTTGCTGCTCTTGAGTTTTCCCTTGGCAACGCCCCCTTTATAGGTCTGGCGGTAGATCCGGCCGTCGCGGGTGACGGCCACGTCGAGTTGAGATGACAGCGCGTTGACGACGGAGGCACCGACTCCGTGCAGGCCGCCAGAGACCTTGTAGCCTGAGCCTTCGAATTTGCCTCCCGCGTGGAGCACCGTCATGACGGTCTCCAGCGCGGAGAGGCCGGTCTTGGCATGTTTGTCGACAGGGATGCCGCGCCCGTCGTCGACGACGGAGACCCAGTTGCCTTTTTCGATCGTGATCACGACGCGCTCACAGAAGCCTGCCATCGCTTCGTCGACGGCGTTGTCTACGATCTCATAGACGAGGTGGTGCAGGCCGCGCTCACCGGTGGACCCGATATACATCCCGGGACGCCGACGAACCGCCTCCAGACCCTCCATAACTTGGATCGAGGAGGCGTTGTAATCGCTCGTCGCTGTCTTGGCCATACGGGTCCTGAATCTCGCCCCATGGTACTTGTGGGGCGGCTTGCCGTGCGCCAAAGGGAACGCACCTTCGCGCCTCGATTTTACCAAGATCGAGGCTCTCTTGCGAGCAAATGTTCGACAGACGGAGCTCGCGAAACAGCCCCCAAACCGGGGTTTACAGTACTGCAGCCACTGGACGTGAGGACCCCCGAGCGCAGCGGACCGTTTCCGCCGAAAGTCGCGTCGGCAGGTGCGGTTGGGGCCCCGTCGGCGGTACGCTTCCATCCATTGCGGACGCCCGCCAGGCGGTCCGCGAAGGCTGCCCAGGGAAGGTGATCACGGTGGTCAACTGGCGCGAGCGGCTGCACCTCTCGAGCGCGAAGGACGCGCGCGATGAGGTCCTTCGCGCGTTGCCCGACGTGATCACCGACCTGACGCCAATCGCGGTGGTGCGCAACGACATCACGGACACGGGCGGGCGAACCTGGGCCCAGGAGGCGTCGGAGTTAGTTTTCCGCGACGAGTTCGTACCCGCGCTCGATGGCTTGGACGGCTTTACGCATGTCTTCGTCCTGACCTGGCTCGATCAAGTAAGCGACGCGGGGCGCGCGCTGCTCCGCATCCATCCCTCGGGCGACGAATCGTCGCCTGAAGTAGGCGTCTTCGCGACGCGCACTGCGCACCGCCCGAACCCGATCGCGGTCAGCATCGTGCCGCTTGAATGGGTGCGCGGCAACATCGTGCGGGTGATCGGACTCGACGTGGCCAGCGGCACACCTGTGCTGGACGTCAAGCCCTACGTTTCGTTCTACGACTCATTCAAAGCGGAGATCCCTTCGTGGGCCGAGTGAGCCCGGTGTCTGCGCGCAGAGGCCGGGAGCCGTGGCAGGCAGGGGCGCGGCGTACGAAGCGACGGCGTCAGCCTCTGTTGCTTGAGTTGCCAGCGACCGACCTGCGTAAGTTGTCGCGGCGGCTGCGCGATTTTTACGGCCCTCAGTCGTGGTGGCCGGCCGGGACAGAGCTGGAGATGGTGATCGGCGCACTGCTGGTTCAGAACACGGCCTGGACGAGCGCCCGCAAGGCACTGGACAACTTGATCGCGGCGGACATGCTCGATCCGGCGGCGCTGCATGCCGCTCCGGAGCCGGTCGTGGCGGCGCTGATCCGCCCCTCGGGCTACTTCAACAGCAAGACGCGCAAAATCAAAGCTCTGGCTGAGTTGGTGATGAGCGAAGGAGGGGGGTCGCTCGACGTTCTGCTGCGTAAACCGCTCCACGAGCTGCGCTCGCTGTTGCTCGCGACGCACGGATTTGGCCCTGAAACGGCCGACTCGGTCTGCCTCTACGCGGGGCACTATCCGAGTTTCGTTGTTGATGCCTACACGCGACGATTACTGGAACGGCTGGGCTGGGTGCGGGGTACGCCCCCCTACAAGGTCGTGCGCGATACCTTCATGGCCGCGATTCACCCCGATACCGCAACCTATGCCGAGTACCACGCTCTCGTCGTGACGCACATGAAGAACACATGCACAAAGCATCCGAAGTGCGGCGCTTGCCCGCTGTTGGAATGGTGTCCAACCGGCCACGCTGAGCTGGGGCTAGCGGCGAACGCAATTCCGCGTACGCCTCCCAAACGAGGGCCCGGCGAGGCTCCGC
>CAZZMQ010000018.1:0-16484 GCA_964655365.1 uncultured Dehalococcoidia bacterium | reverse complement strand
GAGGAGATCGCGATGACGAGTCTGGGCATCATCGGCTTGGAGCGCAGTGGTAAGACGTCACTCTTTAATGCTGTCGCGATGGGACATCATGAGGTGGGGTTTCAGACCCACCAGGATCCACACCTGGGCGTGATCAAGGTGCCGGACGAGCGACTCGACCAACTGAGCGCGATGTTCCAACCGAAGAAGCACACCGAGGCGACGCTGGAGTACGTCGACTTCCCCGGGGGCGGCTTCGGTGGTGGTTCTGGGCCCGACATCCGTTTTCTCGATCGACTGAGCCAGATGGATGCGCTGATCCACGTCGTGCGCGGCTTCCAGAACGACTCGGTGCCTCATCCCCGGGAGACAGTCGACCCGGCACGCGATATCGAAACGATGATGCTGGAGCTGACCTTCGCCGACATGGCATTGGTCGAGAAGCGGCTGGACCGGATCGCGAGCGAGAGCAAGGCACTCAAGGCGGCTGAGCGGGACCTGGCGGAGCGCGAGGTCGACCTGCTGCGCCGCCTGCTGGATGAGCTCGGCAACGGCGCTCCGGTGCGTGCGATGGCGCTGAGCGAAGACGAGCGCAAGGACCTGCGCCAATACCGCTTCCTGACCGACCGGCCGCTGCTCACGCTGATCAACATCGACGAGGGGCAGGCGGGGGACGCCGAGTTGATCGCAACGCAATTCCGGCCGGACGACGAACCACTGGGTACGGCGACGACGGCTGCTTGCGCCTCACTGGAGATGGAGCTCGTCGATCTGAGCGCGGAGGAAGCCGCCGAGTATCGGACCGAAGTCGGCGCCGGTGATGGGGCGCTGGCGACCGCGATCCGGCTCTCCTATGAGATCCTGGGGTTGATCTCGTTCTTCACCGTGGGCGCGGACGAATGCCGGGCCTGGACCGTCGAGTGTGGCGACAACGCCCAGCGCGCCGCGGGCCGCATCCACACCGACCTCGAACGCGGATTCATCCGTGCCGAGGTGACCAACTGGCACGGTCTGGTCGAAGCCGGGTCCGAGGCGGAGGCCAAGAAGCTGGCCCTCGTACACACCGAGGGCAAGGACTACATCGTCCAGGACGGCGACGTGCTGCACGTGCTGTTCAACGTCTAGTCGTTGGGCCCTTGAACTGCCTCTTGTCGAGCCCGGCCAAGAGCGTCGGCGTCGACCGAGGGCCGTGCGTGGCTCGTGCGTCCCGCGCATGAGGGCTATGCTCCACCCAGCATGACGCCAACCACATCCATCAGCGAGATCGCGCGCCGCATTCTGAGGGCGAGCCAGGATGGGCCTTCCCTGGTCTCCTGCACCGTGATCAGCGCAACCGCCGAAAAGGGCGTGGAGCCCGGCGCCAAGCTCCTGGTCTATGCGGATGGCACGACACTGGGATCGCTGGGCTCCGGTCCCCAGCCGCGCTTGGTCGGCGCGGTCAGGGCCGCCGCGATCGGGGCCATGCCCAAGCACGGCACCACCACGCTCGCCTTCAGCCCGTCGGGCGATCCGCTCGAGGGGCGGCGCGCGGTCGAGGTGGCCGAAGCGGTGGTGGAGGTCTTGCTGGAGGTGGTGGAGCCGGCGGCCGCGTTGCTCGTCGTCGGTGGGGGGCACGTGGGGCGGGCGGTGGCGGAGTTGGGCGCCTTCCTCGATATGTCAGTTTCCGTCCTCGATGACCGCGAGGAGTATGCCAACCAAGAGCGCTTCCCCTTCGCCGACCATGTCATCCTGGGTGAGTTCGACAGCGAGCTGGAGCACTTCCCGTTCACGAGCAACACCTTCGTCGTGCTGGTCTCGCGTGGGCATATTGTCGATCAACTCAGCCTGCGCCAGGTGATCCAGCACGATCTGGCTTACGTGGGCATGATCGGCAGCAAGCGTCGGACACGTACGGTGCTGGAGAATCTCGAGTCGGAGGGCGTGCCAGCCGAGCGGCTGGCAAGGGTCTACACGCCGATCGGGCTCGATATCGAGGCCGAGACGCCGGAGGAGATCGCAGTCTCCGTGCTGGCCGAGATCGTGCTGCTTCGGCGTGGAGGGCGAGCTGTGCCGCTCTCAGCGGCAGGCGCGGCGCTGCTGGAGGCTCGGACCACCGCGGTCCCTTTGGCGCGACGATCCGATACTATTTGAGGGTATGGAGAGCAACAATGGCGAACGACGAAGTCTTCACGGCTATTGGCGCCGCACTCGAGTGCGGTGAGACGGTCGCATTGGCAACAGTGGCGCAGACATTGGGTAGCACTCCGCGCCAAGCCGGTGCGAAGATGGTCGTGCGCGCGGACGGCTCCTTCGTGGGCACAATCGGTGGCGGCTGTGGCGAGGCCGAGATCTGGCAAGAGGCGATGGATACCTTGGCCGACGGCGCGGCCCGCTTGGTCGAGGTCGATCTGACCGAGCCAACTGATGGCGAGGACAAGATCTGTGGCGGCGTCATGCGAATTTTTGTCGAGCGACTCTCGCAAGGCTGAACCGGGTCTTCTGCCCGAGACCCAGATAGCAGGCCTCCGCCGATCCGCGTGGATAGCACCCTGTTTATGCACCCCGCGAGGGGTGTGCGTAAGATGCCACAATTGGCTGGCCTGGAATCTGACGGTGCGGGGCCATATGCTTTGTACAGCAGTCGCGACCGGGTCCCGGCGAGGCCGGGAAAGTCCGAGGGGCGCTCGCTTGAGCAGCAGGCCCTATTCCGATGGCTGTTGTAGGAGTGAGTCGGCATGAGTTTCGGCCCCGTAGAAGCCATCGTGATCGTGGTCGTTGTGCTCGTGGTGTTTGGCGCGGGACGGCTGGCTGGCGTCGGCAAGGCGCTCGGCACCGGACTGCGCGAGTTCCGCGAAGAGGCGAAAGTGCCGCCCGGCGAAGAGGGTGCCGACGAAGTTACGGAATCCTCGGAGGCAACGGAAGACGAAGACTCCGCAGCCGCCAAAGAGGAAGAAACATCGTCCTAGCGTCCACCGCAGCACTTGTCTATCGCACGGAGCTAGAGCTCTCTATGTTGGGGACAGCCTCAAAGTGGGGCGCTCTCCCCCCGCTCTAGTTCCGTATGCTTACGCCATGCTACGAGGCGCCTGTTTCGATCTCTGGGGCACGCTGATCGTTGATCCACCCGGCCAAGGCGCCAAGCGCGCCGAGGAGCGGGTTGAGCGTCTGCATGCTGCTCTGCACGCGGCGGGATGGGGCGCACCGATGCAGGCTATTCGCGACGCGATGCAGGCCACAGTCGACGCCTTCGTTGCCGTGCACCAGGACAACCGTGACATCGATGCTCAGGAGCGCATTGCTCTCTTTCTGCGCCATCTGGACCCGTCGCTACGACCCGACCACGATCTTGCTGCTAGCCACCACGAGGCGGTGCGTGATGCGATCCACGACTCAGCGATCTACTGTCCGCCCACCTTGTTGCCTGGCGCCGCCGAAGCGCTGGAGCGGTTGCGTGGCTATGGAGTGCGGATGGCGTTGGTTTCCAATGCTGGGCTCAGTCCCGGCAGCGCTCTACGTATCCTATTGAACGAGATGGGCATTGGGCATTACTTCGCCTCGCACGTGTACTCGGACGAGCTCCGCGCCTGGAAACCGGATAGGCGCATGTTCGACGAAGCGATCTTCGGTCTCGGTGTGCGCAAGGAGGACGTCTTCTTTGTGGGCGACACACCTGAGGCCGATATCCTGGGGGCGCAGTCGTTTGGAATCGGCGGCACCGCACTGGTTGGTACGAAGCGAGTCGAAGGAGTGCAAGCCACGCTGAGCCTGGACGGCGTACACCAACTCGTCGATGCTCTGGTCGAGCGAGGGTATCTTGCAGCCGACGCCTAAAGGTCCGCTTGTGAGCCGGCTCACGCTGATCGCGGTTGTGTTGGCGGGGGTGTTCACCGTTGCTTGCGACGACGATGAGGAACGCACGCTAACGGTCTTCGCAGCCGCCTCATTGAGCGACGTCTTTGAGGCCATCGGGACGCGCTTCGAGTCGGAGCAGCGAGACGTACGCGTACGTTTCAGTTTCGGTGGCTCCCAGCGATTGCGGCTGCAACTCGAACAGGGCGCTCATGCGGACCTGTTTGCCTCGGCCAATCCTGAGCAGATCGACCATGCCCACGCGGGTGGCTTAGTGGAGGACGGGAGAACCTTCGCGTCGAATGCGTTGGCCCTGGTTGTTCCCGCCGCCAACCCGGCGGGAATCGCGACACTCGATGATCTGACGAAGGCTGGGGTGCGACTGGTGGTCGCCGGGCCAACTGTGCCGGCGGGGGTTTTGACACGGTCCGTCCTGGCCGAGCTAGGCGTGGTGGACGGTGTATTGGCAGGCGTGGTCTCGGAGGAGGAGAGTGTGCGTCGTGTGCTTGCGAAGGTGGAGTTGGGCGAAGCTGACGCGGGATTTGTATACAGTACTGGCGCGCTGGCCGCGGGCAATGCTGTTCTGCAGATACCGTTGGAAGAGACCGGCATGCGCAACGGTTACCTGATCGCGATTACAACAGATACAGACGATCCTGAATTGGCGGATCGATTCCGTGCGTTCCTGAACACTGAAGTTGCGAGATCCATCCTGTCGGCAGCCGGATTCGGTGTGCCGGATGTGGGAACGCCATGAACCGCGGAGTGAGATCGCGCCCACAGCTTGCCACTGCGCCTTTCGGAGCGACGCTCCTCTGGTGTAGCGCCGCCGCCTTCGTACTCTTTCTTGTGCTGCCGATAGTGGCACTCTTCGTCGAAGTCGTTCCCAGCGGTGCTGCTTGGTCTGCGACCAGCGAGCCCGTTGTGACGGATGCCTTGCGCCTCTCGCTGATCACGACGGCGATTAGCGCTGGACTCACGGTGGTCTTTGGCACGCCGCTTGCCTACCTTTTGGCGCGCCGCAACTTTCGTGGCGCGGGTTTGATCGATGCGCTGGTTGACCTGCCGCTGGTGTTGCCGCCCGCGGTAGCTGGAATCGCTTTGCTCTTCACTTTCGGTCGCAGTGGGCTGCTGGGTGGCTTAATCGACGACGCGGGGGTTGCCATCGCCTTCACGACGACGGCAGTAGTTTTTGCCCAACTCTTTGTCGCCGCCCCCTTCTACGTAAAATCGGCAAAATCGGGTTTCGAGTCGGTTGACCAGGACTTGGAGCGTGTCTCGGCGACGCTAGGCGAGGGCGAACTGCGCACGTTCGTGCGTGTCACCGTCCCTCTAGCCGCCCCCGCGCTGCTGGGCGGGATCGTGATGACCTGGGCGCGGGCCCTGGGTGAGTTCGGCGCTACGATCATGTTCGCTGGATCGTTACAACGGGTGACCAAGACTGTCCCGCTCTCGATCTACGACGCTCTGCAGGACGATCTCGATGCCGCGCTGATCCTGAGTGTGGTGCTTGTCGCGGTTTCGTTCGTCGTACTTCTCGTTTTTAAGGCACTGTTACGTCACGGCCTGTTCAGTTCAGGCATCAGTCTGGAGGGGTTGCGTGACTGAGGCCCGGGCGGTTTTGCGCGCCAATATTGTTCGCACCCTGCGCGGATTCTCGTTGTCCGCTTCTTTCGAGATGCGGCGCGAGGTGCTGGTTCTATTCGGCCCCAGCGGGTCCGGGAAGAGTCTGACTTTGCGCGCGTTGGCTGGTGTCGATCGGCCTCAGGATGGTCGCATTGTCCTGGGCACGCCCGACAACGAACATGTGCTATTCGATGCCGAGGCCGGGATCGATCGCAAACCGCAAGAGCGGCTCATTGGCTATGTCCCGCAGTCCTTGGCCCTCTTCCCGCACCTCAGCGTGCGCGAGAACGTTGCCTACGGACTTCGGCGCGAGCCACCCGAAGCACAGCTCGGGGCTGCTATGCACCTGCTTGCGCTGATGCGCCTCAGCGACCTGGCCGATCGCCTGCCGCGACAACTCTCCGGTGGCCAGCGCCAGCGGATTGCGCTTGCCCGCGCTCTGGCTATCAAGCCGCGCTTGCTGCTCCTTGATGAACCCTTCACCGCGCTGGATGGTCCGACGCGGCGTGCACTGGGCCAAGAGTTGCGTCGCCTTCACCGTGAGCGAGCGGTGCCGGTCATGTTAGTCACGCACGACACAGACGAAGCCTTCGCTTTAGGCGATCGGATCGCGGTGATGGACGCAGGCCGTATCTTGCAGATCGGGTCTCGCGAAACTATCTTCGCGCGTCCCGTGTCGCGTCGCGTGGCGGAGCTGGTGGGGATTGAAAACATTTTGGCCGCCGTCGTGCGAGCGGTGGATTCGGAATATGTTGTCGTTGATTGGGGCCAGCAGACTCTGCTCGTAGAACGTTTAGGCAACGGGCCGCCGCCGGAGTTGGGATCGTGGGTCGACTTGGCGATCGGCGCATCGCAGCTGACTGTCTTGAAGCAGGAGGAGGAGCAGGAGGCGGCCGAGGGCGAACGAGCGAACGTGGTAGAGGTGGAAACCGTCGAGGCTGAGATGGCACGTGCCACGATGCGCCTCCGCCTGTGTCCGTTATCGCCGTCGGGGAGTCGATTGCCGACACCGGTCGAGAGCACACCGCTACAACTCGAGATTCCGGCCTACGCTTATTACCGCTTGGGGCTCGATGGCCATTCTCGGTTCCGGATCCAACTCAAGCCCGAGTGGCTACACCTAATGGGGGCGGGCTAGCCGGCTCGGCGGCAGGCCGCGCCGGTCAGTGGTCTACATCGGGCAGGCGGCTCCGGGCGTATCATTAGATAGCTAGCGATGATCATTGGCTTACGGGAAAGGTTGAGAGTAGGTTGATGCCGCGAAACTCTGGCTTCCGCGTCGCCACTGTGGCTGGGAGCCCGATCTCCGTCGATCTTTCATTCTTCGTGTCTTTCATCCTAATCACATCCATTTTCGGATTGAGCATTTTGCCCAACGCCGTTGATCCCGATCCGTCCACGGTAATGACGGTTGTACTTTCTCTCTTGGCAGGCCTGGTTTTCTTCGCTTCGCTGCTCATGCACGAGTTGGCGCACAGCATTCTCGCTCGCGCCTATGGTTTGCACGTGCGCGGGATCACATTGTTCCTCTTAGGGGGCGTTTCGCAGATTGCTGAAGACTCAAAGTCGCCTTTTCAAGAGTTTCTAATCGCGTTTGTCGGCCCGCTTATGAGTGCGGTGCTGTCCGGCTTTTTCTTCGCGATTTACTACGTCAGCGGGGCGGGTGATTCTTCACTCGCGGCCGTCGTGTTCTGGCTCGGATTCATCAACGCTTTACTAGCGGTGTTTAATATGCTCCCCGGTTTCCCGCTAGACGGTGGGCGGGTCTTCCGATCGGTGATATGGGGTCTGACGGGTTCGCGCACTCGGTCAACTCGCTACGCAGCACGCGTCGGCCAGTTGGTGGGGATCGCTGTTGCTGGCTTGGGTGTCGCTTCACTCTTGATCGATTTGGGGTCGGATGGCTTCGGTGGATTTTGGATGATCCTGATCGGTGGGTTCCTCTACAACGGCGCGAGCCAGAGTCATCGCATGGCGAGCGCGGAAGAGCGGCTTGATCACGTGCGCGTTGGAGATGTGATGACGACACAACTCCGAACGGTGGAAGCCAGTACCGCGCTACGCTGGCTGGTGCCACAGCGTGACCGCATTGACCACAACTCGGCTTACCTGATCATGGACGACGAGACCGTCGTCGGTATTCTGACTGGTGCACAGATCGCGATTCTGGATCAGCAGGAATACCTGAACGGTACAGTGCGAGACGTGATGGTTGGGGCGGATGCATTCGCCCCAATCGGGCCGGGCGCGTCAGGGCACGAAGCGTTGGAGCGGTTACAGGAATCCCGCGTGCAGGTGTTGCCTGTTGTCGAGGATGGGCGGCTCCTTGGCCTCATTGGTCTCGAGCAGATGTTGGCGGCTTTGCGCGGTAGCCAGCCGACCCCGGTGTAGCCGTGAAGCCACGCACACACGCCGCAATCGTTGCTGGTAAGTTAGCCCGCTCGGCTACGCGGAGCGTGGGCCGGGGTGGCACGGCCATTCCCGGTCTTGTGGCTGAACGCTTCGATGCGGATGTCGTGCGCAGTTTGGCCATGCCTCTGGAGTCGGTTGTGCTGGTGACAGGCACAAACGGGAAAACGACGACTGCCCGTATGTTGGCCGACATCCTGCGAGCCGACGGGCGTTCCGTTGTCCACAATCGCGCGGGATCGAATCTGATGCGCGGCATTGCCACGTCGTTGCTGGAGGCCGTCAGCCCGCTGGGCCGCTTGCCGTGTGGCAGCGCCGCTGTTTTCGAAACGGACGAAGCCGTGGTCCCCGAGGCAGTTGCCGCCCACCCGCCTCGCGCACTCGTGATCACCAATCTGATGCGCGATCAGCTCGATCGCTACGGGGAGATTGAGGCAGTACGTGATCGTTGGGTTGCAGCGATTCGGCAGCTCGACCAAGGCACCGTGTTGGTGTTAAACGCCGATGATCCGTCCGTGGCGACGCTGGCCGAAGTCTCGCCGGGCCCAGTTGTGCTCTACGGAATCGAGGATGCTGCTGTCGCGTTGTCGCCTGGCTCGGATGAACCGCAGGTGAGCGACGCGCTTTGGGATCCGCAGAGCGGTGCTGACTTTGTCTACGAACGTCGGTTCTATGCGCATCTCGGCCACTGGCAGAGCCCTGGCATGGGGCGTCGCCGCCCGCGGCCTGACGTGCGCGGTGTTCAGATCGACATAGAGCAGGAAGGTGCGAGTTTCGCCATCGATTGCGGGTCACTTTCCGCGGATGGGATGGATGGGCACTACAGTGCGCGGCTTGCACTAGCAGGGCTCTACAACGTCTACAACGCGCTGGCGGCGTTCGCTGCGGCGCGCGTGTTAGAAGTCGCTCCGGATTTGGCAGCGGTTACATTGGGCGCAACAAAGGCTGCCTTTGGGCGCGGTGAGGAACTTGTGTTCGACGGCCATCCTGTTCGTATGCTGCTGGGCAAGAATCCGGCTGGGATGAACGAGGCGTTACGCACACTGCGCCCCTCCAACTCTCAGGGTGGTTCGTCCTTGCACTTACTCGTGCTGCTTAACGACGACATCGCCGACGGCACGGATATCTCCTGGGTTTGGGACACAGATTGGGAGAGCCTGGCGCCGCATGTGGCGTCCGTCGTCGTCGGGGGGAGGCGCGCCGCTGATATGGCGCTTCGACTCGCCTATGCTGGCTTCCCTGAACCGCGACTGGCAGCGAAGGACGAGCATGATATCGAAGCGGCGCTACGCGACGCTATCCAGGCGTTGCCACCTGGCGAAGGCTTAGTGATCCTCCCGACCTACACGGCTCTACTTGAGGTTCGTGGTCAACTGGCACAGTGGGTGGGTTTGCGTCGGATCGGAGACGGTGCATGACGATCGATCCTTCTCCTCTGCAGTCCGAACGGCGAATACTGCGAGTTGCACATCTCTATCCGTCGTTGATGAACCTTTACGGCGACCGCGGCAATATAATTGCTCTACGACGTCGCTGTGAGGCGCGCGCTGTTGACCTGGTTGTGCAGGACGTGGGCATCGGCGACCAATGGGATCCCGATTCGGCAGATATTGTCTTTATTGGCGGCGGCCAGGATCGTGAACAGCGCCGCATCCATCGGGATCTGCTCGAGCGCGGACCCGCTCTGCGCACTTACTGCGACGACGACGGCGTGATCTTGGCTGTTTGTGGCGGCTATCAACTTTTCGGCCAGAGCTACCGTGATATTGCTGGTGAGGTGATGGACGGCGTGGGCGTGTTCGACATGCGATCGGTTCATCTTGGCACGGAGCAGCAACGCTGCGTTGGTAATGTAGTCGTGCTGTGGGAGGGGGAGACGCTGGTGGGATTTGAGAATCACGGCGGACGTACGTATCTCGACGATGGGGCGGTGCCGCTGGCCAGTGTAGTTAGTGGATTTGGCAACAACGGTGGAGACGGGTCGGAGGGTTGTCGCGTGCGCAACGCTTACGGCACCTACCTGCACGGTGCACTGCTACCGAAGAATCCCCATTTTGCCGACCACCTGATTCAACTTGCGCTGCGACAGCGGTACGGTGATGTGGAGTTAAAACCACTCGACGATACGCTTGAGACGCGAGCGCATGCTGAAGCGCTGCACGTGGGCCTCAAGCGTTAACCCCGGAGTGGGGTGACCGAGGAGCTCGGCCATCACTAACGAGCCGTCTGTTCCCGACGATGTGTCATTCGACGACGACCCGCGCGCGGATGAGGGGGTTGATCCTGCTGCGCCGGAGCGTCTCCGGGTCGACCGACAACGCGTGCCGGTGCCGCCCAGCAGCCATTGGCTGCCGGGTCCAGCTTGGGCCTGGGTTTTAGGCGCCGCCGCTGTCTTTGTTCTCGCCGCGGTCTTGGCTTTCAGTACCAATAACGATGACGGAGCGGTGGTCGCGACCCAAACTGGAAGCGTTCCGGCAGTTACCGCCGCTGGTTCTGGTTCTGCTTCTCAGCAGGCCCGGCCTGCTGAGAAGCAGAACCAGTTGAGTGAGAGTATGACCGACCCACAGGATCAAGCTGAGCCTGAGACCGGTGCGCAGTTGGAGTCTGACGACGAATCGATGGATCTTGAGAATGTTCCGGAAGTTCAGCCTGAACCTGACTTGACCGGCTTTATCATTCCGATCGACGGGGCCTGTATCTCCGAGTTCGAAGGCCATTTCCCCTCCACCCCCCGCGAATACCGCAACGGGACCCATGAGGGATTTGATTTTTATGGTTTCGCCAGCTGTCGCCCGATTGACAGCGGCACCGCAGTGCTCGCGGCTAAAGCTGGGACTGTGGTCCGTGTGGATCAGATCTATACCGAGATCACAGTGGCTCAATTCGAGGAGGCGACCGATCCTAGTGTCGCGACACTGAACCCTGAGATACGCGCGCAGTATTTAGATCGATTACGCGGGCGGCAGGTCTGGATTGACCATGGAGCGGGCGTCGTAACGCGCTACGCTCACCTCAGCGCCGTCGCTGCTGGGCTCCAACTGGGCGACGTGGTGCGGGCGGGGCGCGTGATTGGCTTCGTCGGTGAGTCAGGGCAACTAGAAGCGATCATCGCGCCTGGCACCGATTTGCATCTCCACTTCGAGATCAGGGTGAACGAAGGATATCTGGGCGAAGGGCTCCCCCCCCCGCGGGCGCGGGCGCTCTATTCGGAGGCCTTTGGCTTCGGGCCCGAAGACGGTTCCTAGTGTTGCGTGCGAAGGGAATCACGATGCAAGGTGTGCTCTGGCACTGGGGCGTACTGGCGGCGGTTCGGTAGGCTATATCCATAAGATCCGCCCGCGCCCGCGGGCGGAAGCGGCCGATCAGCCTCGCAAGTGGAGAGTCTGAACATGGCGGCGGTCGAATCTCGCGCCCGCAGGCGTCTGAATCGCCGGGATATGCCGGACCCTGTCTACTGGGTCTGGAAGAAGCTGACCTCAGTCAAAACCGCCATCGCCCTGATCGCTATGACGGCTCTAATGTCGTTTATCAGTGTCGTGATTCCACAAGTGCCGGCTCAGTTCACGAACTCCGCCGAGCGGATCGAAGAGCACGTTGAATTGCAACGAGGTACCTGGGGGCCGGTGACCGACGTCCTGGCCGAATTCCCATGGTTCTACGATGCACACGGCGGTGTTTTTAATCTCTTCAATCAGCCCTACTGGTTTGCGCTCGTCGTGATCCTGGCGCTTTCCATCACTACCTGCACCGTCAGCCGCTTCGCGCCGATCTGGCGCACGGTGCGACGGCCACAGCGCCGCGTAAACGACGCCTATTTTGAACGGGCGCGTCACCGGCTCGACTTCGAGGTGGCCGACGCGGAGGCCGTTGAACAAGGGCTGCGTAGAAGGCGGTATCGAGTTCAGCGTGAAGAGCGGGACGGTGCGGTTTACTTCTTCGCCGATCGCTTTGGCTGGGCGCAACTTGGCACCTTCCTCAGCCATGCGGGGCTCGTCGCGCTTGTGCTCGGGACAGTAATCACAAAGGTGGGCGCCGAGGAGATCCAGTTCTGGATTGGGGAGGGGGAAAGTCGGCCGCTTTTCGCAACAGCGGGAGAGCGGCAGCAAATCCAGGTTATCGTCGACGACGCCAGCGCCAACTTCGCCGCGGACGGTCAGGCGCTCGATTTTCGTAGCGCCGTGCGGGTGACCTCACAGGGCTATGAGTTGGCGGCGGGCGATGTGACCGTCAATGGGCCGATCAGCTTCGATGGTTGGCGTTTGCATCAAGCGGCTTATTACGAAAACGGCGCCGCCTTGCAGGTCCGTGACGTGCGCGATGGGCTAGTGGTCTATTCCGAGACTCTCATGCTCGACGAGCAGATCTTCGGCCCGCGCGTGCGGATTACGAACGGCCAGACTGGTGCTCTTATCAGCGAGGAAGTGGTGCCACCAGCCTTTGCGGTTGACGGTTTGGAGGACTCGGGCTACCAACTGATTTCGATAGACCGAGAGGTCAGTCTGGCGCTAATTCTGGTCAGCTCGCCGGACGACGATGTGGAGTTTCACTATGCTGTGGTGCCGTTCGCTGCGGACGATGTTGCTGCGCACGCACTGCAGCCAGCGCAGCTTCGGCTGAATGAGGACCCGCCGGTATCGCCGCGCGTCCGGCTCGCCGACGGCGCCGGCGGCGAAGCCTTCGCCGATATCGTCGTACCTCTGGCCACGCGCACCGATCTCCCTGATGCGCGCGTGGGGGCTATCCCAGTCTCGGCTGACCTAACCTTGACTGTAGGTTTCGCTGAGCAGGAAGGTGCGCGCCAGTTCTTCTATTTCGGTGGAGGCGATGCAGGTATGGATGGCGCCGCGGACGCCCAGTCACTGAGCGGTTTTCTGCAGCCTGGCGAGCGAGTTGTCGTGCAGGGCGTGGAGTTGGAGTATGTCGGCCAAGCATTCGACCGTTCGCAATGGGGCCGGCTCGATCCGGGTGAGACACAGACGATTGGTGCGGTCGACTTGACTTATGCGGGATCTGAGTCGGTTTTCTTTCGCAACGAGCCGGATGTGCCAGGGGCAATGGGCGATGCTCTGATCCTGGTCGAGCGTTTCGGTCGAGGCCGAACTGCTGGCACCTTCGAAGCGCGTGGCGGCGAGAACGTGCGATTGACTCGCGAGGCGGGAGTTCTGGCGAGTGGTGAAGATCTACGTCCGCCGCGGTTAGGGCTTGGCTTGGGTAGTGGCACGGCGCGCGTGGATCTCGATCCCGGTGAGGCACTCGTGATTGGCAACTACGAGTATTTGTTCTTGGGTCCACGCGAGTTCACGGGTTTGACCGTGCGCCGTGATCCAGGAGCCTGGGTCGTGTGGGGAGCGATCATCGGTGGCATCCTGGGCTTGATCATTGTGTTGCTGGTGCCCCGCCGGCGGATTTGGGCCCGCGTCACGGGCGAGCGTACTTACCTTGCCGGATTGGCAGGGCATGGCGTGAACCTGCATCGTGAGATGGGTGCTTTCGCCCGCGAACTCGGCGCCCGCGATGCGCCGCCGGCAGAGGTTGAGGAATGATTCTGGATCTGATCGCCACTATCGATATAAACATCAACCCCGAGTTGTTCGGTGGCAGTTTCTCGCTGACCTGGCACGGGTTCTTCACCGCGGTCGGGATCGCGGCCGGAGTCTGGCTCGCGCTCCGTTTCATCCGTCGTATTGGGGTCAGTGAAGATGATGGCATGTCGGTCGCGCTTGTCGCGGTCCCATCCGGGATCGTTGGCGCCCGCTTGCTCTGGGTGCTGGAGCATACCGACCAGATCAACAACGTGGGCGACATCTTCACGCTGACCGATGGTGGCATCTCAGTCTACGGGGCAATGATCGGCGGTGCCCTGGGTGGCTTCTTATACGTAACTTTCTTTCGCAAGGGCTTCCCCGTCTGGATGGGGCTGGACGCCGCCGCGCCAGGCATGCTGTTGGGCCAGGCGATTGGCCGTGTTGGCGACTTCATCAATGGGGAGCATTTCGCCAAGGCCAGCGATCTGCCCTGGGCCTTTCGTTACACGAATCCCAACACCGATGGACCCTGGGGTGTTCTAGCCGACGGCGAAGCGCCGGCCGCGGCACTTTGGCATCGCGGTGAGATCGGCCAAGTGGGCGAGGTGCCGCTGGCGGTGCATCCCGTAGCGGGCGGCTACGAGCCCCTGCTCGATCTGATCTTGCTGGGCGGTCTCTTATTTATCTGGGCGCGTGGGCGCCTGCCGCTGCCCGGCCTGCGCGGACCGGTGCGACACGGTTGGGTGTTCATCACCTACGTGCTGGGCTACGCGCTGATCCGCGGTCTCTTGGCCTTGCTGCGGACCGACGAACAAGACATCGTGAGCGGGCTCTCCGTGCCACAACTGCTGGCGATCCTGACCGCGCTGGCGGCAGTCTGGATGGCGTTCTATCTGCATCGCAATCCCCAAGCTCCGGTCGGTTCGTTCGATAGCGAAAGCGAGCAGACACGCGACGAGGCCCGCCAAGAGGGCCGCAACCGCCGCGCCGAACGCCGCGCCACGAAGATGCGACAGCCCGGCCAAGCGCGCCGCGGCCGCCGCCGCCGTTAGGCGAGCGCATGACTCTCACCCACCACGAGACTTCACCCGCCGCTCGACCCGAGGTTGTGCTCTATACCCGCGTCGATTGTTCGCTCTGTGAGAAGACCGAAGCAGCGCTCATCGCGCTGCGCGCACCGCTGGGCTTCGATCTAGGGGCACGAGACGTCGACCAGGATGCGACGCTGCTGGAGCGCTACGGCGACCGAGTTCCGGTTGTCGCGTACGACGGCCGAGAGCTGGCCGAGGGTCAGATCGACGCGCGTCTCCTGCGCACAGTCCTGCTTGCGGCGATCGCGTCGGACTAGGTTGCTAGGTTGCCACCCTTCGATTGCCATTCCTAAGGTTCGGTTCACCTCGTCGTGCTGGGCTCGAACGCATTTCGTTCGTCACCGCCTGATGGGTTGATCCAGATGCTGTGCCGAATCTGAACTATCTGCACTGGATTAGTATACTTTTACTCGATCGACGAGGTACTTCACTCCCAGCCGTCGTTGGCACGGATCAAGCGAGCAACAATGGGCCAAGGCGCACGCGACCTGATCCGACCAGGCTGCGCGCCGTCGAGCCTGCGGAAACGGCGGTTCCGACAGCTTGGACAGGGCGTGGGCGCACTGAGCTTGGGTCCCCGTGTTCCACTGGTGCTGCGATTCGTCGCGACGCCGATCGCGCTGCTCACCTTCATGTTCGCGCTGCGATTGCTGGTGCTGAGCGCGTCCGGCCTGGCAGGCCTGCTGGACGACCTCGACGCGTCGGGGCCGCTCAACCTGGTTGGCCTGGGCTGGCTTGGCTCCTACGTTGTGTTGAGCGGATCGCCGATCGCAGCGACGGCGCTGGCGCTGGAGGACGCGGGGGTCCTGAGCGAGGTGGAGGCGTTCGCGGAGATCATCGGCTCGCGTCTGGGCGCGTCGTTGATTGTGTTGATCGTGGGCTTTGTCTCCTATCTGCGTGGCCGGCGTCTGGCCGACGGCGTCTATGTGGGCATCGTCGCGCTGATCGTGACGCTGACTACGTACATTCCAGTCGGCCTGTTGGGCTGGTTCGCGCTGGACCAGGGCTGGTTCGATGGCGTCAGCCCGGGCGCGATTGGGCCGCTAGCGACGTTCACCGAGGACGGCTTCGATCTCCTGGTCGAACCACTGCGCGATGGCCTGCCCGACCTCGTACTTTTCGTCGTCGGACTTTTCGTGATCCTGGCCGCGCTGCGCCTGTTCGATCGCATCTTGCCGAGTCTAGAGTCTGCCAGCGGCCGGCTGGCGCAATGGCAGAATTGGTTCGGGGGCGGGCTCAAGACACGCTGGGCGATGTTTGGCCTGGGCGCGCTGGTTACCCTGCTGACGCTGTCGGTCGCGGTTTCCCTGACCTTGATCGTGCCACTCGCGCGCCAGGGATTGATCGGCCGGTGGGCCGTGATCCCGTATGTGCTGGGCGCCAACATCACGACGCTGGCCGACACGCTCTTCGCCGCCTCGATTCTGGAGAGTGGCGCGGGCAGCACGATCGTCTTCACGGTGGCCGCCTTCGCGACGGCGCTCGCGCTGTTCGTGCTGACGTTCCTCTATCGACCCTATGCGGTTGCGGTCAACGGCAGCGCGGCCTGGGTCAGCCAGGATCGACGCCATCTGGGCGGGTTCTTGGCCTCGATCGTCTTGCTGCCGGTGCTGTTGCTGGCCCTCTAGGGCGGGAGACGGTCAGTCGTCGAGATTGATCATGTGCAGGCCGCACTCTCGTTTTGTTGCCTCCTCCCACCACCACCGCCCGGCTCGCTCATGTTCGCCGGGGTTCGTTACACGCGTGCAGGGCGCGCAGCCGATCGATTTGAAGCCGCTGTTGTGTAGGGGGTTGTAGGGGACCCGTTGCTCCAAGATGTACTGCCAGACCTGGGCGGAACTCCAGTTGGCCAGCGGGTTCCACTTAACGATCGGTCGGTCCGGGTCGATCGAGAAGCCCGGGTCGAGTTGGACGACAGGGACGGTTGCGCGCGTACCCGGGCTTTGGTCCTTGCGCTGGCCAGTGACGTACGCTTGGACCCCGTCCGCTAGCGCGCGACGTAGCGGTTCGACCTTGCGAATCCTGC
>CAZZMQ010000017.1:25771-34908 GCA_964655365.1 uncultured Dehalococcoidia bacterium | reverse complement strand
GGGGGGCTTCTTGAGCATTCCGCGCGCGAGCGGCTGGATGAAGGCGATCGAGTTGATGACGACCGGCCGTTTCATGGCGGCCGAGGAGGCGCATGAGGCCGGGCTGACCAATTATTTGGTGGAGCCGGAGGAATTGGAGGCGAAGACGATGGAGTTGGCCGAGGCCGTTGAGATGGCGCCGCCAATCGGCGTCAAATTGGCCAAACACCTGGCATCGCGCACGCAATACATGGATTTTGAGACTGCCGTCGATTGGTCGGCAGGCACGGTCGGGGTGGTTGGGCTGTCGCAAGACCGCGTGGAGGGCGTGCGTTCCTTCGTCGAGAAGCGTGAGCCCCAGTTTGAGGGCCAGTAAGTGTGAGGCTTCGCTATCGAGTCTGTTAGCCGACCGGGGAATATCTTTCGGGCTCTTTGAGGTGGCGGTACAAGCGCGAAGACTCCGGTCTTCCACGAGTGGCTACCGGGGATATCGATCTACTTCTTCAACCTGGCCGGACTTGAGCTCGAGTTCTTTCCCCGTGGCAGCTCGCTAAACGAGGGCGGCAGGCGGCGGAACAGCCCTTGGATGGGGCTACGAAAGGACACCGCTTTCGCGTAACTCGACGAGCTCGCTGGGGTCGAGGCCTAGGTCTGTCGTGAGGATTTCGTCGCTGTGCTCTCCCATCAGTGGCGCCCGTTCCAGCGGCACCTGGCTGTTGGAAAGGCGAGGAGCGAAGCCCAAGAGTTTAATCTCGCCGTGTTCGGGATGATCCAGCGTGTGGATGAATCCACGCGAGTTGAGATGTTCGTTTGCGAACAGGTCCTTCGTGTCGAAGTTGGCGCTGCATGGTACGCCTTTTTCCCCCAGCAACTGCATCACCTCATCCTTGGTGTGTTTGCTTGTCCACTTGGCGAGTTCTTCGTAGAGCGCTTCGGAGTTCTCCAGCCGGGCCTGGCCCGTTTTGAAGCGCGAGTCGATGGCGAGATCGGGCCGTTCGATTGCGATACAGAGCGTGTCCCACATCCGCGTAGTTACTACCATGATGAAAGCGTAGTCGTTGGGTCCAAACGGCTTGCAGGGATAGAGGTTGACCGGCGCGGTGCTGCCGTTGCCCATGCGCGGGCTGGCAGCGTTACCCCACTCGGCTCCGTTGGCGATGCGGGTGCGCATGAAGTAGGTCATCGCCTCCTGCATCGATATCTCGATTAGCTGTCCCTCGCCAGTGCGCTGTTTCTGCACATAGGCGGCGGTGATTGCGAGCGCGAGCTGGACACCGGTGCCGGCGTCGCCTGTGGTGGGGCCGGGCAGCATGGGTGGTCCTTCGGGCTCTCCCGTCACAGAGAAAGCACCGGCCGCGGCCTGGGCGACCATGTCGAAGCACTTGTAGTCCGCGTATGGACCGCTGGTGCCGAAGCCTTTCAGCCGAGCGAAGATGATGCTGGGGTTGGCGGCCTTCATGACCTCGTAGTTGATGTCAAGTTTCTCTACGACGCCAGGGCCGTAATTCTCAACGAAGACGTCGTAGTGCGGCGCCATGGCGAGCAGGATCTCGCGCCCGCGCGGCTTGCTCTGATCGAGCACGATGCTGCTCTTGTTGCTGTGCCAGTTGATGAAGTAAGGCGAGTTTCCCTGGCCCTGGCGAGTACGGCGCCCTGGGTCACCGTAACCAGGCGGTTCGACCTTAACCACGTCGGCCCCCAGCCAGGCCAGTGCCTGCGTGCAGGAAGTCCCCGCCTCGTACTGGGTCATGTCTAGGATGCGAAGTTCCTCAAGTGCGCTCACGTAGAATCTCCCGACCGTGCCAGTCCGTCCGAACGCAACCATCCTAGCGCGGGACCCGAGCGGGTTCCCAGTCCAGGGCAGCCTGCGACAAGGCGTGGCATCGACGATAGAGGGAAGGTAACCGTCCGGGACCGAGCAGTTTATATATCAGGCGTCTATGAAGTGGTGCCGCTCGCCCTCGTTACGGACAAGGGTTTCACCGTTCCCGCCTGCCGTACATTGGAGCGCGCCCATCTGATCACCCCACCGGATTCGGAGATCTGCGAGGAGATCCGTTGGCTCGTCTCGGCTGATCGCCCGAGTCTACAACCCGTTGCGTAACGGTGCGTAGGATACAACGACGGGGTTGACTGTGGTGGGAGCGCTAGAGCTGGAGTTCCGTCGAGAAGTCCGGGATGCCCGTCCAACGGCCCTCATCGCCGGCGCGCATGATTGCGATCGTCTTGATCACCTCCGGGTTGGCGATGTGGTGCGGCTTTTGGCCGGTCAGGACCATCAGCACGTTCTCCGCCTGGCGGCGAGTACCCTCTACGGCGGTGATCGGCGAGCCGCCCGCGATGTGGGGTGTGAGGATGAGGTTGTCGAGCGTCAGCAACGGATCTTCGACAGCGATCGGTTCCTGTTCGGTCACATCGAGCGCCGCGGCTCCGATCTCACCCGATGTCAGCGCAACGTGTAGCGCCTCTGCATCGACGATCGGACCACGTGCACAGTTGATCAGGATGGCGGACGGCTTCATCCGCTTGAATGAATCGCTGCTGAAGAGGTGATGTGTCTCATCGGTTGCGGGCGTGTGGACCGTGATGAAGTCGGACTCGGTCAGCAGTTCGTCGAGCGAGACCAGCTCCACGCCATAGAGATCGGCGTCCGTCTGCGGTACATAGGGATCGTAGGCAACCATGCGGAAGGGACCGAATCCCCGGACGCGCGTCGCGAACGCTCGCCCGATCGCGCCGAGACCCACGATTCCCACGGTGCTTCCTGCGATTCGTTTGAGACCCGGCGCCAGCGCATATATGTCCCGCGGGGCCGTGCTCCAGCGACCCCCTTTGATCGCCGAGTCGAACTCGCGAATCAGTCGGGTCGATGCCAGCAGCAGAGCCATCGCGTGGTCCGCGACCTCCGTGGTGTTGATGCCCGGTGTGTTGCAGGCGAGCACACCGAGGCGCGTCGCAACGGGAAGATCGATCGAGTCGACCCCGACTCCTGCCCGGCTCACTACCTTGAGCTTGGGGCAGGCTTCGAGCACCTCGGCGTCGGTCAGTGGCAGCACCCCAATCATCGCGCCGTCCGCGTCTCTCAGCAGATCGACGTAGTCCGACTTTGCGGTCTGCGCTCCAACCTGCTGTTCGACCAAGTCGATGCCGGCGCCGTCGAAGATGGTTGGGTCAGCTAGCGGTCTTGCTACGTTGATGACTCTGAGGGGCATCGGGGATTCTCCGTGTTAGCGGAACTATGCGGTGACCATCCTCGGTGTTTAGGTGAGGACTTTAGTTGGCCAGCCGTCTAGGGCTGGTCGTAGATGATGATCGAACGCCCCTCGATCTCGCCCTCTTCGAGCGCTCGAACGCCTTCGTTGATCTCATCCAGGTTTTCGTAGCGCTTGGAAATGAACTGGTCGAGCGGTAGTTCGCCGTCCTTGTACAACTGCACGTAGCGTGGCATAGACTCCGTGGGTCGCGCTGAGCCACCCATGGAGCCGATCAACGATCGCTCGCCGATCGGGAACAACCGTGGCAGTGTCACGTCGCCCTGGCCGATTCCGACAATCACGGCGGTGCCTCCGCGCCGTACGCCGAGCACTCCTGACTTCACGCTCTGCAGTGCTTGCTGTACCGCCGCCTCCACACCGATGGCGTCGAAAGCGAAGTCGACGCCACCGTCTGTCAGCTCCTTGATCGCCTCCGGTGCGTCGACGTCGGAGGCGTTTACGATGTGCGTCGCACCGATTTCCTTGGCGTAGCCGAGCTTTCCTTCGACCAGGTCGACGGCAATGATCGGGTCGGCTCCCGCGATCTTGGCCCCGGCCAGGATGTTCGTTCCCACGCCCCCCACGCCGAACACGGCGACGGATTGTCCAGGCTGGACGTTGGCGGTGTAAAGGGCGGCGCCGGCGCCGGTGATGACGGCGCAGCCGATGATCGCGGTCACATCGGTGGGTACGTCGTCGGGCAGCGGGACCACCATCTGCTCGTTCAGCAGCGCATGCTCGGCCCAGGTGTAGACGCCCGCATCGTGTTCTTCACCCTGCCATCGGAACTTGGTGCGCGCGGGCGCGGTTTCGCCCTCGGGCAAGTCTCGTGGCACGAACTGAATCATAACGCGATCCCCTTCGCCCACATGCGAGACGTTGGAGCCAGCTTTAAGCACAACACCCGTGCCCTCATGCCCTAAAAGCAGTGGCATGGGCGAGAGCGGGTCGTGCAGCTGGTGCAGCTGGGAGTGACAGATCCCGGTCGCGAACAGCTTGACCAGAACCTCGTCGTCGCTCGGGTCGTCGAGTTCAATTTCCTCGACCAGCATCGGGACCCCGTGCTGCGCCTTGATCGCTGCGCGAGTCTTCATCGCCATTTTCGCTCCCCCTCTGTTGGATCAATTGCTGTGTCTTCTGTCGGCCATTGCTCAAGCTAATTGTGAGCGGCAAGACCACGGATTCGGTTTTGCTGGAGTATGCGCGCGAGCGACCTCCACGTGCTGAGGCTCGTGGAGGTCGCGACGTGCCTGGGTTCAGCCTGTGTGCCAGCCGTATTTCTGCGGCTTGCGGCCGGCCCGCGGGTCAATCCGGATGTGAACCAGTGCTGGCCCCTCACCCTCGTTGGCTTCCGCGAGGGCTGGTAACAGGTCGTTGGGGTTTTCGACGTAGTAGGTCCGGCCGCCGAAGGCTTCCATCACCTTCTCGTAGCGTGCCTCGGGCAGGTACACGCTGGGCGGCGGCGGGCGATCCTTGGGCATCTCGGCGATGCCGCCGCCGATCCCGTTGTTGTTGATCACCACGACGGTCAGCGGCAGATTGTACCGACAGGCGGTCTCCACTTCCATGCCGCTAAAGCCGAAGGCGGCGTCACCTTGCACCGCCACTGTGCGCTGTTCCGGATTGGTCACCGCCGCCGCCACGGCGAAGCCGAGCCCGATGCCCATCGTGCCGTAGGTGCCGGCGTCCAAGCGCTGCCGGGGCTCGTAGTTGTCCAGGACCGTGCGCCCGATGTCCATGGTGTTGGCGCCCTCGCCGATGATGATCGCGTCGCGAGGCATCGCGTCGCGGACGTCCTTCAGCACGCGGTAGTAATTCATCGGCGTGCTGTCGTCGGCCATCATCGAGGCGCTGATTTCCACGTTCTTCTCGGCTTGCGTGTCGAGCGTGTTACGCCAGGGTGTTTCCTCTGGGTACTGCCAGGGCTCCGCCTCAAGCGCAGCGTTGACCTGTGTCATCACGGCCTGGCCATCGCCCACGAGTCCCACCTCGGCCGGAACGTTGGTGCCAATCTCCTCGGCCACGTTGTCCAGCTGGATCACCTTCACGTCCTCGCGGTAGCGTGGCGCCTTGCCGAAGTGGAGGATCCAGTTGAGCCGGGCCCCCATTAGGAAGATTACGTCAGCGTTTTGTAGAGCGGTCGTGCGAGCTGGCGAGACCGACAGCGGATGATCATCTGGCACTACGCCCTTACCCATGGGTGTGGGCAGGAAGGGGAGCTGGGTCTTTTCTATGAACTCGCGCACCTCATTCTCGGCGCGTGCCCAAGCCATGCCCTTACCTACGATGACGAGTGGATTCTCGGCCGACTTAAGCGTCGCCAGCGCGGCGTCGACATCGGAGTTGGCCACTGTCGGGCGCGGCGGGTCTGGGACGGTCTGCACGTCCTGCACGTTGGCCAGCTCGATCTCGGCGGTGAGGACGTCGTCGGGTAGATCGAGATAGGCTGCGCCCGGACGACCGTAGAGCGAATATCGGACGGCTTGCTCGACGTAGTAGGGAATACGATTCTCGTGTTCGATGGCATGTGCGTACTTGCAGAACGGCGTTGCGATGTGGACCTGCCGTTCCTCTTGGAAGGCGCCCATACCGTTCTGGCTGATGGCGGACGCGCCCCCGATCAGAATCATTGGCCAGCAATTCTGTTGGGCGTTGGCTAACCCGGCGAGGGCATGTACAACACCGGGACCGGAAACGACGATGCAGCCCTGCGGCCGCCCAGTTAGATAACCGGCGGCCTGGGCGGCGTAGGAGGCTGATTGCTCGTTGCGCATGCCGATGTAGGTGATGCCGGCCTGTTGGGCGTCGCTCGCTAACTGCGAGACGGGGAACCCCACCACACCAAACATGTAGTCGACGCCCTGCTGCTTGAGGCTTCGCGCCAGCAACTGGGATCCCGTCATCGTGTCGTTTGTCGTCGTCATCCGTCTTTCCTATCTCTGGCCGCTCCGTTGTTCGTTGAGTGTGCGTCTATCGTTCGACCGATGCCTTAAACGCTACCCCGGGCGCGAAGTGCACCACGCCCGCTTCGCTGAGCGCGACTAATTCGGTCTCGCTCAGCCCTAGCTCCGTTTGCAGGACATCCTGACTGTCGGCCCCCAAAAGGGGTGCTGCCTGCAGAGGCACTTCGGATTCAGACATTCGGATCGGCGATTTCATTAAAGTGATCTCGCCCTCTACAGGATGATCGATCTGCTTAATGAAGTCGCGGGCGGCGAGGTGTGGGTCGTTGAAGACGTCCATTGTGTCGAAGATGCCGCTCGCTGGCACGCCCGACTCGCTGAGGATTCGCATCGCCTCATGTTTTTCATGTTGTGAAGTCCAGGCGCTGATTTCCGTATCCAGCACATCGCGGTTCTCGCGACGCAGGCGCTCGCTCAGGAAGCGTGGGTCGACGAGAAGATCGTCACGTCCGATTGCGATGCAGAGTTGGTCCCACATCCTCGTGGTTACGACGAGTAGGAAGAGATAGTCGTTCTCGCCGCCTCCGGCGCACGGGTAGATTCCGCCTGGCGCGCCTGCCTGATGTTTGCGGCGTCCGACGGGAGTCTTTGCCCAGGCGGTCACCCCTGTCGTGCGCATGAACATCGTCATGACTTCTTGCATCGACAGTTCGATGAACTGGCCTTTGCCAGTCTGCTGACGTTGCGCCCACGCGGCTGTGATGGCAAGCGCGGTTTGCATTCCAGTCCCGGTGTCGGCCACTGTAGGACCGGGTTTGATCGGCGGGCCGTCGGCCTCGCCTGTGATAGAAACTGCGCCGCTTGCAGCCTGTGCCAACGGATCAAAGCATTTGTAGCCACTGTACGGGCCGTCCAACCCATAGCCCTTGATGCGCGTGTAGATGATTGCGGGGTTGCGCTCGCGCACGACGTCGTAGCCGATGTCCAGGCTCTCGATCACGCCGGGCCCGTAATTCTCAACAAACACATCGAAGTGAGGCACGAGGTCGAGGAATATGTCCCGCCCGCGACTCTGTTTTAAATCGAGTACGATACTGCGTTTATTCGCGTTGTAATTGAGGAAATACTGCGAGACGTCTACGCGGGCAGTGAAGCCCTTGCGGCCAGGGTCTCCACTGGGTGGCTCGACCTTGACAACTTCGGCCCCCAGCCAGGCCAGCATTTGTGTGCTGGATGTACCAGCCTCGTACTGGGTCATGTCCAAGATTCGCATGCCATCGAGTGCCGCGGCCATCGTGTGTTTCTCCCGTCCGGGAGGATGCTAGAGCACGCAGCAGCTACGAGGGTGGCCTCGCGATGTCTAAAGCGGGAGATTGAGGAGGAGCATCCGGATCGGCCGGTGCGCTAGCTCCATGGATCTTCGCGAACTTAATAGGCTTGATTGGATGGTCCATACCGACGAATGAAACACCGCTGCTAACGTGGGCAATCTGCGGTTTTAGACCTCGACGCGGTCCTTCAGGCCCTTCGCGGCCTTGAAGGCGGGGACTTTCTTGGCTGGAATCGGTAACGTGGCCCCAGTGGCTGGGTTGCGGCCGGTTCGAGCGGCCCGGTGGCGTGTTTCGAACTTGCCGAAGCCAGCAATCGAGACCTCACGATCGGCGTCCAGTTCGACAGCGATGATGCCTCGCCCGGCGTCCGTGCTGAAGATGGCTTCAACAACCTCCAACGCTTTCGCCTGGGTCAGGTCAGTTTGTCCTGCGAGCTTCGCGGCCATTTCGGTCTTATTCATAGCGCTCAGCCTCCTCAGTCGAGTTGCTCTACTGCTTGAACACTATAGCCTTTACCCCAGCGAAGCGACCGTCGTACGTTGATTCTTATTGGGTTTCCATAATGGAATAAGTCCGCTGATAGCAGATGTGTACTGACGATCTAGTTCGGCGGGTCGGTCTGGATTGGGCGGTCGGTGGACGGCACCTGCACTAGTATGCTTGTCGGCCGTTCCCCCGGATGCCGGCTGATTCGTAGACGCGGCCACCGACCACGCTGAAATCTTCTCAAGTGTTCAATACGCGTCGTACGGAGGCGAAATCGGCGGGGTAGAGGTCACGACGCCGGATGCCACTGCCGTTGAGGCGCCAGAAGGGAGCGCCGAATTGACGGGCGAAATTTGCGAGGGAGACCAGGTGCCCAATCTTGGCTGCGTGGGGGGCTGCCTGCGAATTCTGCGCCACGCTGCACTTCCTGCCATGCTCACCACTTGAGGCATCCCTTGACGTGGGACTGAGCGCCCGTACCCAGGTGCGGATAGTATCAGTCGGGGCGCTCTCGGCGCGTGGCCGTGGAGACCAAAGCTCGGTTCTTGCGGAGAAGTCGTTTCTTTCTCGAGATTTAGGTGCCAGAACGCCTAAGGATCAGGAACCTGAGTAGGGGATCCAAATAGGGGATCCACTAGGCTCGCGGTCCTTTGGTCTTGTAATACAGGCATCTGCATCTGCATCGGTCGATACGTTGATCGGGTGCCTGGAGTCGATGACCTTCGTGCGGGCGGGACAGTGGTCGTTTTCTTCGGCCATCGTAAGGTTCGCGCCCTCGCGACTGATCTCGATGACGCGAGCGGGAGCACAGTTGTCTATCCGGTCGCGGCGTTCGAAGGGTCTGAGTTGCGCTGTAGTTTGGGCAGTACCTGCTCACCCATCAGGCGCATGCTCTCCATGATCTTGTCATGCGGCAGACCACCGAATTGCACCCAGGTCATCACCTGATCCACGCCCATGCTCTCGTAGCGACGGATTGTCTCGACGATCCCATCCGGCGTTCCGATCGCCAGCACGCCTTTGTGGGCACGTTCGGCAACGGAATCTGGCGCTCCGGCCCCAGTCCGGGATTGTTCCGTTAGGTACTGGTACGAGGTGGCTTTCTTCGTCGCTCCGGACTCGGCCCAGGGCAGGAACAACTCGGCGGCGAGCTCGGCCGCACGCGTGACGGCGGGCTCCGCGAC
>CAZZMQ010000017.1:22140-25761 GCA_964655365.1 uncultured Dehalococcoidia bacterium | reverse complement strand
CCAAAGTCTCCCCCGTCCACCTTGGCGTACGCGGCCAGGACGGCCAGCGCCTCCGCGTTTGTCTCGGCGCAATAAGTTTGCATTAGGATCGCCACTTGATCATTGATGACGTCGCCGATCGGTACGGATTCGGCGATGCCTGCTCGGTAGGCGGCAACGCGAGGTTCTACCTCATCTGGCGTAGCGGTGACAAAACCCAGCAGCCCGAGGCCATGGCGACCAGCCTTGGTGAACGTTTCGGGATTGGTACCCGCTAGCCACAGCGGCGGATGCGGCTTCTGCAGTGGCTTGGGAACCACGTGGCGCTCCGGGATTTGGTAGTACTGGCCGTCGAAGCTCAAGGGCTCGTCGCGCCAGGACCGTTTCACAATCTCGATGCCCTCCGCCCACTGAGCCAGTGTTTCGTCAGGTTCGACCTGGAAACCGTCCAGCTCTTGGAGCGTGACGGCGCGTCCGGTGCCGACATCGACACGGCCACCACTGAGAATGTCCAGCACTGCGGTCCGCTCGGCAACTCGCACGGGGTGGTTGAAGTTCTTCGGTAGGAGCGCGATGCCGTGGCCAATGCGGATCTGCGTCGTGCGTTGGCTCAGCGCGCCGAAGAAGACCTCTGGCGCGGAGCTATGCGACCAGCCCGGCAGCATGTGATGTTCTACGGCCCAGACGTAGTCCCAGCCCAGTTCGTCGGCGAGTACGATCTGCTCCATCGCTTCCGCATAGGTTCGGGCTTCGTGTCCCTCGGACCACGGTGGCGGAATTTGCATTTCGTAGAGCAGGCCGAATTTCACTGGGTTCTCTCCCCACGGTGCAACGGTGTTATTAGGCCGGGGAGTCTAACTGTCAGCTCTCATTCTCTCTCCTATGGCGCTATCCTGCGTCTCGATTTGGAGGTGAGGCATGACCAACGAGACGAACGCCAATCTTGGCGGGGGCTCGATGCAGTACGAGGCGCTCGGCGAGTGGGAACAGCTGCCGGACGGGATCACGCTGGTTGAGACACCCGGTGTCGCCGTGGGTGCCGACGATACGGTCTATCTTATGACCCGCAATACGGAACACCCGGTGATGGTGCTCCGTCCCGACGGCAGTTGGATCCGTTCTTTTGGCGCGGGCCACTTCTCAGATCGTACGCACGGGATCTGGATTGCACCTGACAGCACACTCTACTGCGCGGACGATGGCACACATACGATCACTCTTTGGAGCCCAGAGGGTGATCTCTTACAGACGATCGGCGAGGCCAATGCACCGGCGCCACGTTGGAGTGGGCAGCCGTTCAACCGGCCGACGCACTGCGCCGTCTCACCGCTCAGTGGTGATCTCTTCATCACGGATGGCTACGGTAATTCTTGCATCCACCGCTTCAGTCCAAAAGGTGAGCACAAGGCGACGTGGGGAGAGCCTGGTATTGATGAGGGGCAATTCATCCGCCCGCACAACATCGCGATTGATGAGAATGGGTTGCTCTACGTCGCGGATCGCGAATGCCATCGTGTGCAGATCTTCCGAGAGGATGGCACGTTCGTCACGATGTGGAATAACATCCACCGCCCTGATGGACTTACATTAGGGGCCGATGGCTTGATTTACATCGGCGAGTTGAACGGAATCGCCGGCGTCGACGATGCCCCTGGCCTTGGGCATCGTGTCAGTGTTTATAGCCGGAATGGCAAGCGTGTGGCGTTGTTCGGCGACGAGGAAGAGGGTGAGGGACCGGGCGAGTTTATTGCGCCCCACGGCATCGCTGTCGATTCGCGGGGTGACATCTATATTGGCGAGGTGGCCAACACGATCCGGGGCCGGCAACTCGATCCGCCGCGGGAGCTCAAGACGTTGAAGAAGTTGCGCCGGACCTCATGATCGTCAGCCAAAGATGATGATCATGAGGAAGCGATGAGATTGTAGGATCGTGTGGGCGGCGGCGCCTCACTTCATTTCCTCCGCGGGGTGCTTTTGTCTAAGCGCCAGTGGTTGCGTCCTGTATTGCGCACTTTGCCCTGCTTGGCCAGGCGGGTGAGTGCGTTGACCAGGCTGGCTTTGGCGTTGGCTCCGCGTGGGGCGGCCCCGTTGGTCCGAAGGGCGTCTAAGATCTCGTTCGCATGGATTGGTGCCGATTGGCCGGTCAGGATCTGTTCGATCCCGGCTGTGAGCGATCCTCGCGGGACGCGGCCTATGTGGCTGCCCCGGCGCTCGCTCGCCGCCGGGGCAGCGCCGCCGAGCGCCTGTAACGCTCGTTCGACCTTGGCGAGTTGCCGTTGTAACTCAGCGCGTTCCGCCGTCAGGGCGTTCCGCGCTACTGTGACTCCATCCGCCATTATGAGGTGGTCCTTTCTTCGTTGGCCGCATGATGGTGTCCGGTTAAGTTGTCAGGTGTAACTCCTCTGTCGGGAGGCTTTGCGTGCATTCGGTAGATGGATGGGATGCTACAAAAGTTGTACATGCATAGCGATATCGCCGTCTATTAGTTGGATACCTTAGCGATGGCATGTTCGGCGTAATGGATGTTAGTAACCCATGATATCAACCACGAGCATGGCGAGTGGTTGGCCTGAATAGTCGTCGGGAAAGAGAATGGAGGACCGCCATGGCCTACGCGATCAATCATCTGCATCTCAAGTCAGCGGATCCTGAACGATCGGCTGCCTGGTGGTCCGAGGCGTTCAAGTTCGAGATAGTAAGCGATGCTACGCGTTCGTTCGGTGACCGTTTTCTTGTCTGCCGGAGCGAGAATGGGATAAATGTCATGATCTCAAATGAACGCGCGGGCGAACAGTTGGGGGTGGCGAACAGTGGTGCTCACTTCGGGTTGGAGCACTTCGGATTCGATAGCGATGATCTTGAGAAAGATATTGACCGTTTGGTAAGCCTTGGAGCTACGCTGGCCGAGCCACCCATCGAGGCGGCACCGGGAGTCCGAATCTGCTTCCTCAGCACGCCAGACCAGGTTCGCATTGAGTTGATTGAGCGTCGCGCGTAACCAATCGCGAATGCTATGAATATGATCCGCCCGGCGGGTGCCTGACTGTTCAATAGTCGGTCCGATAAGTAGGCAAGGGGGGCCTTGGTCGGCTGGCCGAAAATATACGGCTGAGGAGGGGAACTCTGAGTTAATCCAGCGGGCCTCGATCCTTTGGATGACCAGATTGGCAGCAATGGCTATAGCATCGACCGCATACTACCGCTCAGCGTTAGCCCGTGGACCTAGCGCCCGTGCTTCTCTACATCGAATATTGTGCAGTTGTGATGGGTAGGTGACGGGCGTAGAGCCGAGCCAGAATGTCAGACAGTGACGAACAGCCTGCTAGCGAAGAGGACAGCTACGGCGGGTCCCGATCCTGGGACGAGGGGAAGATGTGGCCGCGGGCCACTTAGAGTGCGCGTAGTGTTTCAGCAGCGTCGTTGCTGGTGAAGCCCAGAACTTGAAGATTCGTTAGTTGCCGGAGGCGGGCGTTAGTTCGAGCACTTCGTTCGTAGCGGGGTCGATCTCGAAGGGGCTGCGCAGGTCCAGTTCTCGCGCCATCTCGCGAACAGCAGGCAGGACCTCTGCGCCCATCAGGCGCAAACTGCGCATGGAGTCTTCATGGCTCATCGCACCATCGCCGTCCCAGAAGAAGATCGAGC
>CAZZMQ010000017.1:21608-22130 GCA_964655365.1 uncultured Dehalococcoidia bacterium | reverse complement strand
CCTTTTGTGTGCGGTAGGAGGCGTATTGGGCTGCGGCCGCGTCGCGGTCCTGGGCAACCTTGCTTGCTTGGACTTCACCGACCCGCGCTGGAGCGGCAGCGCGTCCGCGGGCGGCCGCCGCCGCGAAGCTTCGCACTGTGGGCAGCAGCTGGGTGCGAGAGGTCATGCCGGGCAGGTTTTGTAGGTTGTCCTGCACGGTGCCCTGGTTGCCTTCCAAGAATGGATTGCTGGGCCCCTGGACGTACTTACGCCCGACCTCATCTGCCAACTCCTCGGTCTCGTCGACGTGCACCTTGAAGACGTAGCCGTGGTGCTGTGTTCCGGATTCGTAGCCGAGTTCGGCCGCCTGCTGATCGTAGTAGTCGAATGATTCTTTGGTCGGCTCGATCTCGGTGGCGAGCATGATGTAGGGGTAGCGATGTTTGGCTGCCCAATCGACTGTGTTTCGGGAGAGCACGCCGGGGATCCAGATCGGTGGGTGCGGGTCCTGATAGGGTCGGGCCCAGGGGTTCACGTAGCGGT
>CAZZMQ010000017.1:0-21598 GCA_964655365.1 uncultured Dehalococcoidia bacterium | reverse complement strand
TGTAGTGTTCGCCTTCCCAGCGCCAAGGCCCCGGGGTAGTCCAGGCTTTGACGATGAAGTCGTGTGCCTCTTGAAAACGTTCCCAGTTGTAGGGCGATTGTGAATTATGGGCGACGCTCTCCCGCCCGGTTCCACGTACCCAGCCGGTGACGAGGCGGCCGCGCGAGATCATGTCGATCTCCGCCAAGTTCTCCGCTAGCCAGAGTGGGTCTTCCCAGATCGGAAGCACGTTGCCGAGCAGGATGATCTTGGCCTTCTTCGTGATCCGGGCCAGGATCGCGGCTTCGACGTTCATCACACTGCCCATGCGAAACGGAGTGCTGTGGTGCTCGTTGAGTACTAAGCCGTCAAAGCCCATCTCCTCCGCGTAGAGCTTTTCGTCGAGGTAGCGGTTGTACAACTCGGCGCCCAGGCGCGGATCGTAATCCTCGTTCGAAAGACCGAGATCTGTGATATCGCGACCGGTGGCTCCAAAGTATCCGGAGTTCTGATCCTGGTACGGGCGCTCCGTGAAGTAGCCGATGAACATGGTGTTCCCCCAACAACGGACCGGGAGTGGTTCGGACAAACGTACTGTAGCGCCTGAGGCGTTTCTCATGGCGACGGCCAGGCGCGATCCTCGCCCTGGGCGGAGAGCATCAAAATATAGAATCCATCAGTGCGGCGGCTGAGACCGTCGTCCCACTGTTACGGTCCACACGTGAAGACGCATACTAGGCAAGTGACCAGTAGTCGTATCCAACGACAGTGCACCCGCGTGACACTTGATTTCGAAACGCCGAGGATCTGCCAAATGACCGACCTCATTCGCACGGAACTCGACCAGGACGGTATTCTGCTCGCCTCGTTAAACCGACCGGAAGTCATGAATGCCATCAATGACGAGATGTTGACGGCGCTGCAGGATCTTCTGCGTCACGCATCGGAGTCTGACGACGTTCGTGTCCTGGTTCTGACGGGCGAGGGCCGCGCATTCTGCGCCGGGGCCGACCTCTCGAGTGACAATCCCGCATCGAGTGGGGGTGATGAGTCGCGCCACCGTAAGCTTGATCGACGTGGGGGGTCGGCACGAACGGTGCAGGCGTTCGCACACTGTGATGTACCTGTGATCGGGGCGATCAATGGACCGGCGGCTGGTGCCGGTTTTGGGATCGCTGTCTGTACCGACATCCGCTTCATGGCCGCTTCAGCTCGAATGGGTACGATCTTCGCCAAGCGTGGAATCGCGACCGACTACGGCACGACCTATTGGCTGCCGCGAATTGTGAGTCTGCAGGTGGCCTATCACATGCTCTACACGGGTGAGCTACTCAACGCTGATGAGGCGCTGGCCGCCGGGCTTGTCTACGAGGTCGTGCCAGACGAGGACCTACTCGTGACGACCCTGGCATACGCCCGCACGGTTGCGCGTACCGCGCCGCTCGCTCAGACGCTAGTGCGTCGACAGGTGATCCGGAATCAGGATCTGCCGATGGACCAGATGTTGGAGTTGGAGTGGTCTAGCCAAAAGATCGCGCTCGCCACGGACGACGCACGCGAAGGGTTCGCAGCATTCGCGGAGAAACGCTCACCGGAGTTCAAGGGTCAATGACCGTTAGAGTCGCTCGCCGACCTCGAAGCGACTGATCAAACGGGTTCCAATCAGAACAGAAGTAGCCACCAGCAGCGCCGCAGCGACCGCGGCGCCGATGCCGCTCAAATCCGCTTCCAGCGCACTGTTCGGTGCGGTGCTCACGAGGTCCGCGAAGCCCAGCATGTATTGGCGCACAGAAACCCAGCGGGTGCCGTCGAAGATGCTGGGTAGGATCGCTTCCCAGATGAAGACGTAGGCCAGCCCGATTAGCAAGGCGCGGCTTGTGCGCACGCTGAGTGCGACGAAGAGCGCACAATAGGCGGTTGCCCCCACCGCGACGGCGAGTGTGAAGCCAGCCGAGATGCCGTGTGGATCATTGCCACCCAGAATGATCAACGCCGTGCCCAGCGTTGTTGGCAGCACCAGTGCGATCGTTGCGGTGCTCGCGACGCCGATTTTGACGAGTAGGATGCGCCAACGCTCGATCGGTTTCGTCAGTAAGTAGACGGCGGTGCCATCCTCGATTTCTGCCCCCAAGGCAGCGGTGCCGAAGAGCAGCGCCGTGACTGGCAGAACGATTGCGAGCAGCAATGTGTCGAGCAGGTCAGGTGCGAATTCAATCGGCGGGGGATCGACGTGATCGCCGCCGAATCGGTAGAGAATCGCGATGAGCATGGGGATCAGCGTGAGCGCCACCATGAAGAGGGCTCGGCGTCGCCCGAGGAGTTGTCGCAGCGTGAGTGAGACCAGGGCGCGGGTCATCGTCGCACGAGGTAGGAGAACACGCTCTCCAGAGACTCATCCGCCGGGCGCAGTTCGTGCAGAGTCACCTCCGCTCGGCGTGCAAGCGAGGCGATGGTGGCGGTGAAAGCGTTGAAGTCGTCCGTTCGCACCTCCAGGCCGGCGTCATCGATCTCGACGGCCGTGATGAACGGCTCGCGGAAGAGTCGGGAGGCTAGGAGGCGATTGTCGCTGCTGCGGAGGGTGAAGACGTGGGGTCGGTCCGTCATCAGCCGGCGGAGCTGACGGAAGTTGCCCGCCGCTGCGAGCCGGCCGTCCAGGATTACGAGGACCTCTTCCGCGAGTCGTTCGACCTCCTCCAGAATGTGGGACGAGAACACGATCGTGCGTCCCTCGGTAGCCAGCTCTTGCAGCATCTCCATTAGGTGGATCCGTAGCCGGGGATCGGTGCCGTTAAAGGGCTCGTCGAGGATCAGCACCTCGGGATCGTGGACTAGACTGGCCGCAATCTTGGCGCGCTGGCGCATGCCTTTGGAGTAGCTGCCCATCTTACGGTCCTGCGCAGCCTCCAGTTTCACGCGCTGTACTGCGTGTGCGGCAGCCTTCTCGGGGTTAGGCAGCTGGTGCAGGCGCGCGCTCAGCAGTGTGAATTCCCAGGCGCTGAGGAACGGGTAGATCGCCTCACTCTCCGGGACAAGGCCGATGCGCGAGAACAGCTCCGGGTGGTGCCACGGCGAGGTACCGAAGATCGAGACATCGCCTGACGAGGGTTGGAGGAATCCGGAGATCAGATGTAAGAGCGTGGATTTTCCGGCGCCGTTGGGACCAAGGATCCCACTGATGCCGGGTCGCAGGTCGAACGAGATGTCGTTGATGGCGACTACATTGCCGTACCAGCGCGTCACGTTTTGCAGATGGATCGTCGTCTCTCTGCCGCTGCTGGCGTCGATTGAAGTGGTAGGTGTGTCGGCCGGGACGCCTCCCATCAGGACGGACTCCGGAAACGGGTGAACGCGATCAGGCTGGCCAAAGTTGTGTAGATGAAGGCCAATACGAGATAGGCCACGCCCGAGAAGTTGGCGAAAGCGAGCACGGTGGGAACATCGTGGGTGGAGCGGGAGGTTACGATGGGGAGCGCGTCGAAGAGCCAGAGCGTGAAGCCGGTCATAACATGGGCGGGCGAGAAGAATACCATATAGCGGGCCAGATCCGCGTCGGTGACGTCGGTCACGATCTGCGCGGCCGCCCAAGGTACGATCATGAACACTAGAATCGCTATTACGGCGAAGGATCGCCGCTCCGCGAATGCGGCGCAGAGGATACCGAAGCTGGCCATCATCAGGCTCATGAGCAGACCCGTCGCGATGATCGGACCGAAGTCGGCGCCGTTCGACTTAGCCCACTGCCATGCATCCGAGGCGCCAAGCCAATTGCCGCCAAACATTACGATCTGCGGCACCAGGGTGACGGCGAGTATCGCGGTGGCCAGGGCAGCAAGCTTGGCAAGCGCGTAGTCGTTGCGCAGGATTGGTCGCGAGAAGTAGAGCGTCAGCACGCCGTGGCGGCGGTCGTTACCGACCAGGTCTGAGCTGAGACCGGCCACGAAGAGGACCATGGTGATTTGGATGAATTGGTAGTACTCGTGCGGCTGAATGAACTCGAACTCATCGATCGGGACGACGGCAGCCGTGATGATTTGCACGATGGCGGGGATGAAGGCCAGCATGATCAGGCCGAAGGCAACGGCCTTCGGCAATGGACCCCGACCCAGTCCGAAAGCATGGCGCAAGCTGAACAGGTAGAGCGATCGGATCGCGAAGGCGCGTCCAAAGCGAGGGCCGTCATAGGGCTGGTAGCCAATGTCGTAGATCTCACCGCGCGGACCTGCCTCGGTCGCCGCATCGCTGGTCATGACTCTTGTCGAGTTCCGCGTGGAGGCGTTGCGGCCTCGAAGAGATCTTCGAGGCGCCGCCGTCGTTGTTCCAGGCGGAGCAGTGACAGATTGAGATCGACGCTGCTTTGGACGATGAGGTCCTGTGCGACGGCGATCCGCTCCGGACCAATCTCCAAGGCGATCTGACGACCATCGACGGTGGCCGTCAGCCCGTTCTCTCTGAGTTTTTCTGCGAGCTCTTCGGCGCGTTCGTCGACTTCAGCGAGGAGCACACTGGTGATGTTGGTCAGGTCGGAGATCCGACCCACCTGCATGAGTTTGCCTTCTTCGATCACGATCAGGGTTTCGCAGACCCGCTCGATCTCACCGAGCAGATGTGAGGACATCACGATCGAGACCCCGAACTCCTTTCCGGTGTGTTGGATCAGCTCCAGCATCTCATCGCGGCCTGCGGGATCGAGGCCGTTGGTGGGCTCGTCGAGGAAGAGAAGTCGTGGGTCATGGACCAGTGCCTGAGCGAGTTTGACGCGTTGCTTCATGCCGGTGGAGTAGCCGCTCATTTGGCGGTAGCGCTCGTCGTAGAGTCCCACGTGTCGCAGCGTCTCGGCGGTGCGTTCACGCGCGGCGGAGGCGGGGATGCCGCTCATGCGCGCCATATGCACGACGAAGTTGGAGGCTGTGAGATCGCCCGGCAGGCAGTCGTGCTCCGGTAAGTAGCCGACGAGTTCGCGAATGTGGATACTATCGCAGGCCGTGTCCGTGTCGAGCACGTGAGCCCGGCCGCTGCTGGCGGGCACAAGCCCGAGCAGGATCTTGATCAGCGTGCTCTTACCGGCGCCGTTTGGGCCGACAAGGCCGATGCTCCCTGGCTCGACCGAGAAGCTGAGGCTGTCGAGCGCGGTGACCCCCGGGTAGTGCTTGACCAGGTCCAGCGTCTCGATCAACGCCATGCGCGACATCCCTCCGCTGCACATTCTATCCCGCGATAGACCCGGGCCTCGTGCTCTTAGCCCTGAGAGGTGCTTCAGACGCTAGATCTCGCTTTTCTCGCGAGCGACCTTGAAGTCTTCGCGCATGTCACGGGGCTGCGTGGCGCCCAGGGTGACCTCGAGCATCGTGGTGCGGCGCGGCAGGGCGACGGCCAGAACGATCGCCTCGGCGATGTCCTCGGGCATCATCATCGTGGCCCGGGCGGTGTTGTCGGGTGGGAGGGGGCGGTTATCGAGAATCGGCGTGTCAACTTCGCCGGGGAAGACGGTTGTGCAACGAATGCCCTCCGCACGGACCTCCTCTGTTAGCACCTGCATGTAGGCGCGGGCGGCAGCTTTGGCCGCGCTATAGGCGACGCCCGCCATGACATTGGGTCGCAGGGCCGCCATTGATGAGACGAGGACAACATCGCCCGCGCCCGCGTCCGACATCGACGGCAACAGCTCACGCGTCAGGACCATGGGCCCGAGCGTGTTGATGTCCATCACGGCACGCCACTCCTCGGCGTTCGCATAGCGAGGGTTGCGCACCTTCGAGGAAAAGCCGGCGTTGTTGACCAGGATATCGATCCGGCCGTGCGCGGTGAGGACCTCTTTCGCTAGCCGCTCCGCTTCTCGGGGATCGGCCAGATCGGCCGTGATCGCGGAAGCGGTGCCACCGATCTCGGCCACGACTTCGTCGAGCGGGCGACGACGTCGGCCTACCACGATCACCGTCGCACCTTGTTTGGCCATCTGTTCCGCTGTCGATCGGCCGATGCCGGTACCGCCGCCGGTAATGAGCGCAGTACGCCCTGCGAGAGTTTCAGCCAAGTCTTTGCTCCTTAGTCTGCTTACAAACGGAGATGTGTTCGGAATGAAGTCGATCTAGTTTTGCCATGATACGCTCGGTAGATCGCAGGAGAAGGCGAAGTCGATCTCGGCGTGAACCGGGACGCCGCCAGCCCGGCCGGCGCCCCAGGAGTTGAAGACCGCGGAATAGATGCCAGGCCCGCCCGCGACGGCGAGCACAATGTCTTCTGGGCCACGTAAGGCTCGCCAGTCCTCGTCTTGCTCAGGGATGGGACGCATGGTCGCGTACTGCCGTAGGACCGCTCGGGGCGTCACGGCGAGTTCCGAAAGTCGTTCGCAGACGACCTCCCGGGTGAGTCCAGCGTTGGCCAGGATGCCCGCGTGCAACGGGTTGAGCATGACGATTACGGCGCCGCGCCCGAACTGTGTATTGTTTGCTCCGGCGTTTGCGATCGATGCTGCTAGGACCCGCAAGATCCGCTCAGCTCCCTCAGGATCGTCTCCGTCGGTTACGGCGATTACGGAGTGCGGCGATTCGACGCCGACCAGCGTCACCGCGGATTCTTCTGCGGCGTAGCCGAACGACGTGTGCAGTGGTGGGAAGGGGCTCTCCTCTTCGGCCTCCGCCAGACAGCATGTGAATTTCCCTGGTTGTCCCAGCACGGCCATGTCGGAGATGCCGGGTTGTGCGCCGCCGATGTTCATCAAGACCAAACGCAGTGCGCGGCCGATGCTGGCATTGGCGCGATGCCCGGGGCCGAGCGCACCCCAGCCCGACGCGATCGGGCCGCAGACCTCGCGGGCAGGCCCGTTGACGATGATCGCGGGGCCCAGAGCGTGAGTCGTCTGCTGCATCTCTCCGATGTCGAAGTCGGGTTCGCAGACTGCTCGCACGGCGGCTAGGACTACGGGAAAGTGCTCCGGACGACAGCCTGCCATGACGGCGTTGATGGCCGTTTTTTCCACGGTGGCTTCGCCCCAGCCTGGGCCGATCACGCCGAGGACGATGTCGGGATCGGTGTCAGTTCCGGCCAGCATCGTTCCTACGCGCTCTTCGGTGGGGATCACGACGGGAAGTCCGTCGGTCCAATTGCGCAGGTGGAACAATTCCAGTGCCGATCCTTCGTCGGGTGCTGTGTGACGTGCGGCCCGCAAGTTCACGCGTGCCGCCCGTTCAGCAGGAGGATGATGCCCGGGGCGGCCTCGCGGGCGACGCGTTCAAGGTTCGCCTCACCTGTACCGGAGCAGGGGTGCGGTAGCACATAGCGCGGCACGTTCGGCATGCCCGCGGCTTGTGCCACGAAAAGTCCTTGTTGGATGAACTCTTCAGTAATTAGCGCCACCGTCGGCAATCCGGCTTTGGCGAGCATTGCTCCGTCACGCACGGTGCCGGACGTGCAGCTTCCTCAATGGCCCCAGACGGAGATTGCAGCATCGCAGTCTTCTCTGATCGTCGTAAATTGTTCGTCGGTAATTGGCAGCACGTTGGGTTTCTGGTAGCGATGTAGCGTGGCCTGTGGTAGCAGCTCGCCGAGCACGTCGGCCAGCTTGTCCATGAAGCGTGTGCCATCGGGGAAGGAGTTGGCGATCAGCGCCAGGTTGAGCGGTGCGCCGGTGTCGGCGAAGAGCTCGTAAGACGAAACTTCGATGCTCTGATCGGCTTCAGGGTCCAGGAATGTGACGCTCATAGGATTCGTCTCTCGATTGAGCTCCAGACTAGCGGTCACAAGTGTTGTGAACCCTGATTCCTTAGCCGCGGGCGTCTGCGAGGAATCGCTCGCCGAATTCTTGCAGCGTCTCTCCGTAGTCGTCCAGCCGAGCGTCGATACCGACGATCGTGACGGCAACGCCGCTCTCGCGCAGAGTAACGAGTGACTCCGCTGCCTGCTCCAGACCGTCACGTGTGAGCGCGGCTGCCCCCATAAGACCGAGTTGGATGCTGGCCGGATCGCGACCCACTTTTTCGGCCTCAGCCTACGCGACGGCGAAGTCCTCCCGTAACGTGTCGCGGGACGGGGCTGTGGCCAGCCAACCGTCGGCGTATTGGCCCACGCGTCGCATTTGCTGCTTGCTTTCCCCTCCTAGCCAGATCGGAATCGGGCGCACTGGCTTGGGATTACACGCCCAGCCATTAACTTGGTGGAATCCGCCGTCCAAGTCGACGAACTCTTCCGTCCAGAGCGCCTTAGCCGAGCGCAGCATCGCTTCGTGTTCTCCCGGGGCGGCGACGATGATGAGGGCCGGGTGTGGTTCCCGCTCTTAGCCGGGATTCGGAAATGAGGTTGCAAGCCGGGCAGTAGGTGGCTGACATTGCCCATGTCTGTGCCGCCGCCCAGGCACGGGGGGAAGGTTTATCCATCAGGGTCTTCGAAGTGTTCGGCGTAGACGTCGGCGAGACGCGGGTTCTGAGTCAGGTTCTCGTAGGGGTATTCCGCCCAGGTTGGCTCCAGCGCGTAGGCGGTCTTCTCGGCGGATCCTTGGAAGCAAGCCAGAACCCTTTTGCGTGGCACGTCCAGGTCTTCGCGCATCGGAGCCCTGACGACGAATTGCACTTCCGTTCGCTCGGGAATGATGTTGGGCGAAGCCCCCCGTAGGTGATGATGCCGTGGATGCGATGCTTAGGTCGTAGCTGCTGACGCTGAAGTCGGAGCGCTGAGAAGGCCGAGATCATGGCGTCGAGCGCCTTAAGCCCGAATCAGGGTGCACCCGCCGCGTGACTGGCCTTCCCGAGAGAGACGATGTTGAGCCCGCAACGCGATATCGACGGCCCCCGCACGTGCCTGCTCATCTCCGGTTTGGAGTGGATCGCCAACAAGAGCGTGCGTAGCTCCTCGGTCGCCGCATCGATCGCGTCAATAGCAGCTTGTTGGGGACTGGAGAGCGTTGACATCGGTCCTCCGGAAACGGCGCTAGGCGTCGAGTTCCGTGGCGAGCGGTAGCCGGTAGGTTCGCGCGGCAGTGTCGTGCAGCATCGCGATCCGCTCGGCCGTCGGGAATGCGGCGCAGAGCTTCTTGAACTGGTTGTAGAGCACAGTGTAAGAGCACGATGCTCGGTCGACGGGAAAGTTGCTTTCGAACATGCAGCGGTCGGGGCCGAACTCATCGATGGCATGCTCGTACCAACGTCGGTTGACCTTGATCAACTCGTCGGAGCTGGGCGGCTTGTCGCGCTCATGCCAGCCGAAGCCATTGAGTTCCATCTGGATCCCACCGAGCTTCATGATGACGTTGGGGTGCGCCGCGACCAGTGCAATGTCAGATTTCCAGCCGGCGAAGATTGTGTCCGGATCATCGTCTCCCAGAATGGGACCGCCGAGATGGTTGAGGATGATTGTTGTTTCGGGGAAGGTGGCGGCCAAGTCGGCAACATCAGGGAGATTTGAGTGGTAAGTCCACGCCTCGAATGAGAGACCGTAGCGACGCAGCTGCGCGAAGCCACGACGGAACTTGTCTTCCAGCAGCAAGTGTGGCGCGCTGCGGGGTTCGCCGATTATTGGTTCCCCTCCCGGCCAAGCGGCGCGATGTCGCACACCCCGGAAGCGCTGTGGGCTTGCCGCAAGCTGCGCTTCCAGCACCGCAGTGACGTTGGCGCCGAGACTAAGGTCCGCCGTGCCGACGATAGCGGCCGCAACGGCGGTTTTCCCAAACCCGCCGTTGGCGCTCATGGCGGCGACGCCCTGGACAAATTCGGTTTCTCCTACCGACTTGAGTTCGTTGGGTCCGCTCGCACGGTACATAGCACTGCATTCGATGAAGACGGTTTGTTTCACGCGATGATCGGTGGTGTCAGCGACGATGTCTTGGAGGAGGTAGCGGCTATTGCCTCGATGCCAGAGGTGGTGGTGCGGATCAAGAATAGGCAACTCGGGCTCGATCGGGTCCTCGGGGGTGAGGGCCAGCCAGTCGTCACGGTGCATCGGCATCGTCATGAGTGCATGTCCTTTCTGAAGGATGTTGTCGGAAGTGTAGTTGGGCGGATCCCCTCGACGCTCTCGGTAGGGTGGGAGAAATGTGGGCGCGATTTTGCTCCCAGCTTCTAGCAAAAGGGGACTGGGAGCGCTCTTTGACCCGGATCACGTTCGCTAGTCTGATCTCGACAGAACTGCTAACTCCCTGCGCGGGGATCCGATCCATCGGATCGTACGAACGGTCGCGCAGGGTAGCGTCTGCGTAGTGGATCTATGGAAGGAGACACAATGTTTGGAGTGTGGGTCAAAGTTCGAGTGCGTCCGGATCGGCTAGAACGGTTCCTGGCTGCGATAGAGGTGGACGCTATCGGTTCTGAGCGGGAGGAACCGGGCTGCCTGCGCTTCAATGTGCTCAAGGATACCGAGGAAGAGAACACTTACTATTTCTACGAGGTGTACGCCGATCAGGCTGCATTCGAGGCCCATCAAAGCATGCCGCATTATGAGACGTGGAAGGCGGCGGCAGACACTCTTGATGGTCCACCGGATGTGACGCCGCTGGTGCCGCTGTTTCCGGCGGATGCGCAATATTGGGGAAAGTCCTAAGGCGGTCAAGGATCGTAACTAACGGTTTCGAAGGCCGGAAACTCGATGACCCTCGCGCCGGCTCGTCGCGCGGGGAGCCTTCGTCCGCGAGCACGGCGGCAGCCTCCCTATTTTCCTATCGGGCGTCGGACCGGGAAGACATCGACATCAGGAGATTTTCTGGGCACTACTGTTGGGTCACCCCTTGGAGTATTTGCCAAAGGAGCCTGTTGCATCGCTGAGCATTGGCTACGCGCCACGCTGCCGTTTCGTAGCTGGGGCATGACCATCAAAGTGAAAACACCCTAGAATCGGGAATTGTGAGGAACATCACATGACTCTTGAGAAACTTCTCATTGCTAACCGGGGCGAGATCGCTATCCGCATCGCTCGTGCTGCGCATGAGCTTGGTATCCCCACCGTAGCCGTGTACTCCGAGGACGATGCCGCCTCTCTGCACCTGCAGAGCGGTGACGAGAGCTTCGCGCTGAGCGGCTCTGGGGCTAGCTCGTACCTCGACATCGACGGTCTGCTTGCCGCCGCCAAGGAGACGGACTGTGATTCGGTTCACCCCGGCTATGGCTTCCTCTCCGAGAGTGCCGAGTTCGCCCGGCGCTGTGCGGAGGCCCGCGTCAGCTTCGTCGGCCCGTCGGTGGAAGCCCTGGAGATTTTCGGCGACAAGGCCCGGGCCAAGGCGCTGGCCCACGCGCATAGCGTGCCGGTTGTTCCAGGAAGCGAAGGCGCCGTTACGGCGGAGCAGGCGGGCGAGTTCTTTGAAAGCCTTCCCCAGGGCGCGCCCATGCTGATCAAAGCAATCGCCGGCGGCGGCGGCCGCGGGATGCGAATCGTCGAGAGCGCTGATGAGATCTCGCAGGCACACGAGCGCTGCCAGTCCGAGGCCCGGCATGCATTTGGCTCCGACGACGTCTATGTCGAACGCCTCATCCCTCGCGCGCGTCATGTTGAAGTCCAGATCGTGGGAGATGGCAGTGGCGCAGTCAGTCATATTGGTGAGCGCGAGTGCAGCGTCCAGCGCCGCCACCAGAAGCTCGTCGAGATCGCTCCCAGCCCCAGCATCACCCCCGAGGTTCGTGAGGCGGTCACGGCCGCCGCCATACGCCTCGCACAGGCCGTGAACTTCCGCAGTCTGGGCACATTCGAGTTCCTCGTCGACGAGTCCAACGACAGCGACTTCTTTTTCATCGAAACGAACGCTCGCCTCCAGGTCGAACACACCGTGACCGAGGAGGTCAGCGGGATCGACCTCGTGCAGGCTCAGCTCCGCATCGCCGGTGGCGACACGCTCGAAGGACTCCAACTGGAGCAAGCCTCGATTCCGAGCCTGCGCGTCTACGCTATTCAGGCTCGCTTCATTACGGAAACGATTGACCCAGACGGCAACGTACGCCCAACGGGTGGCGAGCTTGACAGCTTCCATTTGCCGTCGGGGCCCGGGATCCGCGTCGACACCTACGGCTATCCGGGGTACTCCACGAACCCGAACTTCGATTCGTTATTGGCCAAGGTGATCGTGCACTCGCCGTCGAGTGACTTCGGCGTGGCGAGCAAACGGCTGTCGCGCGCGCTGGAGGAGTTTCGCATCGGCGGGCTGGAAACGAACGCCACCTTGCTGCGCGAGGTCGTTGAGCACGGGGACTTCGTTGGCGGTGGTATCTACACACGCTGGCTGGACGACAACATCGCGGAGCTTGCGGTGCCCCGTGAGGTGATCGGCTCGTCCGGTGGTGCAAGAGCGTCGGTCGGCGCTGCCATCGACCGGCGCGATCCCTTGGCGGCGCTGAACTACTACCGCGAGGGTGAGAGCACGCGCTCAAAGGACGCGGATGTCAAGAATATCGAAGGTCCGCCGGGGACCAACGCATTGCGTGCGCCGCTGCAGGGCACGGTCACCGAAGTATTGGTGGAAGAAGGCGACAGCGTGCTACGCGGGCAGCGCCTCTTTGTCATGAGCGCCCTAAAGATGGAGCACATCGTTGAGGCAGAAGAAGCCGGTGTGATTCGTAAGATCATGGTCGCAGTCGACGACATTGTTAGCGAAGACCATCCGCTTGCTTTCGTCGAGCCCAGCGCCACTGACGCCGCGATCGAGGAGAGCGAGGAAGAAATCGACCTCGATTACGTCCGCCCAAGCCTCCAAGCTCTCTTCGATCGCCGTGAGTTGCTGTTGGATAAAAACCGCCCAGCCGCTGTCGAGCGCCGCCACAGTAAGAACCGGCGCACCGTCCGCGAGAACATCGACATGTTGATCGACTCGGACACCTGGATCGAATACGGCTCACTCGCCTACGCCGGTGTCAGCCCCCGGCTCACGGAGGAAGAAGTGATCGCCAAAACGCCTGCTGACGGTCTCGTCGCTGGTATCGGCTCGGTTAACGGCGTGTACTTCGACGAGAATCGTGCACGCACCATGTTCATCTCATACGACGACACCGTGCTAGCTGGGACGCAAGGAGGCTATGGGCACGAGAAGACCGCCCGCATGATGGAGCTCGCGAACGAACTTTCCGTGCCTCTCATCTTCCATTGCGAGGGAGCGGGCGGCCGCTCATCAGACATCCATGGGCCTAGCAGCGCTGGCCATCCGTATGTGCGCACGTGGGAGAAGATGGCGGCGCTGAGCGGCACGGTGCCGATGATCGGGCTCACCGCCGGATGGTGCTACGCCGGCAATGCAGCAATCCTCGGTGTCACCGACATTATCATCGCCACCGAAGACGCGTTGATCGCGATGGGCGGCCCGGCCACGATCGAAGGTACGGACATGGGCACTTTTTTGCCCGAGGAGGTCGGTCCTATGTCCGATCTGGCGCCAGCCGGGTCGGTCGACATTCTTGTGAAGACCCAGGACGAAGCGATCGCCACCTCCAAAAAGCTCCTTTCCTACTTCCAAGGCTCGATCCCGCCCGGCTCCCACGCCGACCAGCGGCTGCTGCGTCACATAGTTCCGGAGAACCACAAGCGTGCCTATGACGTGCGCGAGCTGATTCAGATCTTGGCGGACCAGGACTCTGTGTTGGAGCTGCGACCGGAATTTGGCCGCGCCGCGGTGACCGCCTTCATTCGCATCGGCGGTCATCCGTTCGGTCTCACCGTGAACAACAACGCTTATATCGGCGGCGCGATCGACAGCGATGGCTCGGACAAGGTCGCGCGTTTTTGGCAAATCTGTGACGCCTTCAACATCCCGATCATTGCGATGGTGGACACACCGGGAATGATGGTTGGGCCAGATATTGAGAAGACAGCTCTGATTCGGCACTGCAGCCGGCTCTTCGTTACGGGTGCCAATCTGCAGACGCCACGGTTCTCAATTATTCTGCGTGGCGGCTACGCGCTTGGTGCCCTGTCCGTGATGAGCACCGGCTCACGGGCGCCGCTTTTTACGGCTGCATGGCCCGACGCGCGTTTCGGTGGCATGAACGTCGAGGCTGGCGTTATGCTCTCCAACCGTGCGCGCTTGCAAGAGATCGAAAACGTTGAGGAGCGGACAGCGGAGTTCGAGCGGCTGGTTGCGGACAGTTACGACCGTATCAGTGCTATTCAAACGGCGACGCGTTTTGGCTTCGACGATGTGATCGATCCCGCGGAGACACGCGAGAAGATCCTCAAGGGCCTTGCTTCGGTTCCCGATTCGAAGCCCCTCCGACGCGGCCGCGGTCAGTTCATCAGTACCTGGTAATCGCGGGGTCCAAGTGCCGTGCTTGAGGCGACCCTTGCGTCGCCACCTTTCCGGATCTGTGGAGCGCCGAGGGCGATTCGCAGTACTCCCGGACTAGGCTGAGGATTTCTTCCACGGCGCGGGAAGCGAGTCTTGCGGCAGCGTGCTAGCCGACGGTGCCTAGTGCGGGAGGTTATTTCGCATGTGGATCGAGCGTGAACGTTCGTCTCTCAGCCAGAGGGTCCGCTTGCCAGCGAACTTGGACGCCGATACCCGGAGCCGATGGCAGACGAAATTCGCCGGCGCGCTGCACAGGGGAATCAATGAGAAGGTCGTCTGTCAGCAGATCAGCCGTAGACAAGCCACAGGCCGGACCGTCATCGCGTGTGGCCGCGCAATGGGCCGCGACCATGACGCCAAGTCCGCTGTCAATCGTCGACGTCACGATGGCCGGGATGCCATGTTTTGTCGCTAGCCGTACCATCGCCGCTCCTTCACAGGGGCCGGTGAGGGTAAGCGGCTTGATAACGGCCACGTCGATTGCATCGTGATCGATCGCTTGTTGGAGCTGCGCGAGTGAGCCGAGCGATTCATCGCCCGCAATACGTACGCCACTCTCCTGCCTGACGTGCGCTAGGCCCGCCAAGTCGTTTGCTGGAACGGGCTGCTCGACAAATGCCAACGCGGTCTCATGAAACGGACGCAAGATATCGATCGCGGTGCGCGCGTTCCAAGCGCCATTTGCGTCCAGACGCAGTTCCGCGGCGTTGTCAGAGGCGTTCAGCAAACGCTCAATCCGGCGCTGCTCAGCATCGATGCGACCGTGGACACCAATCTTGACCTTGATCGCTGAGAAGCCGGCATCGATCGCACGGCGAACGGCGAGGCATGCTGCAACATCGTCGACGTCGAAAACTGTTGCGTTCGTTGAGATCGTTTCCGTAACTGGGCGGGTGTTGCGAAGGAGGGTTGCGAGAGCGATCCCTCGGCGACGCGCCTCAATGTCGAGCAGCGCGGTCTCGATGGCGCAACGGACAGCTTTACCCCCCCGGGCATCGCGGGGAATCCATGCGAGGCTGGTGACATTGGTGGCACCGACACCGGGAGCCTGCTCCAAGATTGACGAGACATCGTCTGCGCTGCCGGCGCCGCGTTCGGGAAGTGGGGCAGCCTCGCCGAGCCCACTGAAACCATCGGCGGTGGTCAGTTCGACAATCACACCGCGTCGTACCGCCCGGGTGGCGGAGGCAGTCGCGAGCGGTTGCACGAGAGGAATCGCGTATGAAGCGAACGTGAGGCGCAAGACGTCCGACTCAGAAGTCATTTCTGTGCATCCAAAAAAGTGGCGACAGTATTGCGAAATGCCTCTGGTTGCTCGATGTGTGCGGCGTGTCCCGCGCCTGGAATTACAGCCCACCGGCTCCCTACGATGCCCTGATGCAATATGGCCGCTGCTTCGCAGTATTTCCGATCGAGTTCTCCACTGATTAAGAGCGACGGCGTATGGAGCTCAGTGAGTCGCGCGGTAATAGCAGGATCACAGCCGGCGCCCGCTCCGCGTAGACTTGCGGCGAGCCCATCGACCCGTTGGGACATTCGCTCTGCGCGCAATCGGCGGCGTACCCCCGCGGAAAGTGTCTTCTGCTGCGATTCCCAGAGTGGTATCGATTGCCAATAGTCGACGAACGCCTTAAGACCGTCAGTTTCAAGGCGCGTCGCCAGGGCTCTGTCCGACGCGATTCTGGCTGGACGTTCATCGTCATGGAGGCCCGCAGAGGAACTCTCAACAATTAAGGCGGTGATCCGTTCGGGATGCCGCAGTGCGAAGCCCAGCGCGATTCGGCCGCCCATCGAATAACCCAGAAGTGCGGTTCGCTTGATCCCTAGTTCATCAAGCAAGGTGGCTAGGTCGTCGATCGCCCGACCGACGCGATGGCGCGTGAGAGAGTTGCCGACATCAGTCTCGCCATGCCCAGGCAGATCGGGAGCGATTACGCGTCGGGTCGGCATGGCTGCGGCTAGGGCGTCCCACGTCGCTCCGCTGCCGGTGAACCCATGCAACGCGAGGAGAGGCGTGCCGTTCCCTGCGCTGACGCGCACGCCGTAAGTGCCGTCCCCGATCGCGATCGTGATCACGTGAACCTATCCAGAGCAGTGCGCACAGCACCGGCAACTCGATCCCAGAGTTCGTCATGCTCAATGCGGTTCGATAGCCGGTCTGTTTGCGCCTCGACGATTGATGGTCCAGGAGTCGCGATTGAATCTCGTACGGCGACTCGGAACGACTCCGTGTCTAATGGCTTGGCATACGGCACATCGAATAGCGCTGCTGCGTGTTCGAACGAGAGACCGTGCGGTGTTCCGAACAGACGCTCAAACTCGGGGACCGAGTCGGCTTGGGGGAGGAATTGAAATATCCCGCCGCCGTCGTTATTGATGATTACGACAGTGAGCGGAGGGTCATGCTGACGCAGTGCAAGCATCCCAGGCAGGTCGTGGTAGAACGACACGTCACCAACGACCAAGATCGTTGGTGTGGCCCGTTCACAGGCTATGCCGGCGGCGCTGGAGAGCACACCGTCGATTCCGTTGGCGCCGCGGTTCGCGTAGACCCCGAATCGCCGTTCCGTGCTGCGAAACACGGTGTCAGCATCGCGAATCGGCATGCCGTTCCCTAGAACCATCGCACCCCCGTCGGGTACGAGACGAATTGCGTCTCGCACGATATTCATTTCGCTTAACGGCGCAGCGTTGCGCTGATCCGCGGATAGCGTTTGTTCGATTAGTGTGGCAGCAGCGGCCTCGGCCGATTGCCAGCACCTTCGCCAAGTTGGATCGGACCGCTTGGTGCGGTGTTCGAGGCTGTCTGCCAGGACGCGCGCCGTCGCCGAGATATTAGCTTCGATGCTCTCGGCAGGTGCTTGGGTGTAGTCCGGCCACTCCGCGTCGCCTGGGCAGATCATCCGACGGACTCCATCCCTGGCGAGGTTACTCAACCAATGCTGGAGCGTCTTTGACGTGGGGACCGCGCCGAATTGCAGGAGTGCGTCGGGGCGAAGGCGGTCGTCATGCTGGCGCAGCACCGCGTCGTAGGAGTCGATGATGCACGATCCCATGCCGATTCCCCCGCGAAGTTGCGAGAGCGGATCGGCGAGCAGCGGCGCACCGATCGTGTCCGCGAGTCGTGTGAGGGGGTCTCCGACGGCCGAATCGAACTGAGGCCCGCAGATGATGAGTGGGCGGTGCGCATCCGACATGACTTCGATCCACGGCAACAGGTCACCGACTTCGGGTCGACGAAGCGCTGTTCGCGCTACTCGCGAAGTCGCCGAGGCTGGCGGACCTGATGGTGTGTGTGGCACCAGCGGCTCGGGATAAGGCAAATTGCAATGCACCGGCCCGCTCGGGGCGGATGCTGCCAGTGCCGCAGCGCGTGCTCCTGCTTGACCGGCGTGGTCAGCAAGATCGGGTCGACCGGCTTGCGGACTCGCGACCTCGATGAAGGCCTTTGGATGCGCACCGAAGATCTTGTTTTGTTCAATTGTTTGCGGTGCTCCCACGGCGCGAAGCTCTCCGGGCCGATCAGCTGTCAACACGACGAGCGGGACGTGTGCCAGCCGTGCTTCGGCGACGGCTGGAGCGAAGTTCGCGGCGGCAGTGCCGGAGGTACAGAGAATGGCTACCGGCGCTTCACGGGCTCGCGCCATGCCGAGTGCGAAATAGGCGCAAGCCCGCTCGTCGAGATGCGCCCATGTGTGAATTGCGTTGTGACGCTCGGCTTCGATGATGAGGGGGGTGGAGCGTGATCCCGGGCACCAACAGAGTTCGGATACCCCATTCGCGACGAGCGCATCCAGGAAGGCGCAGGTCGCTGTGTGGAGTGCTTCTGCGTGTGCGGTTAGGTTGTGATCGCCCATTCCATAGCCTCCAGCTTGGCTTGCGACTCCTCCCATTCCCGATTCGCCTCAGACCCGAGGACGAGCCCACATCCCGCGAAGAGCGTTGCTTTAGAGCCGACGATCAGTGCCGACCGTATGGCGACCGCGAATTCGCCATCACCAGAACCGTCTGACCACCCGATTGGACCAGCAAACCAGCCTCGATCAAAGTGTTCCGCTTCGCGAATTGCCAAGAGCGCTGCCTTCGTGGGCATTCCTGCGACCGCTGGCGTTGGGTGAAGCCTCCTGGCTACGTCGCCGATCCCGGCACCCGCGATCAGTTCGCCCCAGAAGCACGTTCGCAGGTGCTCAACGTTGGGAAGTCGCAGCAGGTCTGGTTCGGAGGCAACCGCTATTTGATCGCAGATGGGCTCCAGCGCGGCGCGCATATGGTCCACAACGACTTGGTGTTCGTGACGCTCTTTGGGGTCGTTGCGCAGATCTATTGGTGCATCCGGCCAGCAAGTCCCAGCGATCGCTGCGGTCTCCAGTCGACCAGAACGGACCATTCCAAGCATCTCGGGACTTGCACCTAGGAATACCTGGTGGCCATACCGCATCGCGAAGATCGTCGCCGACGCGTATCTCGATCGGAGCCGGCGCAGAATTCGCTCGCTGGAGAAGGGCACGAGCCTATTTACTTGACGCCGTCGTGCTAGTACCACCTTGGTCAGTTCCCCTCGGGTGATCGCGTTGAGATGAGTCTGGGCGGTATCCACCCATTCCTCTCGGCAGGTGTCGAGTTCAGGCTGCCCGATCTCAGACGATTCCCCTATCCGTACTGGCGTTGAAGCGTGCTTGGATTGGGATAGCAACTCAGCGTGCCGAGAGGACTCGCGATAGACATGGGGTGGGGTCCAGCGCAAATCGCGTGGCAGGCTGTGCCAATACCCGTCGGCGGGACGGTCGGGATCGAATGCGCGCACGTGGATATCGATGGTGGCGACTTCGCGTGCGGATGCCGACATTCCCAGTTTGACGCCTTGCAAGGAGTTGGCCGCGACCATTGCGTTGCCGTTCGGGCGCAGCCAAAGAAATGCTGTGGGCCCCTCCGCCTCGGAGAACAAAGTGATCGGATCGTGCTGGACGACCTCTTGCGCATGCGTGCCCAGGTTCGATCCGTCCGGCCGCACGTGATGTCCTCAACGATCCAAAAACCGACTTCGACGTCGGTTTATCGTCGCAAACTAAGACCACTGGAGCCAGATCGAAATTGACGTCTCGGCTTTCGACTTTGGCGTATCGCGCCGCTGAAAGGCATCAGGGTCCGTGGGTACCCATTGGAGAATGGAATATCTCAGTGCGGGTGAGTGTCTGCGATTCGGCTGATAGGCTTTTGGCCGAGGAGGCACGAATGAGGACTGACTGGAAATTACTTAGTGAACGGGTGGTCTCTGTTTTTGGTCCCGGTCCGGACCCATTAGCGATCAGTTTCACTGCGGAGGTTCCGGAGTCGGTTCCAACCTTCGACGACCCCATGCCCGATCCACTGCCGGATGGGCGGACCGGTCGGGTGGCTGCGGGCTGCGTCTTTTGGATCAAGGGTGCGGAGCGGACGTTTTCCACGGTGGCCGCCGACCATGCGAACTGCTCGGTGGGCAGCGTCACCCACGGGTTCAAGACACTCGAGGACGTTGCCGGCAACGAGGATGTGGCCGCCCTTCTAGAATCCAACTGGGTGACAGAAGACGTCGTACCGTTGATTCCGGCCGTCCAGGAAACGCCGGGCGCAGTCACGTATGGGCCGATGGCCGAGACACCAATTGATCCCGATGTCATCTTGTTGAGGCTCACCGGTCGGCAACTGATGGTGTTGCATGATGCCTGGCCCGATCTGCGGATTGAGGGAAAGCCCCAGTGCCACATCGTGGCGCTAGCGAAGGAGGAGGGCGTGGTGGCGGCGAGTGTTGGCTGCCAGCTTTCGCGTGTCAGAACCGGAATGTCGAATGCCGAGGTCACCTGTGCAATTCCAGGAGATCGGTTGGCCGAAGTTGTGGTGGCTGCGGAAACGGCGGCGACTGCCGATCACGCCGTGGCGTCCTATGCCTCGAGTGACATGCAGCGCTTCGGGCCCGTCTAGCGCTTGCTCGTTATCTCTCCGGCCGCGGCTAGTTGGTTGTCTCCGTTAACGCACAGGGGCCGAAGGCCGCGTTACCAGCGTGCGAATCCATCGTGCCATTGCAAACCGAAGAACGTTGTCTGAACTGGTGAGGACGTCAGTTCATTGCTCCGGTGAGGTCAGCTGAGCTTGACCGCCGTGCCGTATGCTAAGACTTCAGAGGCGCCGCTAGTGATCGTCGACGTCGCTAGGCGAACAGCGACGATGCCGTCGGCGCCCAGTTCCGACGCCTGCTCCTCCATACGCTCTATAGCGATCTGCCGACTGTCGCTGAGCAGTTTCTGGTAGGCGCCGATCTCACCACCGATTAAGTTCTTCAGCCCCGCCAGCACGTCGCGCCCGAGGTGGCGCGCACGTACCGCGTTCCCGGTCACCATTCCGATGGTTTCTGTGATCTCACGCCCAGCGATCTGATCTGAAGTCGATAGCAGCATTGTATTTCCCTATTGATTTGCCCCGGGACACCCACACTAGCCAGACGGGCAGAGTGATTCCAGCTACAGCTATGCAAGCCGCTGGGTGCCATCAGAGGCCGGCGAAAGACGCAGTAGCGACTTTCGGCCTGGCATGGTGTCGCAGGTTCAACTCGGGGAAGCCCTCCGTTCGGATGATTGTTGGTGGAACGTTGTAGCACCGAGGCTTCCCCAGGGCGTCACGCCTCGTTCGCTTACTTAAGGGACATCCGTGACGGGGAGCTAGGAGAGTGCCGTATAGCCCGATTTCTCGAGCTCACTGCGCAGGCGATTGAGGGCCCGGAATTGTATGACGCGGACGTTCTGTGCGGTCTTCCCTACCTGGCGTCCCACTTCTTCGTGACTGAGCCCAGATACAAAGCGGAGTATAAGAATCTCGCGAAAATGCTCGGGAAGCCCGAGAAGACCCTCGCGAACTGCCGCAACGTCGAATTTGAGATCGACCAAGCTTTCGGGGGCGTTTAGACGGCTGGTTTCCACCGGTTCCGGTGTCTCGTCAACATTGGCAGTTTGAGGGCTGCGTTTGACTTCGCTAATTGCCACGTTATGAGCGATCCGGAAAAGCCAACTGTCAAATCGTTCTGGTTGTCTTAGGCGTATGAGAGCTTTCCACGCTTGGAGGAATGTCTGAGCAGTGATGTCTTCAGCAAGAGTGGGGTTCCGAACAATACTCTTCGTGTAGCGGAAAACTGCCTGTGCGTGGGATCGATACAGTGCTTCGAAGGCGGAGTCGTCTCCACTTTGTGCTTTTTCGACTAGTGCAACGGTGTCGCTGCTCATTGCGGCCGGCAAGGCCAATGCACTGAATCCGGGGCAGTGCGGTCACGATCGTCTTTACACGTGTTGTTCGCCGTAGTCGTTTCAACGTCGGTGGTGTTGGTCCGACTGGTCGCTCTCGCAGCCGATT
>CAZZMQ010000016.1:13947-36040 GCA_964655365.1 uncultured Dehalococcoidia bacterium | reverse complement strand
CGCTAGATGTTCGTCGAGGCATCGGCGGCCAAAAGGGGGGAGCCGGCCCACCGCGCTTGCGGCCGGTGAGCACAGCAGCGCGTCGCCGCCGCCGCCCCCGCAATGCTCGGCGAGGAGAAGCGCAGCCCGCCGGTCGGCGGCGGCGCAGCGGAAATGGTGAGGCTACGCGGGACCAGCCCGGTGACGACCGCGGGAGGGACCGTGACGACCGCAGTGACAATCAACCCGAGTCGCGCCATGGCCACCATCGCTCAGGACGACGTGCGAATCGTCGTGGTGGACGCGGTGATGGGCGTCGTGACGGCAGCGGAGGTGCCGGGACCGGGCGTTCCAGGGGCGATAATGCTGAGCAGCTCAGCTCGACCGCCAAAGCCCTAGCCTCCGGCGGCTATCAACTGCCGCCGCTCTCCGTCGTCGACACGATCGAAGAGCACCAATATCCAGATGGCTTCCGCGGCTTGGGGCTCAGCGACCGCAGTATGGCCATCGTTACTGCGCTCGGATTCGACCAACCGACACCGATCCAAGCAGAATCGATCCCGACGATGATCGATGGGGCGGATGTCGTTGGCAAGGCTCAGACTGGCACCGGTAAGACCGTCGCCTTCGGCTTCCCCATCGTCGAGCAACTCGATCCCGTCCTCCCCGCTGTTCAAGCCATCGTGCTCGTCCCCACGCGGGAACTCGCTCAGCAGGTTTTTGGTGTACTGGGCTTCCTCGCAGCCGCCAAGGGGCTGGGCGCTTGCGCACTTGTCGGCGGTCGCCGTTTACAGGACGATTTCGACAATCTTGAGCGTCACCCGCAGGTCGTCGTTGGCACGCCCGGCCGCGTTATCGACCACCTCAACCGCGGCACCCTCTCCTTGCGCGACGTTCGCATCGCCATCCTTGATGAGGCTGACCGAATGCTCGATATCGGCTTTGAGCCCGATATTCGTCGAATCCTTAGCCGTTCTCCCGAGACCCGGCAGACGGCTCTCTTTTCGGCCACCATCCCGACTTCGATCAAAACGTTGATCTGGAAGTACATGCGCGATCCGGTCGAGATCGAAATTGAGCCGGAGCAGGCAACGGCACGTGAGATCAATCAGCACTACATCGAAGTTGCCGAGCGGGACAAGGCCAAGGCTATGCTTCAGCTCGTGCCGCTCTTGACTGGTCGCACCCTGGTTTTCTGCAACATGAAAGTCACCGTCGACCGCCTGGTCCACCGGCTGCGCGATCGTGGAATTTCTGCCGAGCCGATTCACGGCGACCTGCGTCAGCAGAAGCGGGATCGCGTCATGGAAGACTTCCGTTCCGGGCGTCTTCAGATCCTTATTGCCACCAACGTCGCCTCACGCGGCCTCGACATCCCCGATGTTCACCATGTGATTAACTTCGATCTGCCCCAGAACGTGGAGGAGTATATCCACCGTGTTGGGAGAACCGGGCGTGCCGGTGCCGAGGGCAGCGCGATCTCCTTCGTCGCCGAATGGGATCTCGAAATGTTTGAGCAGATCAGTAAAACTGTCGGTGACGACCTTGTGCGCGATGAACTCGGCCTGTACGGGGTCAGCGACGACTAGACTGCTCGTCCGAAATCAGACAGTGCCGGGCCGGATCGCACGGCTTAGCCCTCATCCAGATGAGCCCGGCGACCGTCCGCGCCCATCAGCAAGAATCCATGTTCTTGGTCGTGTCCCCCTTCGTCCCCATAAATGGCAGCAGTTTTTGCATTCTTTGGATTGTGTGGGTAAGACTCGCTAATCCAACAGAGTGGGCCCACGACCATTCCCACCGAACTTTGCTGTGCTCCACGCGCGCCTCGAGGCTTTACTGGCTTGGCTGAGATGACAACCGTCCGAACGTTGAAACTGCCCGCATGCATCGCCGTGAAGCCGATGCTGGGGATGCGTTTTCACTAGCTTTTCAGTCACGGTCTGATCGAGACAGACGATGCTGAAGAGTTCAACCACGAAGCCATCGAAGCCGTCATGACCTCGGATTCAAATGCGTGATGTTGGCATCGTCGTAGCTAAGAACGGCCTTGCGCAAGAAGGTACATGTGATCTAGTGGTCGCTTGTCTCGTCTCACGCTCTTGCGTGTGCACACGATTCCTGGTGTGCGTCTTGTCATAAATTGACACCCACTGCCTCGCGTGCGACGGTTCTCAAACGATGAAATCGTCTGTGCCGTCCGCTAGCAGCGTGATGCGCTCCATGGGCATGCCCCGGGCCCGCTGAACGGTATGTCCGTCGGCTGGGCCCTGTATTGACGCCTTTCGCTCCATTCCGCGCCCAGCCCTTAGGAGATAGCGACAGAAGCCGCTTCACCGTTCGTCGAACTTCTCAGCGGGCCACACACTGCCGGAAAGCTCCAACGTCATGACCTACGCCACCTCCCTCGTTTGTCGCGAATGCGGCCACGAGACGGATCTTGAGCCGCTCAACGCCTGCGATTTCTGCTTCGGCCCGCTCGAAGTCGCCTACGACTACGACCGTATGCGCGGCAACGTTACCCACGAGAGCATCCAGAACGGCCCTCGTTCGATCTGGCGCTACATCGACCTGTTGCCTGTGGATCCTGACTTCGCTGTCGACCTCGGCGTTGGAAACACCCCGTTGCTCAAGGCCAACAACCTGGCTGAGCGTCTGGGCATGCGCGAGCTTTACATCAAGAACGACACCACCAACCCTACCTGGTCCTTCAAGGACCGTGTCGTCGCCGTGGCCAGTTCGCGCGCGCGCATGTTCGGTTTTGACACACTTGCCTGCGCTTCCACCGGTAACCTTGCCAACTCCGTCGCCGCCCACGCCGCGCGTGCCGGATTGCGCTCCGTCGTCTTCATCCCCCACGACTTAGAGATAGGCAAGGTGCTGGGATCGGCTGTTTATAATCCCACAATCGTTTCTGTCAACGGCTCCTATGACGATGTTAACCGCCTCTGCTCCGAGCTGGCCGACAGCCGTCAGTGGGCCTTCGTTAATATCAACGTCCGTCCTTACTACGGCGAGGGCTCACGAACCCTGGGCTTCGAGACTGTCGAGCAGCTCGGTTGGCGGGCACCCGAACAATGTGTGGTGCCCATGGCCAGTGGTGCGCTGTTCACAAAGATCCACAAGGGCATGAAAGAGTTCATGCAGCTTGGCCTAATCGATGAGGCCCCGGTCAAGATGATCGGCGCCCAAGCCGCCGGCTGTTCTCCTATCGCCACTGCCTTCCAGAACGACACGATGAACATCCGCCCGGTCAAGCCAGACACCATCGCCAAGAGCCTTGCCATCGGTAATCCGGCTGACGGCTACTACGCGCTCAAGACGATGGAGGAAACGGGCGGCGGCGCCACTTCTTGCAGTGACGAGCAAGTGATCGAAAACATTAAGCTGCTCGCCGAGACAGAAGGCGTTTTCGCCGAGACCGCCGGCGGCGTCACCCTCGCCGGCCTGCGCCTTGCCCTTGAGCAAGGCCTGATTGACCCTGAGATGTCGACGGTCATCTACATTACCGGTGGCGGCCTCAAGACCGCCGACACCATCGCTGAGCTCCTCACCAAGCCGATTCCCGTCGAGGGGTCCCTGCAGTCATTCGAGGAGGCCTTCGCGGCCGCCGGCAAATCGTAACCTGCGCCTGACCGGCGCAGATCCGGGGAGCAATGATATGGCTAGAAAGCGAGTCCGGTTTACCTTTGAGGGTGACGCCGTAAGCGAACCGCTTGTCTACACGCTCGGCCACGAGTTCCAGATCGTGACTGACATCCGCATGGCCGACGTCGAAGACGGTTTCGGTTGGGTCATGCTCCAGCTAGAAGGCGACGCCGACGAAATCGACAAGGGCATTGCGGGGATGCAATCAAAAGGCGTCCGTGTCGATCCCCTCAGCGGTGATGTCGTCGAGGGCTAGCTTCGCGACCCGTGTACCCGACTTTCCAAGCCGGAGCGGGCCAGCCCGTGACATAAGGACCTGCGGGCAGCCAAGATGACGCGCCTGAACGGAGCACAAGATGCCGCAGCCATTCACCGTCGAATTTAGCCAAGATGCCGTCAGCGACTTACGCCGCAGGCTCAAAGACACACGCTGGCCGCTCGAGGTTGCCCACTCCGGCTGGGACTACGGCACTAACCTTGCCTATCTGAGGGAACTCTGCGCCTATTGGGCCGACGGCTTCGATTTCCAGGCCCAAGCCGACTACCTCAATGCTATGCCCCAGTTCACGAGTGAAGTCGATGGCTTTGGCATGCACTATGTGCTCAAGCACGGCAACGGACCTAGCCCACTACCATTGGTCTTCAGCCATGGTTGGCCCGGAACGTTCTATGAGGTCCACAAGATTCTCGACCTGTTGACTGACCCCGCCGCTCACGGTGGCGACGCTGCTGACGCCTTCACCGTCGTTGCCCCCTCGCTGCCGGGCTACGGCTACGCCCAGATTCCCACAGAACCCGGCTATGGCCAGGCCCGCACTGCGGAACTCTTCGATGGGCTTATGCAGCAACTCGGTTTCGACCGTTACGGTGCCCAGGGCGGTGACTGGGGTGCTCTCGTTACCGGTCATCTTGCCCATAAGTTCCCCGAGCGTGTTGTCGGTGGCCAGATGAACATGCCTTTTGTTGGACCCTTGGATCGCACGCCTCAAAACGACGAGGAGAAGGATTACCTTGCGCGCGCTGCCAGCTGGCAAAATGCCGAAGCTGGCTACCAGCGCATTCAAGGTACGAAGCCCCAGACTCTTGCCTACGGTCTGACCGACTCGCCCGCCGGCCTGGCCGGATGGATCACAGAAAAGTGGCGTAGTTGGTCCGACTGCGACGGCGAAATTGAGCAGCGCTTTAGCAAGGATGAGACTCTTACCAATATCTCGATCTACTGGTTCACCGGCACGATCAACTCCAGCACCCGCTACTATCAGGAGGCTGCTACCAACCCTCGCGTCAATCGCTTCACCGAGCGGATCGAGACCCCCTGCGGATTCTCCATCTTTCCTGGTGAGATCATTAGTGCCCCAAAATCCTGGGTTGAGCGCGGTTGCAACTTGACCCAATGGTCTGAGCACGAGGCCGGCGGCCACTTCGCTGCCATGGAGGAGCCCCAACTCCTGGCCCAGGACATTCGCGACTTTTTCCGCCCGCTGCGCTAGATCCGAAGGATGGTAGCAGCGTGGGCTCGCCACCGATCTGGCTTGCTCGGGGCGGGGAGCCACGGGTACGTGTAGAAGCGCGCGGCCCTTCGCTCTCTGATATCTCTGCGGCGCGTCCCTCCGGAATCTTCATCGCACACCGCGACGGCAGTGAGCCGATCCCGCCGGATCGGCTAAGAACTGCGACCTCCCGGTTTCAGGATTCTTACACGTTCTGGAAGGACGGAGCTTTGAACTCAACTGTCGACGGGACCTGTCTCTAGCACCTCGAACGGTGCCTGTCCTATCAGGGCCGCTACCACGATGCGGCGGTTGGAGTAATTGTGCGCCTCATCATCAAACGAGCCCTCGCAGGTGATCAGGGTCAGGATTGAGCCCTCGCTTGGCTGTAGGAAGCGCACTGCATCTGGGTCATCCCAGCGCACCGAGATCGTCTCCGTGACCTCGTAGACGTAGTGAACTCCCACCGCGCTATCACGGATGATCATGACGTCGCCCACTACGGTCTGTGGCAGCGCCCAGCAGACTCCCGTTCCCATGTTTTCATTGATATCGCTGAAATCGCGGTGCCCATCAAGCAACACATTGCCCTGCTGACCTGGCTGAGGACCGTTCTCCCACCATCCGATCACCTCGGGGTTGTCCGGAGCGCCGAATGCATTGCCCCGTGCCAGCCCGACCTTGACTAGGCTGGCCCGAATCCGCGCCGAGGGGACCAGTAGTTCCCAATCTGTGCCGTGCGACGGACCACTGCTTGGCACGATGCCCGGACCCACTAGGATTGCCCCCGCAGATCCGTCGCCACCATGGATTAAATCGCCTTCGTCGAACTCGGGAAGATCCACCGCGGGTAGCCTTGGTTCCGGGACCGCTTCGACCGTGGGGGCGGGCTCTTCGCTCTTTGCTGTCTCGCCAACACTGTCTTCGTCGGTCACCTCTTCGTCGACGACCGGCTGCTCAACTGGTTCGGCCTCGGCCATCGGCTCAACGCTGGTCACGGTGGCCTGATCGTCGGTGCCCGTCTGATCGAGCGGCGTTGCCGGTTGCACGATCGTCGCCGGCGGGATGGGGTCCTCCTCGGTGGCGGCCGAAACGGCAAGGAATGTGACCACGAAGACGACAGCCGCTGTTGTGCCAGTTCCGAGGAACCAGAGGTTGCGTGTCAGCAGGGAGCGAATCATGGCCATGACGATGGCTAGCGCACTTAAAACCGACTCATCCCGCGACCTTAACGAACCGCCGCAGCTTCTGCCGGGGCTCGTGTCGGGCACAGGATCAGGGTAGACCGGACTCAGATAGGCGACTACCCGGGAAAATGTACACAGCCTTGGACTCTTGGATCGGGAATCTCACACGAGACGCCATTTGCCGCGGGATGGCTGCGTCCCGGGCCGTCGGTTGTGCACTTTTTATATCACGCGCTAGAAATGCCAGTTACCCAACCGGCTGGTCGTGTCACGCTTGCATTTGCCGCGCGGAAATTCACCCAGCGACTTTCCAGTAGCGGTGGTTTTCCAAGCTGCTCACACACTCTCGGATCGACTGCAGGCTCTCCTCTAGCAATGCTAGCTCCCGCGTCGAGCGTCCCTCGAGTACGGAACGAATGAATAGCTGTTCCTCACCGTGAAACATTTGTGCCATGCGCTTTCCCGCCGCTGTCAGCGTTAGGTGGCGCGACCGGCGATCGGCAGAGTTGGGATTCCGTTTGCTCAGCCCCTCATCTTCGAGCGTGCGCAGTAGTGGCGAGATGGCGTTGGGGCTGCGGCCGGTCACGGTCGATACGCTCGACGGTGTTATCGGTTGCTTGGCCTCGGTCAGCGCCCCCAGGATCGCGCAACGCGCCCCGTTACTGCCCACCGCACCCAAATCAACGTTCGCGCGCTCGATCTACCTCCGAAAACGTCTGGTATAGGCGCTCGTACGCTACTTGCGATCGTGTGTTGGTCATCCTGCCAATCCTTTCCTTCGCGCGATCCTGGCGCGCGCGACATTCTTCGACCGTCCCCCGGCTTGGGAGACGACACTGCGTTCTGACAGTGTCCCGCTCGCTTCAGGTCATCCTGGGTGGGGCTTCGATAGTTTCTACGAGCGATTCTAGAAAATCGATCGTCGAAAGCGCATTCCAGATGTTCTATCTCGGCGTAAACCACCCAGGATGTGGAGGGCCGTTTCTTACGTTTCGCAACTCGCGATCCTCACAGCCTCCAGTGCCACCTCGCAACCCACCAATTCGCGCGCCACGATGACAGGGTCGCGGTCGAATAAGGGGTCGGAAGTTGGAGATGCATTTAGGAATCCACCGTCAGGCCAACAAAACTATGCCGGATACCGCCAGGCCGGTTCCTCCCAACAGCCACCGTGTGATCGGCTCGCCTAGGAATGCTGCTCCTAGCATCAGTCCAAAGACCGGTGACATGGCTGATAGCACCGCTGTCTTTCCGGCCCCGGCCTCCTGCACCGCAACGATGAACAGCAGGCTGCCCACGCCTGTCCCAATTATTCCCGCTAAGGACAACACCAGCAGCGATCGCCGCGGCACCACGCGGCGGCGCAATGTTGTTCGCGGCTGGCTCATTGTCATCGCAATTAGGACCCCGGCTGCGGCCGGTGTGCGCAATGCCCCCACCGCGATCGCGTTGAATCCATCCGCCGCATCTCGCAGCCAAACCGTCGCGATTGCCCAAGCCAGCGCTGCTACTACGACGGCCATCAAGCCCAACACGAACGCTCCCCGGCCCGTCAGCGGTAATAGTCGATTGCCTCGCCGTATCAGCCTACGAACAATCGGTTCGACTGTGACAGTTTCGCTCCGCCGGCCTCAGGTGCCTGCCCAGTTTCCACTGCCGTTGGTCCTTGTCCGAAGGAGGCCACCAGGTAGACTCCCAGCAACACCAGACCCGATCCGATCACTGTTAGCACGTCCACTGTTTCGCCCAGCAGTACTGCCGAGAGCGCGAAGCTGAACAGGGTGAATAGCCCTACGCTGATCGTGAAGGCCCGATTCATCCCCAGCCGCACGAAGCTGAACACGTACAGCGTGTCGCCGATCGAGAGTGAGATCACCGCCGTTAGCACGAGTTGCGCCATCACCCAGGCGCTCATCTCCCCGATCTCTGCATCCTCGCCGCTAGCGAAGAGCAGAATTACAAAGAAGATTGCTGCCCAGAAGAGCCGGATTGCTGAGATAGAGAGTGCGTCCACGCGCGTCGTTTGCGAACTCATCATCGCCGCAGACAGTGCCCAGATGGCGGCAGAGGCGATCGCCGCGGCGACCCCCATCAGCTCGTATCAGGTCCCAAGCGCCGCGCCTGCACGACGATCATCGGGTCCGTCTCGCCCGGGTTGGGTGAGATGTCGATCGCCTGCGGCGACGTGTAGCCTTTAGCGAAATGGAAGTAAGCGCCCACGATCTGGATGTGTGTCGCATCGTCCGTACCGAGCCAGAGCCGAATCGCCTTCGTCGGGAAACAGCGGTTCGAGAACGACACCATGCAGATCCCACCCGGGTTCAGCACCCGGGAGATCTCCCGAAAGACCAGTACCGGCCGCTGCAGATACTGGACGCTGACTGCGATCGTGATCGCATCGAACGACTCCGTTTCGTATGGCAAGACCGGGTCGGCGTTGAGGTCGTGTACCACGTAATCGTCCAATTGGAGGTTTACAGCCAATTCCTCCTCGTTCATCCCCAGTCCACTCACGCGTGCTGACTGCATCCCTTGCGGATAGTGCGAGATCCACGAACTCATCAAGTCCAGCCAAGCGCCACCTTCCGGAAGCGACTTGCGATAGTGCAGTCCCAGCGCCTCGATCGCATCGTCGTCTACGTGCGTCACCAGCCGCGCTTCGCTGTAGAAGAGTTCGTCGCCGGTCTCATCCTCGCGGTTGAAGTGCGACCGTTCGAAGGGCGATCCGTCTGGGATCGCCTGGGCGATGGCGTCGTCCGCGTTGGCGTCCGTCATGAGGCTCGTCTTGCAATCTCGCTCGCATGGCTGTCGCGCGGGCGCATCGTATCATCGGCTGGACGCTGACCAGTAGATTCGAGTCTCCGCCCGTGACCTCACCCGCTCTCCGCGCCCAGATCGAACCTAACCGCCTGCGCTACTACCGGACCACTCTCCGACGTTGGTTCGAAGTCCAGGGTCGCGATCTACCCTGGCGTCGTACACGGGACCCCTACCGAATCATGGTCTCCGAGATCATGCTGCACCAGACTCAGGTGCCGCGAGTGACGGGTGTGTATGGTGAGTTCCTCGACCGTTTTCCCAGCCTGCAGGATGTTGCCGACGCCAGCCTCGACGAGATCAAGGCGATCACCGATCCGCTCGGCTACAAACGTCGCGGTAGTTACATCAAGCAGATCGCTGACGAGGTCTTGGAGCATCACGCGGGCAAGTTTCCCAGGTCGGTCGAAGGGCTGATGGAGTTGCCCGGCATTGGTCGCTACACGGCCGGTGCCATCATGACCTTTGCCCACGAGGAGCCCACCCCCATCCTCGACACCAATGTCGCACGCGTGCTCGGCCGTTGGTTCGCCGGTGCCTTGCCACCCGGCGAAGGCGACACTCAGCGTCGACACCGGCTCTGGGCTCTCGCCGGCGCATTGCTCCCTCAGACCGCCAATGCCCGCCACAGCGGGTGGGCTATTAACCAGGGGTTGATGGACCTCGGTGCGCAGATCTGCGGCGCACGCGCTCCCTCCTGTGGAGCCTGCCCCCTGCGTCGACGCTGCCACTATGCGCAGCCCGAGCGCGCTCGCCTCGAAACCGAAGTGGTGACCTTCGTGTCGACCCGCTAGTTATGCCGCCCGTTAGCTATGTCCCGAATCCACGAGCCGCAGCAGCGGTCCCTCCGCGAAGATTCCTGCTGTGCCCTCGATCCCCAAGCGCTCGTAGATATAGTGCGGGATGCCGATGTCGGCCAAGTAAAGGTCACCGATTGCCGCCGCCGCGTCACCCTGTCGCAGCCCGCTCTTCGGTAGCGCCAGCGTCACCGTCGTCGTTGCCACCACGCCGAAGTTAAACACATCTCCGGTCGTTGCGTTGAAGCCCGTTGGCACGTCCAGAGAGATCACCACCGGAGGTGCCCGATCCAGCACTGCCTCCACCAGTACCGCCGTGTCGCCTTGGAGCGGCCCCGTTACCCCGTGGCCGACCAGCCCGTCCAGGACCGTTATCGCCTCGTCAAGCAGCTGGGGAAAGCGATCGTCGAAATCCGAAGCTCCAGGCCACAACGCTCGCACCCCGTCCCGGTGCAGGAGGTGGTGTTGTTGTGCTGCCGTCTCAGTCAGTGTTCCGGGCGGACCCGCCAGCACAATCTCAACGTCGTAACCCCAGTTGCGCAGATCACGCGCAGCTACTAGGGCACCACTGCCGTTATTGCCCTTGCCAGCCAGGATCAGCGCTGTCGCTGCGCCGTCACTGCTGGCTATTGGTGGCGGCAACGCGTCGCGCGCGAGCATCGCCAAGGCCCTACCAGCGTTCTCCATCATCTGCAGAAGACTGAGTTGCGCATCTTCTGTCGCCATGCGGTATACCTCGCGCATCTGCTCTGTCGAGATCGACGGCAGAGCCGCTGCCAGTTGCAACGGATAGAGCGTAAGGGCGTCGGAGTTCATGTCATCGAGTATGCGAGTGCGGGTGAGTCTGCGTCTAGCGGGGGCAGCTCGAAGAGTCCCGCCTGCTCGTTGCTCCCCGCCGACGCTGAATTCTTCGCCCGTGGGCAGGCTGAGTCGCCGCTGCATAACTTCTCATTGCAAGCCGCCGTACAACTTCTCATTGCAGAATGCCTTCACGCATGCCCTCAGCGCAGCAAGATCTAGCGCATCCTCGAGGGATCGTCGTTCTGGCCAGAATGGGATCCCCACATCGCTTTAGTGCAATGTGCCGGTGGCTTCTGCCCGCTTCACAGTCAGGCTTAGGTCTCCTGCGGACATTGCAATGTGAGCGTTTGTCGTGCCAGCTTCTGCATGACCCTTGGCCGCACCATTCCTGGCTACTAGGGTGAATGCCCGGCTGTTACTTCAGAGTTTGGGTTATGCGCGCCCTGTTCCGCCCTCTCCATACCGTGATATGACTCGGGGAAGTTTCCGCGCCCTGCCGAAACAGGCTGAGACCCTGGGACCATGTGCAGGCGGGTGCCCTTGCTCCGATTCCGAAACGCTCTCAGCTGAGTCGCGCTTGCACACCGGACTCCCGTGTCCTGCAGATCCGGCGGTTTGCAGCGTGCCGAAGCACCATTTAGATACTTCCAACGAAGTTGTCCTCGAACACGACCGAGTCACAAAAAAGGAGTCCGGGTGCCTGTCACGGCACCCGGACTGGTGAAGAGACGGACAGGGAGAGCGAGGAACCCTGCCCACTCTGAGCTATGCCTCCGAAGGAGACAGATACTCACATAATGAAGCCCAGACCAGTAAGGGAGGAAGGTCGAAACCGATCGTGCCCGAAAATCGGCACAAAAATAGCCGATCTACAGGGCGCGGCCGGATTCCGAGTGGAGCTGTTTCCCTCAGTCGCCTACGGGGTTAGCTGTCGGGTTCGGCAAGAAGGAATTGCCTAAGGGCAGATGCCCTATTCACCCCAATAAGGTGGGTCCCCCGTTCCCTCTTAGAAGGGATTCGGCCCAGACATTATTCAGTTGTAATGTCATCTTATTAGTTTTAGTGACGAGTGCGGTGCAGAAGTCTTCGACGGGGGGAGGGGGGGATAGAGTTAACGGTGTGATTACAGAGTCTTATTCTGGAGCCATGCGGTCCTGGCTCCGCGAAAAGTTGCTCTCGGGTCGCTAATCAGGGAGGGGTTCCAGGAACCTTCCCGCCTAGGAAGTCTTCGACCACCTGGTCTTACGTGTATGTCCCCGGACCTTCGGCATCCCGAGCACGAGTGCCCCCGGATGTCGTGCGTCACTAGCGAGACGCGATCCTGGACAGCATCCGACGACAATTTCGTGGATGGAGGTCTCGTAGTGGTTCACGCATAGGCACAGTGAAGGGCGGGTGCCGATGATAGCGTTCGATGCGAGGATCTCGGACGCCCGCTTGTCATGTCTCCAGTCTTGTGATCGGTTCGTCCACTCCGAACCTTAACTCCCCAGTGATGGGAGCGAGGCCCCAATGCTCCATTGCCCCAAGTGACGAAGGAAACGAAATGGAAAAATTAGGATTTGTTGGACTCGGGATTATGGGTCGGCCCATGGTCAAGAATTTGATCCGGGCTGGATTCGACGTCACCGTCTGGAACCGTTCCCGCCCTGGCCTCAACGAGTGCCTCGCGGTCGGAGCGACTGAGGCTGACGGACCCAGAGGTGTCGCTGCCGCTAGCGACATTTTCATTTCGATGGTCACCGATAGTCCGGATGTCGAATCGGTCATTTTGGGCCGGTCCGGTGGAGAGCCGGCCCACGACGGCGCCATTGAAGGGCTCGCAGCCGGCAGCCTCGTGATCGACATGAGCACTATTAGCCCCGCGGTTACGCGCCAGATCGCCGCTCGTCTGACTGAGAAGGGCGTCACCATGTTGGACGCTCCCGTCTCCGGGGGAGACAGCGGTGCCATCGCAGGCACCCTCTCGATCATGGTCGGCGGTGGCGAGGCCGACGTGGAGCGTGCCCGTCCCGTCTTTGAGGCGATGGGCAAGACCATCACCCATGTCGGTCCCGTCGGCGCCGGGCAGACTGTCAAGCTTTGTAACCAGGTTGCCGTCGCAGGCACCCTTCTCTCCGTTTGCGAGGCGCTTGTTCTGGCCCAAGCCTCTGGAGTCGACCCTGGACGAATGCTCGACGCCGTAGGTGCTGGTGCTGCTGGATCGTGGCAAATGTCCAATCTTGGTCCCAAGATCGTCGCCCGCGACTTTGCCCCGGGCTTCATGGTGGACTTGCTGCAGAAGGATCTGCGGTTGGCGATTGAAGCCGCTGCTGCTGCCAATCAAGCCATGCTCGGCACCGCACTTGCCGCTCAACTCTTCCGCGCCGTGCAGGCCACCGGCGGAGGTAGCGACGGGACGCAGGCGCTCGTCCGTGTCATGGAGAATCAGAGCGGGACAGAAGTACGCCACGGCAGCTAGCCTCGCGTCTATGCGCGCATCGATATGCGCATCGCTGGCGCTGCGGTGAACGCTGGATTCCTATCGGAGCGTCGTTGTTCCGCGGCAGATGCTTGGCGTGGGACTCCCGAATGTTCCACAGTACCTAGGGAGTTCCCCGAATCGGCAGGGATTTGTTTGGTGGACCTTCGCAAACGGATCCGTCTTGGCTAGCGACGTTTCGAAAGAAAAAATGTGCCGGCAACTCCGTTTTCGTTTCTCGCGCGAATCGAGTGCGCCCGTACCTGTTAGCTGGGTACCAATCTTCTCCTACTATGCTACGCAGCGCCTACGAAGCCCAACGTATATAGGGGGGGCTGCAGCGTCATCGCTCGCGAATTGCAGATCGCGACAAGGTTGAGTTTGCGCCTGTGCTGCGGCAGTCTGCGCTTTCTCTATGCCGTAGCTATCTGGACGAGAGCCGCACTGCGATGTCCCTCAGTCACTGCCCTGCTGCGCCTTGCAGGGTCGTCCGAAAGTCTGGGTGCGCGATGGATGTCAGGGCCGCCGCGCGCTGTGACGTCGTGCATCCCCGCAGTTTCGCCAGGCCGTACTCCGTTGCAACCTGATCCGTCGTATGGCGCGCCACGGTCACTAGCGCATCTGTATCGATCGACTCAACAATTCGCGAGACCTTACCCTGTGCCGCCGTCGAAGGCATTGCGATGATTCCTACCCCGCCCGCCGACCATAAGGCGGCCTCGGCGAAGTCGGGCTGCCCCCCTGGTCCGCTCAACAATCGTGACCCGATAGACTCGGCGTTGACTGAGCCATCCAGGCTGACTTGCACTGCCGAGTTTATCGCTGTCAGCGCTCGGCAACGACTTAGTACTGCCAGGCCGTGCGTGTAGAGACCGGGTGCCAGACGCACGCGTGGGTTCCGGTCGACCCAGTCGAACAGCGCCCGGCTGCCACTGATTTCGGCGCAGATCACCGCGTCCACATCATCCGTTTTACGCGCGTTCGTCACCGTGCCGCTCTCCACAGCATCGATCATTCCGTCCGAGATCAGTCCGGAGTGCACCCCGAAGTTTTGCCCGGCTGGCAGTCGTGCCATGATTGCTTCCGGTACCGCACCGATCCCGAATTGCAGCGTCGCACCCGGCGCGATTGCCTCCAGGACGTGCCCCGCGATTCGTTCCTCCACGGCCCCCGGCTCGGCCCGCGCTGATTCCGAGATGGGACTCTCGATCTCAACGAGGTAGTCGAACGCTTCGCGCGGGAATTCGCTTGCCCCGAATGTGTATGGCACGGACGCATTGACCTGCGCTATCACCAATTTGGCCGCGCGTACCATATCGACGGTTGCCCCCCCCGACGGTCCCAGACTGAAGCGGCCTTCCGGACCCGGCGGGCTAACCTGCACCATCACCACATCGACGGGCGATGGCCCTTCCGGCGAGAACAGCGACACGGTCTGTGAATAGCGCGCCGGGATCACGTCCAGCTGCCCCGCCTCAAGCGCGGGCGCATACGCCGTGCTGAATTGCCATGTCGTGAAATGGAACGGCTCCCCCACGTGGTCAAGCGGCGCGATCCGTCGCATCATAATTCCGCCTACCAGGTCCAGCTCCGACCACAAGTCGCGATGCTCATCCATCGCATCCAGCAGTCCTAATGGAAGCCCGGAGAGGGTTGGGATCAGCACTCGGCCGCCGTCGGGGATGGCGTGCAAGGCCTCGCGCGCCGATACTTCCCGCGCCTCGTACCCCGTGCGTCATTGTGTCAGGCCTGGGGCATTCCCGCCCGCTGGGTTCCGCCGCCTGCGCATTCCCGTCGCGGTGCCTGTCTAAAACCGGGTCTGATGCGACCGGCGGCATGTCGTCGCAACCGGCCACTCGACTTCAATGGCCGAACGGCAATCGCGCACGCGCCCCGTTTAGCGCGTCACCCAGCGGCGCAAAGCGCCCGCGCTTCGGCTTGCGCCGCTCTTGCACTCGTCGTACACCTTCGAGCCCTGCCGTGGTCAGTCCGGAGATCGTGAAGACATCATCATTGATCCACTCGACCATGCGCTCATTGAACCCGGTCAATCGTCGCCGCAGTTGCTCGTCGTTAAGCCGGTTCAGCTTGCGTACAGCGCGCAGGGTCTTGTAACCCACAAAGGTGTAGATCAAGAGCGTGAAAAAGATGGCCAGCGAAAGCCCGATCAAGCTCACGGCAACGATCCAGTCACGGAGGTTTTGAAGGTCCATTCCGCTAGGGTAACTGTCCATCCGACACTGTGAGCAGCTCCCACGCTTCTCAGTGTGAGCAAAGGCTGACATGCGTTTGCGGCTGTCCAGCGCGAATGCCTTCTTACCCCGGCTGGTCCAAACACCTGATGTTTCTGTCCCGTCCGCTGTTTGGAATCCCCAGCTTCGCCGAGCCACCCTGAGTAGAGTTGGAAACAGCCTGTTGTCGACCGCGGCGACTTGGTCGTCGTACTTCTGGTGCCCGTAGGCTGGCCCTACGACGTATGCTTTAGTCGATCGCAGATGTTCCGTGCCCTTAACGCGGGTGCTAGGGGAAATCAATGAAGCTGCGCGAACTCGGACATGCCGTGATTAAGGTGCGCGATCGTGAACGAGCCGAAGCATTTTACGGTGAAGTTCTCGGCATGGAGCTCGCCGCTCGGCACCCCACCATGCCGATGACCTTTTACACCCTCGGTAATCACCACGACCTTGCCTTACTCGAAGTCGGCGTCGACGCAACAGAGGCTGACCGCAAGTCGACTGGCCTCTACCATCTGGCGTTCTGTGTTGGTGACACGCTCGACGAGTTGCGTGCCGTGCGCGACGAGCTCGAAGCCGCGGGTGTCAAGATTCACTCCGCCATTGACCACGTCGTTTCCAAGTCACTCTATCTCGACGACCCAGACGGCAACGGCATCGAACTCTATGTCGAGGGATCTGACATCTGGAAAACCGAACCCCAGCAGGTGGCGCAAGGAGTTCCGTTGGAGCTCTGAGGAAGAAGGTCGCTCTGGCATTCTAGCTCCCGCTCGTAGACGCTCGGCGCCGCCACTCGTAGGCGAGGGCACCTCCCGCAACCGCTACGTTCAGACTCTCCGCCGTCCCCACGATTGGAAGGCGCACCCAGCGCGAGACCAACGCGCGCAGATCGTTGCTTGGGCCGCGTGCTTCGTTGCCCAGCACCAGCGCTACGGCCCCATCCAGTGAGTCGCCCTCCCAAGCGAGATCGCCCCGCTTCGCGTCCGCCCCGACGATCAACCAACCTTGCAGCTTCTCGACCAGCTCCGCCAGCTCACTCACGTGCACCAGCGGTACACTGAAGATTGACCCCATGGACGCCCCCACGGTCTTTGGATCGAACGCGTCGACCGAAGGCTCCAGCAGAACCACGGCTGCTGCGGCGACTGCGTCGGCCGTTCGGATTAGCGTGCCTAAATTGCCCGGGTCCTGTAGTCGATCCAGCACCAGGACTAACCCGGAGCCGTCGGTGGGTGGGGAGGGCACATCCCCGTTCTCCAGAAGCGCGAACGTCACTACCAGCCCCTGTGGCTCCTCGCGATCTGTAAGCCGTGCCATCACCTGCGGTGTCACTTCGTGTGGAGTCACTCCCGCTTCCTCCACGCCACGTAACAAGCGTAGTCCCGCTTCCCCGCTCAATTGCTCCCGACAGACGAATGCCTCCAGTGGCCGAGTACGCTGTTCCCGCCTGGCTTCCAACCCCATCCCGATCAGTTGCAATCCCTCCACAAGAAACCGTCCCTGCCGGCGTCGATGCTTGCGTTGCGTCAGCTTCACCGCGTTCACCACGCGCGAGTTCCGTGTCGATTCGATTACCTGATCAGACATGTCAGCAGCTTACGCCCGCTCGTTGTCACTTGAGCCAATTTCCGAGTGAGCATTTTGGCGGATGGGAGACCCTTGCTCGAAGTATGGGAGCGGCGCGCTTGCACTTTTCTTGTTGAGTGGCGCCCGGTTTAACGAGACTGGCGAGACCCAGTCTCTGTTAACACCCCCCACGACGAAGCCCGGACATGGCCTGATAGTCTACGGCGTACTAGCCGTACCTCCGAAAGCATCCAGGAATGCCCGGAAAACCCGACAAAGTCGACCTGTTCCTGAGTTTCCAGATGGCCATGATATGGGGATTCATCGGCTTGCTTGTCTTCGGGCTCGGCGATTGGATTGGTATCTGGTAGAGGCCGCCCGATCGTAATGCCCCAGCCGATGGCAGCCTACCGGCATCTCGCAAGAATGATCTGAAGGATCCTCGTGCTATTCGCCGATTCCGTCTCCAAGGCCTACGCCGGTGACGTCATTCTGCGCGATGTCTCCTTCACCGTTGGCGAGGGTGAACATGTGGCCATCGTCGGGCCTAATGGTTGCGGGAAGTCCACCCTGCTCCGGCTTCTCAGCGGCATCGAAACCCCTGACGATGGCAGCGCCGGTCACCGCAACGGTGCCGTGGGGTTCCTGCAACAGGACGCTGAACTGACCTCGAACCGTATCCTCTCGGAAGAGATGTGGGTCGCTTTCCCGGAGGCTCAGGCGATCGAACTCCGCCTAGCCGAAATCGCGGCTCTCATTGACCAAGCCCCCGACGACCTCGACGCTCTCATTGAGGAGCAGGCCAAGCTTTTCGACGATTTCGACGCTATGGATGGTTACCGAATCGACAAGCGCATCTCCCGCGTTCTCCGCGGCCTTGGTTTCAGCATCGCTGACCGCGACAAGCAGTGCGGAGCCTTCTCTGGTGGCTGGAAGATGCGCATTGCTCTCGCGCAGGTCCTCGTTCGTCGCCCCGAACACATGCTGCTAGACGAGCCCACTAACCACCTCGATGCCGCTGCTCGCGACTGGCTGATCGAACACCTACGCCTCTACAAAGGTACCGCAGTGATCGTGGCACACGACGGTGCATTCCTCGATCATGTTGTGCATCGCGTGATCGAGTTGCGCGACGGCGTTTCCACCTCCTACACCGGCGGCTACACCTCGTATCAGCGCCAGAAGGCGGAACAGATCGCGCAGACCGAGGCGGCGGCTGCTAACCAGCGTCGAGAGATTGCCCGTCAGGAGCGCTTCATCGAGCGCTTCCGCTACAAGCAGTCCAAGGCCCGCTCGATCCAGAGCCGTGTCAAAGCCTTGGCCAAGGTCGATCGTATCAAGACCGAGCGTGCCCAGAAGGAAGTTAGCTGCAACATCGCTGCTGCTGCCCGTACAGAACGGGCCGTCCTAACTGTGCAGGGTCTCAGCCACGCCTACGAAGATGATCAGATCGTTCTGCTGGACGCTAATCTCGAGGCTGAACGCGGGGATAAAGTTGTCCTGGTTGGCCCCAATGGCAGTGGGAAAAGTACCTTGCTGCGCGCGCTAGCTGGCCGCATCGAGCCGTCTGAGGGTGAGATCGGTTGGAGCGAGCGCGCCCGTATCGGCTACTACGACCAGCATCAGGATGAAGAGCTGGACGGTCGGCGCACCGTTTTCGATGAAGTTTCTTCTGTCGCTGAAGGTCAGGCCGACGTTGAACTGCGCAAGATCCTCGGGCGCTTCCTTTTCACCGGCGACGACATTCATAAGCGCGTCGCTGTCCTTTCCGGTGGTGAGCGATCCCGCGTCGCCCTCGCGAAATTCTTAATTAGTCCCTCCAATGTCCTCTTACTCGATGAGCCCACTAACCACCTCGATGTCACTACCCGGCGTAAACTGATCCAGGCCCTCATCGATTTCAACGGAACGATCCTTTGCGCTAGCCACGATGTTGCGATCCTCGATCGTGTTGCGACCAAGGCCTACGAAATCATCGACGGAGAATGCAACCGCCTGATGGAATGGAAAGCCTGGGCTCCGACTCCGTAGAGTTGTGCCATGCCCAACTACGACCACACTCCCGACCTCCTCCGCGATGGACCCCGCTGCGCCTCTTACACTGTTGTCCTTGCTCACAGCTCAGGCGGCGCCATGGATTCCCCTTGGATGGATGCGATCGCCACGCGCCTCGGTGACGCAGGACTGGGCGTTGTCCGCTTCGAATTCCCCTACATGCAGCAGCGTCGCCTCGACGGTAAGCGCCGCCCGCCGAACGGAGCTAAGAAGCTGGAAGCCGTATGGCACAGCGTGATCGAAAAACTCGGCTCCGACGGCCTCCTGATCGGCGGTAAATCGATGGGCGGCCGTATCGCCAGCATGGTTGCCGATCAAGCTGGGGTCGCCGGCCTTGTTTGCCTTGGCTATCCGTTCCATCCACCCGGCAAGCCCGGAAAAGTTCGCATCGCTCACCTCGCCGGCCTGCGCACTCCCGCCCTCTTCTGTCAGGGTGAACGCGACACCTTTGGTTCCCCGGAGGAAGTTCTGACATACGCCTTGTCTGACACCATCCAGATAGAATGGATGGTGGACGGCGATCACTCGCTAAAGCCGCGCAAGAAGTCCGGTCGCAGCGAGTTCGATAATCTCGATCTCGCCTGCGATCTAATCGTCACCTTTGCTCACGGGCTGAACGCGTAGCGAGTCCCTCTGCGCGACCGAGTGCGAAACGGATCGCTGTAGCGTGTCTGAGGGGATCACATGCAACTGACCATTCGCAATGCCAACGTCATCACCCTTGATGAGCGTCGTCCGTCGGCCTCCGCTGTTGCCGTCGTGGCTGGACGCATCGTCGCCGTCGGCAGCGACTCTGAAGTCGACGCTGTCTCCGTCCCCGGAATGATCACGATCGATGCAGGAGGCCGTACGCTCATACCCGGCTTCGTCGAGACACACACTCATCCCCTCATGACAGCGCTCGCTCACGCCACTACGATCGATTGCGGGACGCCGCCCAACCGCACCATCGCCGACGTTCAGGCTCGTGTTGCCCAAGCTGTAGCCCAGGCCGCGCCCGGCGAGCCGATCCGTGGCCGCACGTACGATGATTCTTTGATCCAGGACGACCGCCACCTCTCTGTTGCCGACCTCGACGCCGTCGCACCGCACAATCCAGTCGCCGTGCGCCACATCTCCGGCCATCTCACCTACGTAAACAGCGCCTTGCTGGTCGCCGCCGGTGTCGGAAATGACACTCCCGACCCGGACGGCGGCCGTATCGAGCGCGACAGCTTTGGCAGCCCTACTGGCGTCCTCTTCGAAAACGCCGGCCGTCTCGCTGATGTCACCGCCCACTCCGTTGGCGAGGATGAGATGGTGGGGGCACTCGGCTGGGCGAGCGACCAACTCGTCAAGGTGGGCGTTACTTCCGTTCACGACGTTGGCTCTGCCCCCTTTCCCCGCACTCTCCGCGCCTACCGTCGCGCCTCCTCTCAGGCACTCTTCGCACCGCGTGTCCAGGTCGCCGTGGCATTCACCGATCTAAGTCGCCGCTACGGTGATCTCGATGTCGTACCGCGTCTCGCTGCTGCCGGCATGCAGACCGGCATTGGTGACGATCATGTTCGCCTCGGCATCCTCAAAATGTGGCAAGACGGATCGCTTCAGGGCCACTCTGGCGCGATCTGTGATCCTTACCACGACCTGTCTGACGAGACCGGCATGACCCTCATGTCGCAGGAAACCTTTAACCGCGTTGATTCCCAGGCTGCCGAGGCCGGCTTCCAAGTTGGCACCCATGGCAATGGAGACCGCGCGATTGACTCAATTCTCGACGCCTACGAGTCAGGCCTTGCCCCCTACGCCGAGAAAGGGGCCAGCCTCGACCACCGCTTCCGTATCGAGCACTGTCAGGTCGTGCGCGATGACCAACTCGATCGCATGGCACGGCTTGGCGTACTCGCGTCTTTTTTCAACCTGCACGTTTTCTATTGGGGCCAGCGTCACCGTGATCGCTTTCTCGGCCCACAGCGCGCAGCTCGTATCAGCCCGCAGCGTGCTGCCCGCGACCGCGGCATCGTCTTCGGCTGTCACTCAGACTGGTGGGTTACCCCAGTCGATCCACTTATGAATATGCAAATCGCCGTCGATCGCCGCACCCGTGAAGGAGAGCCGCTCGGCCCAGAGTTTGCTCTCACGCCCGCGGAGGCCTTGCGCGCGATGACGATTGACGGTGCCTATCTCGGCTTCGATGATGCGAACACCGGCAGTATTGAACTGGGCAAGGCGGGCGATATGGTCTTGCTCTCTGCTAGTCCGCTTGAAGTTCCGACCACCGAGATCGAACAGATCGAGATCGATGCTACGGTTGTTGCGGGCACGGTCGTCTATGATCGTGGCCGCGACGGCGGCTCACACCGCGACGAACGCCTCGCTCGCGACCCCTATCGTTCGGAGGCTTACTACTAAATCTCCAGCAACGCTGCTCGCTCAAGTGGTAGGAAGGCGCCCCCGAATCACATCGCGCCACGTCTTCTGTGACCGGTTGTGCGCCATGTCCGACATGCGAAAGAGTGTCTTCGTGCTTTCACTCGTGGGATCGCGGACGGGCCCTTGGCCCCAAGTCCCGAATCGGCGTCGACACGGATCGCCACCTCGCTCATGGTGGCCCAGTTGGAGAGCGGATTACGCATCCCATCTCTGCCCGGCGCGTCGTTTCCGTCTGCTACATGCAGCGGCATTGGCCATGATGTTTCAGGTACTTCAGATCTCGCCCGTATCCGCGATGGACTATGTTGCGTCCATCCACCGCCCATGCAAAAGCTTGTTGCGAAACAGGGACGTACCCGTGGCGCGTCTATAATCGCGCGACCTGTCGCAATGATGGCAAGTCGCTGAGGAAGTGTGATGAGAACCCAAGACCTACTGCGAGCCCAGTACAAGCAAGCCCACAGCATGCTCGAAGCCGTGATCGACGGCTGCTCTGCCGAGACGCTCAACTACATCGTGCCGGGGTCCAACATCGGTTCAATTGGTGCCATCTACGCCCACGCTGTGTTCGACGAGGACGGCATGGTTACCGGCCCTATCGGTGGAACTACCGTCTACGAGTCGGGCGGCTTCAAGGACCGCGCGG
>CAZZMQ010000016.1:0-13937 GCA_964655365.1 uncultured Dehalococcoidia bacterium | reverse complement strand
CTCGGAACATGGAGCAAACTATTTGAACGTACCAAGGACCGCGCGGAGCTGGCTATGCCCGGGCCCGCGCAGTCCCAGGAGTGGTCTCAGGGAACCGCGATCGACGTTGCTGCCTTCCGTGAGTACGCGCAGGCCGTCTACGCCGCTACCGATGTATTCCTTGCCAATGTCTCCGACGAGAATCTTGCCGCTGAAGTCGATACCTTCAGTGGCAAACAGCCTCTCGGTGAGTTCCTCGGAACCGTCGGCCTCTGGCACATCACCAGTCATCAAGGTGAAATTTCTGCCATCAAGGGAGCCCAGGGGCTCAGGGGCCTCCCCTTTTGACCCGAATTAGCCGTCTGGCGACTCATATTCCAGCAGACGATCGATGCCGAACTCGATCGTCACCGAATCCCCGCCCGAGCCCGACGCGTAGCGCTTCCCCGCCTCTTCGCCCAGGTAGCGTATTGCCAGCCGCATCCGCTCCTCGTCTGTGAAGCCGGCGCTGATCGACGCTTCGGCCAGCACCGTCAGCGAGTAATACGGCCTTGCCGTGCGACGGTCCAGCGTGAGCGCTACTCGCCCGTCGCGTTCCACGTTCTTGTGCTTCTGCGATCCCCGGCTGACACTGATCCGGATCGTCCCATCTTCGTAGAGGTACCAGATCGGTACCGCGTGCGGGCCGCCCCTCGGCCCCAACGTCGAGAGAATCCCTACCTGAGCCTCCGCCAAGAACGCTTGTTGGGTCTCTGCGTCTGCCATGGTGAACTCCCTGCCTTCGCTCTTAGCCGGATTCGCCGCCGTTATTTGTGGAACTGGGGTGAGCGCTTCTCAATAAAAGCGTTCACGGCCTCCTTCGCCTCGTCCGACTGCAGCGATGCCCTGAAGTTCTCCGTCGACGTCTTCCACATCTGTGGGAAGTCTGTCCCCACCAGATCGGTCCAGATCATCTCCTTGATCGTGCGCAGTGTCGGAGCTGGATTCTCTGCGATCTCCGCTGCCAAGGTCACTGCCTCGGGCAGCAGATCCTCGTGCGGGACCACGCGGTGCACCAAGCCGAACTCTTCCGCTTCGGCCGCCGAGTAGATCTTGCCCGTTAGCATCATCTCGCGTGCCCGTTGCACACCGATCATCTTGGGCAGTATCCAAGTGCTGCCCAACTCTGGTGTTAGCCCCAGCGCCGCGAAACGCATAGAAAAGCGCGCCTTTGTCGACGCGACCAGCACGTCAAACAGCAATGGCCAGGTCAGCCCCATGCCCACCGCTGCGCCGTTGATCGCCCCGATGATCGGCTTGCTGCTGGCGAGGTAAGTCGGATCAAACGGCTCATTGTTCAACTCCTCCCCCCGCTCGCCGTTGCTGCTGCCCGATGTCTGAGATGCCTCAAAGCTGCTCATGTCGGCACCGGCGCAGACCGCGCGCCCATTGCCCGTCCCCACGCACGCCCCCACTGCTGGGTCAGCATTTCCGTCACGCAGTACCTGGGCCACCTCTGCTCCCATTTGCGCGATGTATGCGTTCATCTTTTCTGGCCGGTTAAAGCGGATGATCAGCACCCGCCCGTCACGTTCCGTTTCGATTGTTGCAAAGCTCATCGCATGCTTCCTTTCAGGCGTCGCCCTGTTCCGCTTCGTCTCAGGGAAAGCGCCGCCCAGCATACCTGGAATCGGTGAGCACCCGCCTGCGCTCCGGACGTCCGTTCCGCGTTCGAATGTCGCCGAAAGTGGATGGGGTGCAAAGGACGTCGCTAACCCAAGCGTGCCAGCAGGTCGAGATTTCCGCTCGCGTTGCGTCGGTATGCCCAGGCCATCTCCGAGACGCATTCTCCGTTTAAATAGCAGATCAATGGCTCCCGCTGTGTGACGTTTGGCTCGGATGCGAGGGCCGCGATTGCTTCATCTCGAGGTGCCCAGCGCACATGCCCTGGCAGCGGGTCCGGCGGCATCACTTGCAGCCCGATCCCATATGTGATCTCTTCCGGCTCCTCCGCGGGCGTCAGCACCTGGACGAAAAAGCGCATGCCGTCGTAGTCCGCCACCGCTACCCCTGTTTCCGTTTCCAGTTGCTCGCCTAGCTGCTCGAAGCGCCGCTCCGCCGACTCGTAACTCGGCACCGTCCAGCGCTCCCCGTTGCCGCTCTCCCCCGCCCGGCGTACCAACAAGACCTCGTTTCGCTGTTCGCACAGCGCCACGGTGAAGCGACGGCGTTCCAAGTTCGGCATGCAATATCCTCGCCGACCTGCATATGGTGGGCAGCTACACCAGAATTGTGTCTTCCGCATAGTCACGCCCATGCGTCGTGACCGCACAGGCCCAGTCGACATCGATCTGTCGAAGTGAGACCAGATCGTATCGAACGAGCGCCATCAGATCTTGCGCTTGGTAGCCATTCCGCGACAGCGTCGGCTCGAAGGCCAGCCCCGCTTCGCCGATCGTCTCCATCACCATCGCCCGTTTGAGCGGCAGCAGATCACGCAGCAGCGCCCGAGATCGCCTTGTCAGTCGCACGTGTCGGAAGTGCATCGCATCCGTCCGTTTCTGCGATGGTAGCTTGCCGCATGCGCCTGCCCGTAGCGGACGCAGCGGCACCCCTCGCGTATTGCGGAGGCGGAGGTGCCAACATGTCTGACACTGAATCCGTATCCTTGCGCACGACTTGACCGTCCATCTAATCATGTCGATCTTCACCCGGGGCTTCGTCGACGAGGGGTTGTCTAGTCTGGGTCAGACAACGGCTTGGAGGCGACTATGGCTGACGATCAGATTTTCACGCTCCCGGACTTTCGGACGCAGGGGGGGCAGACACTCGATCTGCGATTGGCGTATCGGGTTCATGGCGAGCTGAACGCGGACAAGGACAACTTGGTCGTATTGCCCACCTACTACTCGGGCCGCTCAGACCAGAACAGCTATTGGATCGGGGCCGACCACGCACTCGACCCGGCCACTTATTGCATAGTGATTCCGAATCTCTTTGGCAACGGTGTCTCGTCTTCGCCAAGCAACACACCGGTTCCTTTCTGCGGCAGCGCGTTCCCGCGACTGACGTATCTGGATAATGTCACCTGCCAGTGGCGCATGATCCAAAGTGTGTTTGGAGTCGAGACCGTCCATGCGGTGATTGGCTATTCGATGGGTGCGATGCAGGCCTACCAGTGGGCAGCACAATTGCCCGACGTGGTGCAGCGCTTCGTTGCCGTCTGCGGCAGCGCTCGCACGTCGGAACACAACCAACTGTTTATCGATGCCGTCTGCGCCGCGTTACGGACGGACGCTGCCTGGAATGGTGGGAATTACAATTTCCCACCGACTAAGGGGCTCGAAGCATTCAGTGTGGCGTATGCAGCGTGGTTCGCGTCGCAGCAGTTCTACAGTGAGCAGATGTATCGACGACTCGGAATGGACGATCTGGCTGGTGTTTTGACGTTCGCTAAGCAGATTTTCATGTCCCACGACGCGAATGATTTGCTGGCCATGGCAGCCACCTGGCGAGCCGGTGACGTTGGGAACACGCCGATCTACCAGGGCAGCTTCGCGCGAGCTATGGCGGCGATCACTGCGCGCGGTTTGATCATGCCCTGTGACACGGATCTCTACTTCACCGTTCGACACAATGAGCAGGAAGCCGCACTGCTTGGTCACGCCGAGTTTGCGCCCATTCGCTCGGATTTCGGGCATCTGGCCGGTGGCGGGGTGGACTCCGAAGCCCTCGCCTTCATGACAACCAAGATTCATACCTTGCTCCAGAGTTAGACCAGCCGCCTCTGCCGGCGAAGGATCACCTGATTCACTCTCCGTGGCGCAGGTCGATCCGGTTCGCGTCTATCAGCTCGTCGGTTCGCTTATGCGACACGGTCGGCGTGTTCGAACGAAAGTCCGGTTCGACGCGAGGCAGTGTTCTGGGCGGCGGCTTTGTCCGCCCGACTAGCGCCCCTTGAAGTCTGGCGTACGTTTCTCCATGAAAGCCTTGGGCCCCTCGATGGCGTCTTCACTGCCGAACACCCGTCGCGCAAGCAGCGACTCCATCCCGAAGGCATGTTCCCAGGACATTCCCATTGCTCCGCGGACCGCGATCTCCTTCGCGGTCCGTACGGCGACTGGTCCGTTGGCGCAGATCGCGTCGGCGTATGCCTGCACGACCGCCATCACCTCGTTCTGCGTCACTACCCGATTCACGAGCCCGAATTGCATCGCCCGCGTCGCGCTAATGCGTTGGCCGGTGAGGAGGAGTTCCATCGCCAAGGCCCAGGGAATCTGGCGCGGTAACCGAACGTGGGATCCCGCCGACGGGATGATGCCCCAACGGACTTCCTGCAGCCCGAACTCTGCCGTTTCCGATGCGACGCGGATGTCCGTCCCGAGCATCGTCTCGAGTCCCCCGGCAATGCAGTAGCCGTTGACGGCTGCCAGAATCGGTTTGGTAATCCCGTGAAAGGGACGGTCCTCGGAGATGGCCATAAGGTCGCTGCGGGCCGACGCAGTCGCATTGGGGATGGTGCGACCCAGGTCGGCTCCGGCACAGAAGGCGCGGTCGCCTGCCCCGGTGATGATGGCGACCCAGAGGCCGGGGTCGCGGTCGAAGTCGGCCATTGACTCACCCAGGAGCGCCCCCATTTCTGGGTTGATCGCATTCATGACTTCTGGGCGATTGAATGTCAGGACGGCACGTTTCCGGGCGTAGTCCTTCTCGTAGAGCAGCGGCGTCTCGGCCATGCAAATTTCCTTCGGTGCTCGTGGGCCCTCGTTAGCATCATTATCAGCAGCGGAAGCCGATGCCGAACCATCAGACATCCTAGGCCGCTTCGGCCAGGACGGCAGAACTCGTCGGAATGTACAGAAGGGGACCGCATCGCCGGTAATGGCTGAGTCTCGCAATCAGTTCCTCGCACACTGAACTTGCCACCAGGAGGTTTGCTTGGCTGCCGCCGGAATGAATGGGAAGGATTGCCAATGCCAGACCGACTCGAGGCCGGGATGGACCGCTGCTGGAGCATCCAGAAGACGATTTCGTTGCGGCGACGGTGCAATTCGCGTCAGGGGCGATCGTCAACTTGAGCATTGTATGGAGTTCACGAGTGCCGACTCGGGGGGAGTTATCCCTGACAGGGCCGGGTGGGACGATCACGCATCGGTCCCCCGCCGGGCTCTTTGGGATGGGAGAGGTGCGACACACGGCCTCTGCTCCAGCGTCGGCGGATCTGAGGAATGTTGCCGCGGGATATCGAATTGGGGAAGAAGATGGGGCACCGTCGCCCAGGAGTGAGGGAGCGCCGTTGCCGCTGCCGCGGGATATCGAGTTGCTACCTGGGCCAGAGAATGTGGCTGCGTCGCGAAGGCTTCTGCGCGATTTCGAAAGAGGGATCAAGGAGGGACGCTCGCCGGTACCCAACTTCGAGGACGGGCTGCGCACGCAAGCCATGATTGACGCGGCGCGCGAGTCCGATCGCGAAGGCCGAGTGGTCGCACTCACCTAAACAGGATTCGAACGGTCCCGGGGCTCGTTTGCGGACATCTCGAACACACAAATGCAGTAAAAATGTACGACTGATCCCACTGCGATTCGGATCGCCTCTAGGGACGCTAGCGAGGTCCCAGTCCTTCGCATCGCGTAGCCACAGTTGGCACATGTCTGGTCCAGCATCGTGCCATCGTGTGGAATTTGGCCTCAGACCCGGTAATTAGTCGCTGGGTTTGGGCATCTCCACCAAGGCATCCTCCGGCAGCTGCAATGTGAAGCTGAGCGAATCGGGAGTGAGACATTCGGTGGCCGTGCATGCCTGCAATGTGATGCGTCCCCCCACGTCCAGCGAGCCTGCGTCCAGGCTCATGAACGTGATCGGTATGGCGACGTGGATTTCGCCACCGAACACTTGGAACTGCTCATTGAGCCCGTCGACGTGGAACGGTTCAGGCGTCGGGAAGTGTGGCGTACCGCTTGTCACTCGCTCCGGCAGGTCTAGCTCGATCTCCAACGGCACGTAGCCGGTGGGGATCGGACGGCCGTATACGTGGTATCCCTCGGCGATCGTCAGGCTGATGGTCAGCCAGAGTCGCTGGCCCCAGGCATAGCTGGACGCGTCAAATTCGGCTTGGACCAGGACCACATCGGAGGCTACGTGCACCCGAGGTCCGGTGTGCGCGGCAGCGATGCCGAAGACGTGTTCGAGGAGTCCTGCGCCTGTGTCGCGCTCGCGGTAGCTTTCGTAGAAGTGCTTCTCGGTCACCCTGCCGTCCGTGTCGAGAACCATTACGCCCGGATGCGGAATGCCCGCGACGCGCCCGGCAGCTTCCTCATTGAGGATGCCTAGCTTCCGGATTAGTCCACTTCCCTGATCGGACAGCAGGGGATACGTGATGTGATGCCGCTGCGCGAAATCCGCGAGAACGTCTGGCGGATCGTAACTGATCGCGTACAGCGCGATCCCCTCGGCCTCTAGATCGGCCGCCACCTTTTGCAGCTCCACGAGCTGCGTTTTGCAGAATGGTCACCAGGCGGCACTGCGATGAAACACCACCAATGCGCGCTGTCCCCCCCGATCCTCCAGGAGATCTACTGGCTTCCCAGCATGATCCTGAAGCTCCCAGGATGGGAAGCGTGTTCCCACAGGGGGGCCTATTACCATCTCCACTTGAACATCCGCCATGCCGGAGCCTCCAGAAGTTTGCCGCATCGATGGGTTCACAGATTACTGGATCGCGGTGCCGATCGGGTGTTGCCCTCCATCGTCTTCGACGGTCGGCGATCCGCGAAGGCTCCCGCTCACGGAATTGCCTTCGGTGGCTCGGAGTTGCGATTCCGTGTTCTCCGGGTTCCCGAGTCGGTCCAGATCCCGAAACCTCAGGCTGCTCAGTCCAACTCGAAGTACAAGTGATAGTGCGTTTCGCAGCGGGGGTTGAACGCCGCTTGGCAGTGAGGGCACTGAAAGTCACAGCGGAGATAGCTCGCAATGTTCAGGACCGCACCACAGACCCCGCAGAGCACCGCTGGCTGATCGTGCTGGTCGCGCGGCCAGGTTTGTGGTGGGTGGTCGACCAGTGCCGTATGGCAGTCGTAACAGGAGTACCACTTGCTACAGCACTTCATCCGTAGCGCGATGATGTCCGTGGGTTTTTGCCAGTGTCCGCAGCGAGTTTCGGCGTCTATGTCGACGCCGTGCACGACCTTGCCGTGAATCTTGCGAGCGCCGTGAAGCGACGAGCTTGTCATTGAGAGTCTATCCTTGCGTCGCCAGCATCAGAGTGGTGCGTGGACAACGGAGCAGAGGATACCGGATGACTGGCCGATTCGAGAACAAGGTAGTGGTTATTACAGGGGCGGCTGGTGGGATCGGTCGGGCGACTGCCGTCCGGTTTGCGTCGGAGGGTGCCCGAATCGTAGTGGTGGACCTCGAGGACTCCGAATTAGCTCAGACCAAGGAAGCGGTCGAACGAGCGGGGGGCGAAGCCGTAGTTCAATCAGCGGATGTGACGGTGGCGGCGGATGTCCAACGGTATGTGACGACCGCACTCGATCGATTCGGGCAGATTGATGTGTTTTTCAACAACGCGGGCATCGAAGGGTGGATCGGATCATTGGTGGACTATCCGGAGGAGGTTTTCGATCGTGTGTTCGCGGTGAACGTGAAGGGTGTGTGGCTGGGCGTGAAGTACGTCGCGCCCGTAATGTGCGCGGCGGGTGGCGGGGTAATCATAAACACGGCGTCTACTGCAGGACTCACGGCGACGCCGAGTGCGGTGGCGTACGGAGCGAGCAAGCATGCGGTGGTCGGAATTACGAAGTCCGCGGCATTGGAACTCGCCCCTGATCAGGTTCGGGTGAACGCGATTTGCCCAGGCCCGATCGAGACTCGGATGATGCGAGCCATCGAGCGGGGGAGCAACCCGGATAACCCTGAAGAGGTTTACCATCGCATGACCGACCGAGTGCCGATGAATCGGTATGGCGAACCTGAAGAGATCGCTGCGATGGTCGCCCTTCTCGCCAGCGATGATGCTTCCTATGCCACGGGGGGTATCTACCCGGTCGATGGTGGCAGTTTGGCCCGGTAGGATCTGCGGTGATCGTCTAGTCTATTGCTCCACGGAACCAAGGTCGTTGAGTGCCTCGTGCGCTGTGCTCCGAAGGCCTGGGAAGTAGGGCTGTGGGAAACATGGCCGGGCGTCCGTCGTTCGGCCTCCAGTTCGAGGAGGAATTCTATGGCTGAGTCCACATTGATCACGACGCTGGACGAATTCGAGGCTGAGTACCGTGCTGGTTTGGGGACCTGGCTCCCCGCCGGTCCCCGACGGGAGGCCAGCCTGGACAACATCCGTCGCTTTGGCGATGGCGTTGGAGACTACAACCCTCTTTGGCGTGACCGGGAGCATGCCGAGCGGAGTCGGTTTGGCACGATCACCGCACCGCCGATCTTCATCTACGGGGCGAATCTGGGCATTCGCGCCGCGATTTCAGGCGCCATCGAAGGAGACCGTCTCTCGTCGCAGCACTTTCCGATGAACTACGCCGGTGGCGAGATTACGTTTCATCTCCCGATTTGGGAGGGCGACGAGATCACGGGCCAAGAACAAGTAGTGAACATTGCCCGCAAGCACAGCGAGCGCATAGGTCCGTTCTGCATCGCGACGTCCTTGACGACTTACCACAACCAACGACGGGAACTGGTGGCCACGAAGACCACCAATATGGCGCGTTACGTCAATCTTGGTGCGGGCAACACCATGGAGTATGACCGCGAGTCGAAAGAACAAGCACTGGAGGTTTCACCGGACCCACTGGTCTGGGAGCGGGAACGTCGGGGATTGGAGACACGCTACTGGGATGATGTGGTCGAGGGCGAGTCGATTCCAAAACTTGAAAAGGGCACGTATACGGTGACGGAGCTCTTTCTCTTCACGCATTGTGTCTACGGCAGCACTCGGTCGCCGCGGGCCGCCCTGGAGAAGGCTGAGTCGACCGACCTAGGCGGTGGCGGCCGGTTCGATAAAGAGCACGCGCAGAAACGTCGCAACATGCCTGGGCAGTTCGACTGGGGCCCACAGCGCGTTTGTTGGATGAGCCAGATCGCGACCGATTGGATGGGCGATGATGGCACCTTGAAAAAAATGGACAGCAAGGTGCGTCACCCGAACATCGTGGGTGATACGAACACGCTCTTCGGAGAGGTCGCCAAGAAGTATGAAGCGAACGGCGAACATCTAGTCGACTTGGATGTCTGGGTCGAGAATCAAGCCGGACTTGCGTCGGCCCTCTCGCGGGTCACGGTCGCTTTGCCATCACGTCAGTAGCGGCGATCGTGGCCAGCTCTCCCCGGTTTTAAACATCGTCGAATGGGGTGATCCACGTATGACCTGCGGGGCGCAGAGCAACCCCATCCGGCTGGCGTCATCTATCCGATCGAGGTTGAGCCACCATCGCAGGGAATTTCGATACCGGTGAGGTAGCTGCCGGCTCGCGAGGCGAGCAAGATCGTGAGACCGGCGACGTCCTCCATTGCGCCCCACCGCTTCATCGGGAAGCGTGCACGAGCCTGCTCGTCCAGTTCTGGAGTCGCATACATTGGGCCCGTCATCTTCGATTTGAACGGACCAGGCGCGATCACGTTGACATTGATTTGATCTTCCATCAGATCGCGTGCCATTTGTGCGCTCAACTGTCGCAGGCCTGCCTTCGCGACGACGTACGAGTAATTCTGCAGCCCACTTGGCTTAATGCCGTTGACGGAAGAGACGTTGACGATGACGGAGCGGTCGGAGGGGCTCGCAGCAGCGCGGAGCAGTGGCAGCAGTTTCTGTGAGAGAAAGAAGGGGGCTTTGGCGTCCAAGTCCAGGACCCGGTCCCATCCCTTCTCGGGGAACTCGTCGAGAGGTTGGTTCCAGGTCAAGCCCGCATTGTTGACGAGCAGGTGCAGGCGTGGTTCCCGAGATGCCATCTCGGACGCCAACTGTTCGATTCCCGCCATCGAACCCAGGTCGCACGGGATCGCGATGGCATCGCCATGCTCCGATAAGGTTCGTTCCGCTTCGGCACAAGCGTCGGCCTTGCGCGACGAGACGTAGACTCGTGCCCCCGCCCGGACGAGCCCTTCTGCGATCATCAATCCGATGCCGCGCGTTCCACCGGTCACGAGCGCAACTTTCCCATGCACGCTGAACAGGTGCTCGTAGAATGAATCGGTCATGCCGTTCCCCCTTAGGCCGGTATACGCGAAGTGCGATCCCAAAGCGGGCCCATGATAACTGGCGCTGATCCTCGCCGGTTGTGCGTTGTGCCGCCACCGTCAGTAGCGTGGTTTCAAGTGAATTGAGATGTGGGAGTCGCGACTGCGACTCTCGGCGCCTCGCAGGCGAAACTGTCCTAGTTGTGATACTGCCTGACGCACGTGGAACTCATCGAATAGAGGAGATGTCGCTAGCTATTGCAGACTGCGCAAACGCGGATCAAGAGCGTCACGCAGCCAATCCCCCATCAGATTACCCGTGAGCGAGACCAGAAAGATCGCGATCCCCGGCATCCAAATTAGCCACCAGGCAAGCTTCATGAAATTGCGCCCTTCGGAGATCATCGCACCCCACGATGGTGTCCCCGCGGCAACACCGACACCCAGGAAGCTGAGGGCGGCTTCGATCAAGATCACACCAGCCACCTCCAACGTCGCTAAGATGACGATCATGTTGAGCAGGTTCGGCAACAAGTGCCGCCGCAGGATTCGCGTATCGCTGGCTCCCATCGCGCGCGCCGCCAGTACGAACTCTTGCTCACGAAGGGACAGGACATCGCTGCGCGTCAGACGCGCGTAGCCCGCCCAGCTCCATACGACGATCACGATGATGACATTTCGTAGGCTGGCCCCGAAAACGGACGCAATCAGGATCGCGAACAGAATCGCCGGCAGTGCGAGCTGCAAATCTACGAATCGCATGAGAAGTTTGTCGGTGAGTCCGAGCCGCCAGCCTGCGAGCAAGCCAACCACGGTGCCAACTGCAGCCGATGCGGGAATCGTGACGGCGACCACGATCAGCGAGACCCGTGCCCCATAAAAAATCCGGGCTAGGATGTCTCGCCCCAGTTGATCGGTTCCGAGTACGTGATCCCAGCTTCCACCTGCGTTCCAGACCGGTGGCTGCAGGCGCTCGAGCAACATGATCTCACGGGGATCGTAGGGCGTGAGCAACGGTGCAAAAATGCCGCAAATTAGGAAGGCTCCAAAGATAAGGATTGCTGGGATGAGCAACAACGTTCGGCGCCAGCGGACCTTGCGGCGTTTGAGGGGTTCGACTACCCAGTCCACCGGCGCGGTTTTCTCCGCGCTCATTAGGCGGTCCCTGCGCGGATACGCGGGTCGATTAAGCGATAGGACAGATCGACGGCGATGTTGGCGAGCACGATCGTGGAGGCGATGAGCATGATCGAGAGTTGCACCACTGGATAGTCTGATCCCTGGATCGCCGAAATCGTTAATCGGCCAACGCCGGGCCAAGCGAAGACGGTCTCCACGATGACCGAGCCGGCGATCAGCCGTCCTAGTTGAATGCCAAGGATCGTTACCACGGGGAGCCGGGCATGCCGGAGCGCGAGGCGGAGGATGACGGAGCGCTCGCGTAAGCCTTTTGCTCGTGCGGTGCGTATGAAGTCCATGCCCATCACGTCGATCATCGCGGAGCGGGTCAGGCGCATTACCGCCGCGGATGTCAGCATCCCCAGCACGACCGTTGGCAAGATCATGCTCTTACTGAAGACGCCCCCACCCCCCCCGGTAGGCAGCCAGCCGAGCTGGACGGAGAAAAAAAAGATCAGCAACAGTCCCAGGAAGAAGTTTGGTGTGGCCTGTCCGATCACCGCCAATAAGCGCGCAAACCAGTCGACTGGCTTGCCCCGTTTGAGTGCGGCGATTACCCCCAGCGGCACCCCCAGTGCCAGTGAGAACAATAAAGATGCGGCCCCGAGCTGAAGTGTTGCGACTGACCGACTCCGGACCTCGTCAACGGCCGAGCGCCCAGTCAAGAATGAGTTTCCCATTTCGAGCCGAGCCAGATCCCAGACGAAGTTCGCATACTGCTCGTACAAGGGGTCGTTCAGGCCGAAGAAATCTTGAAGCGCCTCAATCTCTTCATCGGTGGATTCGTCCGATGCCAGGTAACGAATGGGATCACCAACCACACGGCTGACCACGAACACGATCGTCACCACTGTGAACACGACGAGTACGCCCTGCAGCAGGCGCGAAACGAGGATGGTCCAAAAGTTCGATCTCGCCATGGCCCCCTACCGGGCTTGACCGAGTGTTTAGGTCACCATCGGGCGGATGGCCCAGTAGTAATTGTGATCGCGCGTGTTGCCCTTCGCATCCCACTCGAGGTGATCGCGCATTACGCCAGCCTCGACGGTCTCGTACAAGAAGAGCCAGTTGGCGTTTTCATAGATCTTGATTGCCAAGTCGTTCATGAGTTTTTTGCGTTTGACCGGGTTAAACTCAACCCGCTGCGCTTCGACCAGTTCTTGGATGCCGGACTCCGGGTAGATGGCTGTTGACAGGGTGCCACCTTCGGCTACCTCCGCGTTAATCACGCTGATCGGGTCCGGAGCTTGATTCGTGAAGTAGTAGTGCAGGCCGGGAACGTCCTTTTGCGCAAAGCGCCGTCGGAAATCAGGCAGCGGGTCCAACGTCAGGCTGACGTTAATGCCGATTGATTTCAGACTCTGCTGCACCACCAGCGCCACCGAATCAGTGCTTGCGAAGAAACCGACTGTTCCGTAGAGGGGCGTAGCGAAGCCGTCTTCGTAGCCCGCCGCGGCCATCAGGGCGTTCGCTTTCTCCAAATCGAACTCGTACGTGCGACCCACTCGCTGCTCCGGCGTCAGCGCGCCAAGCGACCGCGATGCAATTCCATACGTCCGGAATTCCTGGCCGGTACCCAGCGTGGCGATGATGGTCTCGACGTCAACCGCGTGGTTCATCGCTTGGCGGACCCGAATGTCTTTGAACGGATTCGAGCCGTCATCGAGCAACGGCACCAGTGTGTTCGGGAAGATGTTGTGTGGGCAGCAGCCCGGGTCGTAATTCAAAACGAACCCATCACGGTCTTGAAAATCTGCGATCAACTCGGGCTCGACCCGCGTGATCAGATCAACTTCACCGGCTTCGAGCGCCGCAATGCGAGCCAACGGTTCCGGTCTCACGATCTGGTGGAGTTCTTTCATGTACGGCGTGTGAATGTTGTAGCCGTCACCTGAAGGAAGGTGAAAGTCATCGAAACGCTCGTGGATGACTTCCTGATCGGCGGTGTATGAGAGGAGCCGAAACGGGCCACTGCCGACGATGTCCTGGTTGAACGCGTCGTCCCCGGCCCCTTCAACGACGTGCTGCGGCACGATCGGAACGGTCATGCTTCCTGGGGCAGTTACGTCCGTCTCAAGCGGCACTCGATACGTCTCATCATCGATGACCGTAATTTCGTCCCGCACCGCCGCAACCACGTAATCCGCGCCTGTCGGATAGGCACCGTCCTCGTTATAGGGTGCGATGCCCTGTAAACGGTCGAACGAGAACTTGAAATCATGGGCCGTGACATCCGCGCCGTCGTGCCATTTCATTCCTGGCATCAGCGAGTACACGCCAGCCGTATTCTCCTCGACCCACTCGAAGGTCGCTGATTGGGGGATCAACTCCTGGGTCACTAGGTCCCGGGATAGTGGCCGCACGAATGCGAGCGTTGAGTTGAAAGTCGTCGTGTAGTTACCGGCCGCGTGCGGGTCTAGTCCACCCACCGCGTTCGGGATGGCAATCCGCACTGTGGCGTCGTAGTCCGTCGTGCCAGCCGCAGGTCCCGCCTGCTCATCTTCTGCTTCTTCTTCTCGTGCGGGCCTACTACTGTTGGTATCGGTATCCGCCTGCTCCTCCGCCTGCTCAGCCTGTTCCTCTGCCTGGGCCTGGGCCTGGGCCAGGTCCTGGTCCTCGT
>CAZZMQ010000015.1:35791-36185 GCA_964655365.1 uncultured Dehalococcoidia bacterium | reverse complement strand
CATCGAGATACGCGGCGTCGTCGTGACTGACGTGGGGTGGTATACCCAGGAATCGATGGCGGCGTTCCAGATCGCACCGCAGTTCGCCACACCGCTCGATCGAGATGCTGTGCAGGCGCGGATCGCCGATTACCACCCCTACTGGCTGGTGGGAATACACAAAGCGCTCGACGCGCGCCGCGGGGAAGGTGAGGCCTGGACGATCGACAAGGTGCAAATCACGGTCTCGCCGCCCAACGAACGGGGCTACGTCAATTGTGGCGGCAACCTGTGGGACGCGGTCACGACGTCGCGGCGTGCGAAGACCGTGATCGCTGAGGTAACACCCAGCGTGCTGCCGGCGGAGGGCGACGGCTGGTTGCCCGCTGCTGGCGAGTGCGAGCGGGTCTTGCCG
>CAZZMQ010000015.1:31493-35781 GCA_964655365.1 uncultured Dehalococcoidia bacterium | reverse complement strand
CGACGGCTGGTTGCACGTGTCAGAGCTGGACTACGTGGTGCTGACCGATCGGGACGTGACACCACCGATTGATCTGCCTCCGCCCTACCCGGAGGACGCGGGGCTGGGCCACTATCTCGCCGAGCTCGTGCAGTCCGGCGACACCATCCAGATTGGCGTCGGTGAACACACACGCAACACGGTCCTGGGCGGGGCCTTCGACCAAAAAGAGGAGCTGAGCTACTACGGTGAGCTGACAGTCCAAGGCTGTGTACCGTTGGCCGAGCGGGGCGTGATCACCGGTCGCTACAGTGCACTCCACCCCGGCGAGTTCACGGCAACGGTGATCGGCAACAATCGCGCAGAGCGCCAAGTGCTGGCAGGCAACCCTTACTACCAAATGCGCGACATCGAATACCTCCTGGACCCCCGCAACATCGCGCGCAACGAGAACTTTGTGGCGATCAACGGAGCGTTGCGGATGGACCTCAGTGGCCAGGTTGGCGTGCACACGATCGGTCCCCAGATCGTATCCGGGGTGGGCGGACACTTGGCCTTCGCTCTGGGCGCCTACCTCTGCCCGACGGGACGCTACGTTGCGATGATGCCATCAACGGGCCTGGCCGGAACGGCGTCGAATATCGTTCCTCGCTTCGAAGAGGGCCAGATCGTGACGGTGCCGCGCGAGATCAGCGACACCGTGGTGACGGAGTTCGGCATTGCACGGCTACTCGGAAAAACTGTGCGGCAAAGCTGCGAGGAGTTAATCGCGGTCGCGCACCCTGACTTCCGAGCTGAACTGCGCAACGCGATGAAGACCTTCTACTACCCCGACGGGCACTATCCGGTCGGGCACTACCCAGCCGGAGATGGCAACGACTCCAAGTGATGGGCGAACACCGACCATGACCGAAGAACGATTGTCGGCGAACGAGACATTGTGGGAGCGCGCGCAACGGGTGATCCCCCGCGGCGTCTACGGCCACCAAAACGGCAGCACGCATGGCGTGCGCCATCCCAAGTTCATCGCCCGCGCCGAGGGCTCTCACTTCTGGGACGTCGATGGCAACGAATATGTCGACTGGATGTGCGGCTACGGCCCGATGATCCTGGGCTACCGCAATCCCGTCGTCGATGCGGCGGTGCGCGAGCAGATGGAACTGAGCGACACGATGAGCCTGCCCGGCGAGCCGATGGTGGCGTATGCCGAAAAGCTCGTGGCACGCACGCAGGGCATGGACTGGGCGATCTTCGGAAAGAACGGCGCCGATGCCACATCGTGGGCCATCGATACGGCGCGCGCGCACACGCGGCGCTCGGTCGTCGTCAAGGCCAAGACGGCGTATCACGGTGCCCGGCCCTGGACGATCCCGCAGATGGCAGGCGCGCCCGCGCATCATCGCGAGGAACTGATCGAGGTGGTCTGGAACGATGTCGAGGGACTGCGCCGGGTCTTCGCGGAGCAGGGCGAGGAGATTGCCTGCGTGATCCTGTCGCCGTACGACCACCAACCCCACGAGTCGCACTTGCCCGGCGAGGGCTGGTTCGCAGCCGTGCGTTCACTCTGCGACGCACACGGCTCAGTCTTCATCATGGACGACGTGCGGGCCGGATTCCGCTTCGACATGGGCGGGTCGCATGTCCGCTTCGGGGCGGATCCGGACCTGGTCTGTTACTCAAAGGCGATCGCGAACGGTTATGCGCTGTCGGCCGGCCTGGGCCGAGCGGCGCTGCGCGAGTCGACGGAGAAGATCTACTTCACCGGCTCATTTTTCTTTCAAAGTTCGTCATTCGCCGCGGCCACGGCGACGCTGGCGGAGCTGGAGCGGACCGACGCGCTGACGCAGATCGATCGCATCGGGCAACTCCTGATCGACGGGCTGGAGGCGCAGGCTGAGTCGCACGGATTATCCTTCGTCAGTACAGGCCCTGCGGCGATGCCGTCGTTCCACTTCGGAGGCGATCCCGACCACACGACATACTTCGAGTGGTGCGACCTGGCCACCGAGCAGGGCGCGTACTTGCACCCCAATCACAACTGGTTCGTTTCCGCGGCGCACAATGAGGCCGACGTGAACCTGACCTTGCGCGCGACCGATCAGGCGTTCGGCGCCATCGCCGCTGGGCGTGGCTAGCGGTGCTTCGATCGCCGCTGGAAGCGGAGCCCGCTAGGCTCTCCCGGGCGGGCCGCTTCGACGAACCCACAAAACCTCCGATCACCAGATCGGCCAGTGTCGTCAGCGGCTGACGTAGAAGGAGACCAGATGCGAATTGGTTCAGCGCCCGGCGGGACAACGCTGGGCGAGACGGTTGCCGGCTTCAAGCGCTTGGAGGAGGAGGGCTTCGCCAGCGGTTGGCTGCCCAATATCTTCAGTCACGACGCGATGACCGCAATCGCCATGGCCGGCGACCAAACATGGACGCTGGAGATGGGCACCTACGTGGTGCCGACCTACCCCCGACACCCGTTCGTAATGGCGCAGCAGGCGCTCTCGACGGCCGCCGCCACGGGCAACCGCTTCGTGTTGGGGATTGGGCTGAGTCACCGCATGGTGATCGAGGACATGTGGGGCTTCGACTTCTCGACCCCGGTGCGCCACATGCGCGAGTACCTGGAGTTGCTGGGGCCATTGCTGCGCGGCGAGGCGGTCTCTTACGAGGGCGCCGAATACCGTATTAATGCACAGTTGGACGTGACCGACGCGGATCCGCCACCCGTCGTGGTGGCGGCGCTGGGGCCGCAGATGCTGCGGCTGACCGGTCGCCTCGCCGATGGCACGGCGACCTGGCTGGCCGGCGCACCCTACCTGGAGAGCACCGTCATGCCGGAGATGAGTCAGGCGGCGGCCGAAGCGGGCAAGCCGCGGCCGCGCGTGATCGCGGGGCTGCCGGTAGCGATCACGAGCGATGTCGAGGCCGCGCGGGCCGCGATCGGTGAGGCGATGCCGGGCTACGGCGATCTGCCGTCGTACCGACGCGTGCTGGACGGGTCGGGCGCGCAAGGGCCGGCTGAGGTAGCGATTGTGGGGAGCGAAGAAGAAGTGGAGCGGGAGCTGCGCCGACTAGCCGAGATCGGCGTGACGGACTTCCAAGCGTCGATCGCCGGGCAGGATGCGGAGACACAAGATCGCACACGAGAGTTCTTGCTCGCAATCCAAGATGAGCTGAATTAGCGAGCGAAAGGCGCACGCATGTCGATAATTCTCGAAGCTGTTCACACGATCAAGCCATTGACCGATACGGTCTTCGACCGCTGGGTGGAGATCTACGGGGAGCTGGTCCTGCCGGCCTACGACCGCAATGGCTGGGACATGTTGGGCTGGTTCAAACGCAGCGGCGGACGAATGGGGCAGGACGTACTGCTGTTCCGCTTCGACTCGTTGGCGGCAATGGAACAGGCGACGCGTTCGTTGTTCAAAGACCCGGCTATCGGACAGGCAATCGCTGGACCGCTGTCGGAGTTCCAGGTGGAGGAGTCGGTATCGCAGGGGATAACCGTGCCGTACGCGACGGAACAACGGCTGGAGAAGGTGCGGGCGGCGAAGCCGGACGAGCCACGCCAGTACATGCAAGCCGTGCTGGAGATTGGCGCAAGAGATCAAGTGGGGGCGTATGAGCTACTGGGCAAGCTGGCGGACACAATCGACAGCGATGCCGGGGGGCTAGTCACGGCCTACCAGGCAACGACGGGCGCGCGCGAACAACTGACCGATATCTGGGCCTTCGAGAGCATGCCGGACTTGAGCTACCAGCCGGGCGATCCGCTGGGCGAGCTGGTCGCGCCGCTGCGCGAATTCGCGCCGGAAGAGTCGATCTACTACCTCAACTCGCTGCCTGGCTCACCCCTGCAATAGGACTTCACGTGCAATACGGTCTCTTCTTCCAGCTCCCGCGCTCGGCGGCACAAGACACGGCGACGCGCTACCGCGAGACGCTGGATCAGATCGAACTCGCCGACCAACTCGGCTTCGACAGCGCCTGGCTGGCGGAGATGCACTTCATCCCGGAGTTCTCGATCCTGCCCGCGCCGCTGCTGGTCTGCGCCGCCGCCGCGGCGCGCACCGAGCGGATCCGGCTGGGGTTGGCGGTGGCACTGCTACCGCTGCACGACCCGATTCGTGCTGCGGAGGAAGCGGCGACGCTGGACGTGATCAGCGGCGGGCGGCTGGATTACGGGATCGGGCGCGGAAGCATTCGCGCCCACTTCGACGGCTTTGGCATCCCAATCGCCGAGCGGGCGGAGCGCTACATCGCTGGCCTGGAGCTGGCCAACGCCTTTTCCGAGCTGCCCGACCCGGAGGAGCAGCGC
>CAZZMQ010000015.1:15990-31483 GCA_964655365.1 uncultured Dehalococcoidia bacterium | reverse complement strand
TCGATAACCCGAAGCGCTTCAACGCGGCCATCACGCGCGCGTGCGCGCTGCTCGGGGCGGAGCGCTTCGACGAGGCGGTCGACGTGATCCGGCTGGCCTGGTTGGGCGATCCGATCAGCTACGAGGGCCGCTATTTCCATTACGACGCAGTCAACGTGGAACCGAAGCCGCTGCAGCGGCCGGGACCGCCGCTGTGGATGGCCGCCAACAGCGACGAATCGATCGAACGAGCGGGGTACGAAGGATGGCCGGCCATGGTTTCGCCGATCACGGCGACACGGCCCGAGCTGGTGCAGCGGGTGGCGACCTTCCGCTCGCTCCGAGAGGAGCTCGACAACACGCCGCCTCCGGCGTCGGAGCTGGCCTGGCTGACGGTGGTACACGTCGCCGAAGACGGCGATCAGGCGCGACGCGAGGTGCACGATTCGCTGATCAGCTATCTGAATGTAGTGACGAACACCGGTCGCAACAGCCAGGAGCGGGCGGGGCGGGAGGCGCCGACGAAGCTCACGCCCGTGGGGCGTTTCGGCGCGATGTCGTACGAACAAATTTTGGACGAGATCGCGATTGTTGGCAGCCCGGCCGACTGTCGCAAGCAGCTGGCGCGGGTGCAGGACGAATTCGGCGTGGGCCACATCCTGACCTGGTTCAACGCCGGCGGGCAGATCCCGAACGATCAGGTCCAGCGATCGATGCGGCTGTGGATGGACGAGATCGCTCCGGCCTTCGTCGATTAGCGCTCGCTTCGAAGCAGCCGCTTGTCGCCAGGTCGCCTAGGCGCACATGCGGTAGACGATCTCGAACATGAGCTCGCAGCCCATGTTGAGGTTGTCGATCGTGAGGTGCTCGTCGTTGCCGTGGAAGCCCAGGGTTTCCTCAGGGCTGAGCAGGCAGGGGACGAAGCCGTAGGCAGGGATGCCCTGCTGGCGCAGGAAGCGATTGTCGGTGCCGCCGACACAAGTCGACGGTACGACGACCGCCTCCTCCATCGCTTCGGTCACAACGGACTCGATCGTGCGATAGAGCTCGGTGTCCCAATCGACGGCGACGGGTTGTCCCTGGTCCCAGCCCGAAGGCGAAACACTGATCCGCGCGTCGTCTATGATCGCTTCGACCTGGGCGATCCAATCCTCGCGCGTCTGGCCGGGCAACAGGCGACAGTCGATCGTGGCTTCGCTCTTGGCCGGGATTACGTTGGCTTTGATGCCGCTATTGATCATCGTCACGTTGAGCGTGTTGATGAACATGGCTTGCATGTGAGGCGCGCGGGTGATGATTTTCTCCAGCGCGGCGTCGTCGGCCCCGGGCGGGAGCAGGCCTTCAACCTGGAGCCGTTCGATGTAGTAGCGCGTCTCGGGCGTGAAGGTGACGGGGCGTTCCCAATCGGCCAGCTTGTTGAGCGCCTTGATCAGGGTGACAGCCGAGTTGTCCTTGTGCGGGCGGCTGCCGTGACCCGGCGTGCCGACGGACTCCAGCTTGAGCCAGCACATGTCCTTTTCGTTGGTGGCGACGGAGAAGAACTGGGCGTCCTGACCGGCGAAGCGACTGGTGCCGGTGCCGCCCTCGCTCAGCTCGAACTCGACATCGACGAGGTCGGGGCGGTTCTTGACCAGCCACTCCATGCCCCAGACGCTGCCGGCCTCTTCGTCCGGCACGGCGGCGAAGACGAGGTCGCGCTTGAGCGGCACGCCCCGACGCTGTAGCACCAGCATCGTGATGAGCTGCATCACGCCGCAGCCCTTCATGTCGACGGCGCCGCGGCCGTACACCTTGCCGTCCTCGATCTGGCCGGCAAAGGCGGGCTTGGTCCAGTAGTCCGCCTCAACCGGCACAACGTCGGTGTGGTTGCAGAGCATCATTGGGCGCTTGGAGCCGTCGCCGCTGATCGTGGCGAAGAGCGCCTCGCGGTTAGGTTGGATCTCAACGTACTCCGTGGCGACGCCGGCGTCTTCGAGCAGCATGCCCAGGAAGCGAGCCGCAGGCGCTTCGTTGCCGGGTGGGTTGGTGGTGTCAATCTGGAGATACTGGACGAAGATATCGAGCGCTTCGTCGAAGAGCGGCTGCCAGTCGATCTCGGGCTTCACAAGCGATCTCCTTCAGCAATCAGAGCGGCAATCGATCTGGGGACTGCCGCGCAGGGTATCTCGCGAGATGAGTTATTGTCGTGCTAGACTTCCGCATCTGAGGCAGTCGAACAAATGATCGTATCGACGACCCACCCCGTCCTGGAACGCTTCCATCCGGTCGTGCGGACCTGGTTCGAGCGCAAGTTCGGCGCACCAACGGATGCACAGGTCGAGGGCTGGCCGCTGATTCAGGAGGCCTGCGACGTCTTGATCGCCGCGCCCACGGGGTCGGGCAAGACGCTGGCTGCCTTCTTGGCCGGGATCGACTCGTTGATTCGTCGCGCCGAGAAGGGCGAATTGGAGGACCAGCTCGAGATCCTCTACGTCTCACCGCTTAAGGCCCTGGCCGTCGACATCAATCGCAATCTCGAGGGGCCGCTGCGAGAGATCCGCGCCATCGCCGAGGAGATGGGCAGGCCGCTGCCGATCATTACGACGGCGGTGCGCAGTGGCGACACGCCTTCGAGTCAGCGCGCGGCGATCACGCGTAAGCCGCCCCACATCCTGATCACCACCCCGGAATCACTCTACCTGATGCTGACGGCCGAGAAGAGCCGGGCGATCCTGAAGAGCGTCAAGACGCTGATCGTGGACGAGATCCATGCGCTGGTGCGAGACAAGCGCGGCAGTCACTTCGCGCTCTCCATGGCACGGCTCGACCACCTCACGGAGCAGCGGCCCAACCGGATCGGGCTGTCGGCAACGCAAAACCCGATCGGCCAGATCGCGCAGTTTCTCGTCGGCAGCGAACAAACCAAGTCTGACGGCTCCGTCGACTGCGTGATCGTCGACCGGGGACACCAACGCGATCTGGAGTTGCTGATCGAGATGCCGCAGTCGGAGCTGCAAGCGGTCGCGCCCAAGGAACAGTGGGCGGAAATCTACGAACAGATCGCGGAGCTGGTCGCGGCCCATCGCACGACGCTGATCTTCGTCAACACGCGCCGCATGGCGGAGCGGGCTGCCCACAACCTGACGGAGTTGGTGGGCACAGAAAACGTGGCTAGCCATCACGGCTCACTCTCCAAGGAGCGACGGCTGCAGCTGGAAGAACGGCTGAAGAACGGCGAGATCCGGGCGCTGGTGGCGACGGCATCGCTGGAATTGGGGATCGACGTCGGATCTATTGATCTGGTCTGCCAGATCGGGTCGCCGCGCCGCGCGCGAGCAGCACCTTCCTGCAGCGCGTCGGCCGCTCCGGCCACGCCCTGGGGCTGACGCCGCGCGGCCGCCTCTTCCCGACCAGCCGCGACGAACTGGTGGAGTGCGCCGCGCTGATCCGAGCGGTCAACGCGGGGCGGCTGGACAAGGTCGCGCAGCCGGTGGCGCCGCTGGACGTGCTGGCCCAGCAGATCGTGGCGGAGACGGCCAGCGAGACCTGGCAAGAGGACGAACTCTACGACCTAATGCGACAGGCGACGCCGTATCGCAATCTGAGCAAGGACGACTACGAGTCGATCCTGACGATGCTGACGGACGGTGTCGGCGACGCCGCGGGCGGAGCGCCACCCCTGATCCATCGCGATCGGATCAACGGACTGATTCGCGGCCGGCGCGGCGTACGGATGAAGGCGCTAACCAACGGCGGCACGATCCCCGAGACGGGCGACTACCGCGTGATCGCGGAGCCGGACCAGACCCTAGTGGGCACGGTCAACGAGGACTGGGCGATCGAGTCGATGGCAGGCGACGTCTTCCTACTCGGCACAACGTCCTGGCGCATCCTGCGGATCGAGAGCGGCAAGGTGCGGGTGGAGAACGCCCACGGCACTCCTCCCTCAATCCCGTTCTGGCTGGGCGAAGGGCCAGGCCGCACGCTGGAGTTGTCGGAAGAGGTGGGGCGGCTGCGTCGAGACGTGATCGACGAGTTGGACAACCCGAAGAAACTGGCGACCAGGTTGCGCGACGACTGCGGGCTAACGACGGTCGGAAGCGAGCAGCTGGTCGCCTACCTGCGCGCCGCCAGGGAGGGACTGGGGGTGATCCCTTCCGACAAGGATGTGGTCTTCGAGCGCTTCTTCGACGAGGCCGGCGCGCAGCATCTCGTCGTACATGCGCCGTTCGGGGCGCGGATCAATCGCGCTTGGGGGCTAGCACTGCGCAAGCGTTTCTGCGTCCGCTTCGACTTCGAACTGCAAGCCGCCGCCAACGACGACGCGGTGGTGCTCTCGCTGGGGCCGGCGCAGTCGTTCCCGCTGGAGGAGGCGTTTGGCTATCTGCGTTCTGAGAACGCCGAGAAGGCGGTGCGCCAAGCAGCGCTCTACTCGCCCACCTGGGGCACGCGCTTCCGCTGGAACGCGACGCGCGCCCTCGCCGTGCCACGCCAGCGTGGCGGCAAGAAGGTGCCGCCCAACATCCAGCGGATGATTTCAGACGACTTACTGGCGGCGGTCTTTCCGGCCCAGATGGGCTGTCAGGAAAATCTCTCCGGGGCGCTGGAGATCCCGGATCATCCACTCTGCGACCAGACCGTCGAAGATTGTCTACGCGAGTGGATGGACATCGATGGGCTGATCGAGCGGCTGAAACAGATCGAGACCGGCGCGATCACATTGCACGCCAAGGACACCGTGGAGCCGTCGCCGCTGGCGGCCGAGATCCTCAACGGCAAGCCGTACACCTTCCGGGACTACGCGCCGCTCGATGTGCGGCGGACCCGTGCCGTGATGACCCGGCGCTCGTTGCCGGAGCACTCGCGTGACCTTGGTGCGCTGGACGCCGACGCAATCTCGCGCGTGCGCGACGAGGCCTGGCCACTGCCGACCGACGCCGAAGAGGTGCACGACGCTCTGCTCTCGTTCGTCGTCATGGCGGAGGAACAGATCACGGCCTGGCAAGACTGGCTGCTGGAGCTGCGCGACGGCGGCCGCGCGGCCGTGGTCACGCTTGAAGGACATCGCCATTGGCTGGCGGCGGAGAATGTGGGGCTGGTCCGCCTGCTGCTGCCGGAGGGCACGATCGAGCCGAAGCTGTTGCTGCCATTCGGCGCGACGATCGAAGTCGAGGATCGCGACGAAGCCCGGCGTCGGTTGCTGCGCGGCCAAACGGAGGCGCTCGGACCGGTCAACGCCGCGCAGCTAGCGCGGCTCTGCGGCCTGTCGAGCGTCGATGTCGAGCGCGGGCTGACCCAGGTCGAGGCGGAGGGCCACGTCTTGCGCGGCCACTTCACGACGAACGCGATCGACGTGCATGCGCCGGATGGCGTCCATGCATCGGCGGAGGGGCCGGACGAGTTCTGCCACCGGCGTCTGCTGGCTCGAATCCACAAGTACACGCTGGACCGGCTGCGGCAGGAGATTGAGCCTGTCGCGGCGCAGGATCTAATGCGCTTCTTGCTGCGCTGGCAGCACCTCACACCCGACACGCGCCTGCAGGGCAAGGGCGGACTGCGGGAGGCGATCCGACAGTTGGCGGGCTTCGAGGCCCCGGCGGCGAGCTGGGAACGCGACTTGCTGCCCGCGCGGGTAGCCGAGTATCACCCTTCCTGGTTGGACGAGCTCTCGCTGGCGGGCGAGGTGACCTGGGCACGACTTTCGCCCAAGCCACTTTCGGCGAAAGAACGTGAGGGTAAACGCAGTTCCACCACACCATCGCGGGTGATGCCAATCACGATCGCTCCCCGCATCGTCTTCCCGACGTTGCTAGCGGCGGTGCGCGGCAAACACGGATCAGTGCCGATACCGCGTGATCGCGGGCCGCGAAGTGCAACGGGAGACAGCCCGGAACCGACATCGAACGAGCCAACGACCGGCGCCTCGCGCCAGGTCCTGGAACTGCTGCGTGAGCACGGCGCGCTCTTCTTCGACGAGCTCGTGTCTGATACGCGGCGGCTGGCCTCCGATGTCGAATCGGGCTTGCGCGATCTGGTGGCGCGGGGATTGGTCTACGCCGACGGCTTCGAGGGCCTGCGCCATCTGGCCGGAAATCGCTCTCGCGCGCGCCGGCGGCGGCGGGGCGGGCAATATGGGGCGGGCGGCGCCTTTATCGGGGGTGGACCAGCGGGCCGCTGGGCCGCCGTCGGCGAGCGACCGCCGAACGTCGATTCCTACGAAGAGCTGGCGGAGCGGGTGGCCGAGATCCTGCTGGAACGCTACGGCGTCGTCTTCCGCGACCTCCTGGCGCGTGAGTCGTTCACGATTCCCTGGCGCGATGTACTGCGCGCGTTGCGCCGCATGGAGGCGCGCGGCACCGTGCGCGGCGGGCGCTTCGTGAGCGGTTTCATCGGCGAGCAGTACGCCAAGCCGGAGGCGGTACAGATACTGCGCGAGGTACGTCGCAAGGCGGCCAACGGCGAGCGCGTTTTCGTCTCCACAACGGACCCCTGCAACCTCGTGGGGGTCATTCTACCAGGGGCAAAAGTGACCGCCCGGACTGGGTCCGGCATCGTTCTAGTCGACGGTGCTCCGCGCGATCACGGCGAGGGTAGGGACGGCGGGCTCCGCTGGCCTCCGTCGGGCCCGCGCGACGGCCCCGCCCGCCTCTAACGATCGCTCCAGCTCAGGTCGCGGTCCATCAGTCCACGACCTGCACGATCATCTCAATCTCGACGGACATGCCCATCGGCAGCGAGCCCATGCCAACCGCGGAGCGAGCGTGCTTGCCGGCCGCGCCGAAGAGTTCGACTAGTAGGTCGGAGGCGCCGTTCGCCACCTTGGGCTGGTCGCCGAAATCGGCGGGGCAATTGACCATGCAGAGCAGCTTGACGATGCGCTCCACTTTGTCGAGCGTACCTAGTTCGGCTTTGAGCGAGCCAAGCAGCTGAATCACGACGAGGCGAGCGGCGGCGTAGCCCTCGTCGACGGAGAGTTCCTGGCCCACCTTTCCACGCACGAGCCCGTCCGCGCCAACGGGGCCGTGTCCAGAAAGAAAGATGAGATTCCCCGCGCGCACGGAAGGGACATAGTTGGCGACGGGGACACTTGGCTCGCGCAGGTCCAAGCCCAGCTCTTCTGCCTTAACGTCGAACGACATGGGGGCCTCCTAATTGGTAGTGGGTGCCTAAAAACGGTCGCCATAGGAGCGCGCCAAAATCGGTGCGGCGTCGGCCTGGATGCCAAGCGACGCGATCGGATAGCGCAGGCCATTCTCCGAGAGCCGGGCCATACCTTCAATCGCCTTCGTCAGATAGGCGGGCGGCATCGCCATCAGCATCTCGTCGTCCTGCACGCCTCCGAAACGGCGCTCAGCAAAGCAGGGGATCGAGAGCGAAGGCTCACCGGTACGCAACGCACGCCCCCATGAGTCGGCGCAAGCAGACTCACCAACCACCGAAAAGTCGAACTTCTTGTATCCCCGGAACTGGAGACCGTTGATCAAGATAATCATCTGGCCGGGTGTGCCGTAGAGCAGAACAATGTCGGGCGGGTCGAGCCGCCCGGAGGCGAGCGGTGAGACGGCAAGCGCCTCGTAGCGCCCGTACGGCAGGCAATCCATCGCCGCCTGGTGGTCAATGGCGTCCTCGTCCGTTGCGAACCAAACGCCCGACATGTTGGTGCTCTTGCGCCATTCCGGTTCCTGCGGCGCTAGGCCGACAGGGGCGCCGCACTGCGCGCCAACAAGGTCGTCCTGCGTAATACCCATTGTGAAGTTGAGCCAGCGCGCCTGGGCGACGATCTGGTCGAGCGCGTAGCGCTGATTGGAGGGGCGGCGGATCCGCTCGACAGCCTCCATCTCCTCCTTCGATTCGAACATCTTCATACCGACCGGCGTCGCCTTGAAGCGCAAGTACCGATTCAATTCGTCGACGATCTCCTGCCAGTCGTATAGGTCGGGCGAATTGGGCGCATCGGGCGCTACGCCCACGGCGGGGGCATTGATGGTCATGGTTGTTCTCCTCAGCTTATTTCGGCGTTGATGAAGGGAATAACATTGTCGGCCAGCATTTTGACCAGAGGCAGTGTGGCGGACGGACGCAGCCCGGGGAACGTGGCGAAGTAGACGAGCGAGGTCGCACCTGCACATTCCAGCGACTGGAGCTGCATGATGATCACTTCGGGGGTCTGGCAGGATCGCCGCGCGACCCTGTCGTCTTCGCGCCGATCGAGGCCCGACTCGACGTGGCACAGCCAAACACAATCGCTGCCCAGATCGCCGGCCATCTCGTACCAGCAGCCGCACTCATCGCCGCGATACTGGATGTGGTGCAGCGTCTCGGCTGAAAGATCGACAGCAGGTACGCCCCAGTCTGGTGGGTTGCGGATGTCGTAGAGCAAACCAAACTCAAACGTCATCAGGGCTCCGAGGGATCCGAGTGTCGACCGTGGGCGGAACTTCCTGTTGGCAGTCTAGGTGTTGCGGCAGCTTCACTGGCACGCTCCGATAGGAACATTAGGATGCGTCGAGACGGGCGCTCGATGGAGCGACGAAACAGCAGTGGAGGAGGAGCGATGCCAGCACTCGACGGCATGCGGATTCTGGCCATGACGCAGTACGAGGCTGGCACGTCCTGCACACAAGCACTGGGTTGTGCGGCCCGCCTCTCGGCCAGCAAGGTGCCGATGAAAATCCCACCACGCCTCGGCGAACACACCGACGACGTTCTGCGCACCAACCTCCAACTCGACGCCGCCAAACTCGCGTCGCTGCGGGACTCAGGCGTCCTTGGCTGACCCGTCGAATCCTGCTCAACACGGCCTCGCTGCGCTGTTACCCCACGGTCGGATCCGGGCGCTTATCCTGGGATCGTTCCCCAGCCAAGAGTCCCTACGCAAGCAGGAATATTACGGCCACGTGCAGAACTGGTTCTGGCGCGTGCTCGCAGCGTGCAGCCTGATCGACGACGTGGCCTCACCCTATCCAGAGCGGGTACACAAGCTCACCGGTCACGGTATAGCGGTGTGGGATCTGTATGCGACGGTCGAGCGGGAGGGATCCGGCGACGACCAGATCCACAACGCCCTGCCGAATGACATCGGCGGCCTGTGGCGGGAACGCGGACCGTTCACCGTTCTGCTCAACGGGCGCCGCGATCGCGAGTGGCAGCGGCAGTTCGCGACACTTCCCGCGCAGACGTTGGCACTGCCGTCGACTAGCCCGCGACCGCTGCACTGGAACACAGCGGAGTCACGGACGACCGCTATGGAAGAATGGCGACTGGCGTTCGCGGAGGTGCTGAGCCGCTAGTCGAGGTTGTTGCGATCAAGCCGACGCATGAGGGCAGTCAGCAGGGCGATCTGCGGCGTAGCAACGCCGAGTGCCTGGGCCCGTCGGAGCGGTTCGCCGAACATCTCCTCGACCTCCATCGCACGGCCCTCAACGAAGTCGATCATCGTGCTGGGGCGATAAGCACCCATCGCGTCGGTCATAGCAAACATGCGAGTGATCATAGCCTCACCGTCGATGCGAGACTGCTCACCATGGGCAGCGAGGTCGGCGTTCCCGGCCAAAACGACCTCTTCCATCGTGCGACGCGCCGCCACACGCAGACCGCCATCGCCGATAACGAGGTCGGTGGTGATGCCGCCAGCGGTCACGCAGAGGCCGTTGAAGGGGATGTTCCAGCCCAGCTTCTCCCAGCGCGTACGCAACAACGAGTCAGTGCCGGCGAAGTCAACGGTGGCACCGGACCAGAGTTCGATCCCGGCGGCCACTTCCTCGGGGTTGTTATCGAGATGGCCCAACGTGACCGCACCGTAGCGCAGGTGATGCACGCGGCCGGGTGCGCCGCGGTTGATGCAGGTGAACGCGAGGCCGCCAAAAATGCGCTCCGCACCAAACCACTCAGCAAAGCGCTCCTCCACGCCGAGCCCATTCATCAGACAGAGGATGCGGCTCCGCGGGCCAAGGCAGGGTCTCACCAGGTCGGGCACCTCCCCCATGGAGGTCGTCTTGAGTGCGCAGATGACCCAATCGGCGACGCCGATCTCGGCGCTTGACTCGGCTGTCGAGGGAGTGTCGAGCGTGAAGTCCCCGTCAGTGCTACGGATCTCCAAGCCATGCTTACGCACTGCAGCAAGGTCGCGCCGCATAAGGAAATGGACGTCGTGTCCGGCCTGCGCCAAGCGAGCGCCGTAGTAGGCACCCACCGCGCCCGCTCCGATTACGGCCACCCGCTGAGGCTGCATCGACTCAGGTCGCCTTCTCGGTCAGCAACCGGTCGAGCCCGAACAGCCCGAGATCGAGCCGGGATGCGCTTTGCGTGACCAGGTCCGCCAGTACTTCGCCGATCGCCGCCGAGTGCTTAAAGCCATGCCCCGAACAGGGGCTGGCCAAGATCACTTGCGGGTGTCGGTGGTGGAAATCGATCAGGAAATGACCATCCGGTGTGTTCGTGTAGAGGCACGCCTCAGCGCGCAGGAACTCGCCCGCCGCGTCGGGGATATAGCGCCGCAGCATGTCCCGTGCGTGATCGATCTCCTCCAGACTCACCGTGCCTTCGACTGCGTCGGGCTCCGTGATGATGCCGGTGTTGTGGACCCCGATCTTGGTGCCGTCCCCAAAGTCGGCAAAGCCGTAGACCGAGTCGCCTTCGGGCAGTCGCCAAATGTAGATCGGGAACCGCTCGGGCCGCAGAGTCTCGGGCTGAGCGGGATGGAACCAGTAGACCGTTTGACGCGTAACCAGCAATGGCAGATCAAGCTTGGCGTTGAAGGCACCGGTCCAAGCACCAGCGCTGAGGATAAGTTTGCCGGCCAAGTAGCTGCCGCGACCCGCCTCGACGGACACGCCATCGCCGTCCGGACGCCACTTCGATACCGGCTCATCGAAGTGCAGCACGGCGCCGTACTTGGCGGCCAGGCTAAGGTGCGCGGCGACGCAGCGCTCGGGGTTGAGCACACCGGCGCGAGGCTCCCAGACAGCGCCGTGGTGGTCGGGCAGCTTGAAGGCGGGAGCACGCTCCCGAACGCCAGCGGCGTCGAGAAGTTCATGGTCGAGGCCGTGCTGGCGGGCGCTGGCCAGCGCACCTTGCACCGTTTCGCCAGCAGGGTCGCCGATCATGAGGCCGCCAGTTCGCGTGTAGAGCGTCGTACCGGACTCGGCCTCGAGTTCGGCCCAGAGCTCGTAAGCGCGTTGCACGAGCGGGACGTAGGCGGGGTCTTCGATGTAAGCCTCGCGGATGATGCGCGAGGCGCCGTGCGACGAGCCCTTAGTGTGCGGCGGGTGGAAGCGGTCGAGACCCAGCACCCGCTGGCCGCGCTTGGCGAGCTGATAGGCGGCAGCGGCGCCCATCGCGCCGAGCCCGACGATCACAACGTCGTAGCGCTCGCTCATTGTTCTTTCGCTCCCCTTCCGAGCAGAAGGGTACCCGACCACCCGCTTCAGTCTCAGCCTCGCGCGGGCGTCCACTCTGAGACCGCCCAGTTGGGATCGCGCGAATCGAACGGATTAGATTGGCGACTGCGATGGCGATCGACAGTGCTGAAAAGGTAGCGGTCGCGATCGGTTCTAACCGCCTGGGCGGTTCATCCGCCCGGGCAGTCCGATGTCCTCAACGCACGTGGCTATGCCGACGGGGGCGAAGGCGTGGACGAGTTCACCTTCGGCATCTTGCAGGACCCGCACCAATACGGTCGGGAGCATGCCGGTTCCTCAATAGAGGCAACACCAGGTTCGGCGCTCCCTTAGTTGACACGCTTAGTCTGACCCTCCCAGAACTCCTCGCGCAACTCGAACTTCTTCAGCTTGCCGGTCGCAGTACGCGGCAGCGTTTGGACAAACTCGACGCGGGACGGGGCCTTGAAGTGGGCCATCAGTTCGCGGCAGTGCGCGATCACGCCTTCGCTGGTCGGCGACGTGCCTTCGCGCGGCACGATCACCGCGATCGGGGTCTCGCCCCACTTCTCGGAAGGCACGCCAATCACGGCGGCCTCCAGCACGTCCGGGTGCTTGTAAAGCACATCTTCGACCTCGATCGAGGAGATGTTCTCGCCACCGGAAATGATCACATCCTTGGCACGGTCAACGATGTTGATATAGCCATCCTTGTTCACGGTGGCCATGTCCCCGGTGTAGAACCAGCCATCGCGGATGACCTTGTCAGTCTCCTCCTGCTGCTGCCAGTAGCCCTTGAGCACGACATTGGAGCGAGCTGCGATCTCACCGACCGACTCGTCGTCCCAAGCCACCTCTTCGCCACCAACGCCGAAAACCCGAACGTCAGTGCCGATCACATCGTGCCCGGCGCGCGCCTTCGTGCTGTAGTACGCGTCACCCTCGAGCTCTAGGTGTGTCTTCATCTCACTGACCGTGAGGATGGGTGAGGTCTCGGTCAGACCGTAGATCTGCATGAACGTCCAGCCCAGCTCCTCTTCAAGCCGCTTGACGAACGCTTGTGGTGGCGGCGCTCCCGCGATCAGGAAGCGGGGCACCGTGGTGATAGTGTGCTCGTCCTTGTCGGGATATTCCAGGATCGTGGCCAGCACGGCTGGGGCCATGCAGGCAAAGGTGATGCCCTCGTTCTCGATCATGGTGTAGATATCGCCACCATCGACGGCGCGCAAGACGACGTGCGTGCCGCCCACTGCCGTGATCGCGAAGGGGGCGCCCCAGCCGTTAGCGTGGAACATCGGCAGCGTCCACATAACCCGGTCGTCCTGGTTGAGACCCAAGTGAATGATGAAGTTGTACGCGTTGATGTAGACGTTGCGATGCGTGATCATCACGCCCTTGGGGCGCGCGGTCGTGCCGGAGGTGTAGTTGATGGAGAGCAGGTCGTTCTCACCGATCTGAGGATCGGGCGGACGCACGGTCGACTCCCCCGCGAGCAGCGACTCATAGTCCCGCCAGCCGTCGGGTGTCGCCGCCCCTTCGAACGGTGCGACGACGAAGTGCTGCACGGTCTCCAAGCCGTCGCGGATCGAGTCCATCGCCTCCGTGTAGTCGGAATCGACGATTACGACGCTGGCGCCAGAGTGGTTACAGATGTATTCAAAGTCGGCCGCGATCAGGCGGTAGTTAGCCGGCACGATCACGGCGCCGATCACACTGGTCGCAAAATAGCTCTCGAGGAATTGGTGACTGTTGGGCGAGATGATCGCGACGCGATCGCCCTTGCCGACGCCGAGCTTGGTCAGCGCGTGTCCAAGCTGGTTGACGCGCAGCTCGAACTCCGCCCAGGTGAAGCGCTTGTCGCCGTCGCCGCCGGCCTCTTTGGTGGGGAACAGCTTGCCCGCCCGAGTGAGGAAATCGGTGACGAGCAACGGGACTTCCATGGCGTCTCTCCTCGGCTCTGCGTGGGGGCAGGGTATGTCGCTAGGCGTCCGCGTGAGCGGCTTGCCAGTCCTCGCGGTCGGCGACGCGGGTCACGCCGCGCACGGCGTCCAGCTCCCGCATCTCGGCGATCGTGTAGACCTTGCCGGTGTAGTCGAGCGGCTGCTCGGCGAACCAGAGGGCAGCGTCGGACATGATCACAGGGTCCTCGAAATCGGCCGTGTCGACGCCGGGCAAGGTGAATTCGTAGCCCTCGGAGTAGACGGAGAGCTCGAGCTTGATGCAGTTGACCGCGATCTTGTCTTCCTTGAGTTCGTGGCCCAGCGATTCGGTCATCGCCTCGAGGGCGCGTTTGGTCGTCGTATAGCTGACTCGGCCGAACTCGGGAATGCTGGAGGCGCCGGACGAAATGTTGATGATGCGGCCGCCGCCCGCCTCGCGCATGTGCGGCACCACGGCGTGAGTGAGATAGAAGGGCGCGTTGACATTGATCTCGACGGCCAGCTTCCAACGACGCGTGGGTGCCTCCATGCTTTTGCCGGGCGGCGCGATCGCGGCGTTGTTAATCAGCACATCGATGCGGCCGAACTCGGCCATCGCCTGCGCGACGGCGTCGTGGATCTGCTCTTCCGACTGGAGATCGAGTCCGATCGCGAAACAGCGCTGGCCCTGCACCTCAACGAGCGCGGCCGTCTCGTCGACGGTGCCGGGTAATTTGGTGGGCGAATCCGCCGTTGAACGGGCGGCGGCAACGACGTCGTATCCACGCTCGGCGAAGTCGACGGCCAACTGCTTGCCAATGCCGCGGCTCGCGCCGGTGATCAAGACGACGGGGCTGGCCATGAGGCCTCCTCAACTTGCGCCAATCCACTCGCCCTCGTCGAGCCGAGAGCAGAGGCAGTTTCCCACTCGCTCCAGGTCGCGGCAAGACTGCGCTTGGCACGCGTCGCCACAGGACGGCGGACGACCTATCCTGCGGGCCATCGTGGCGGTCCCAGGCTGCGAACAGCGCCTGGGTGCACGGTCCGAGAAGGGTGTCTGATGAGCAAAACTGCGCTCGGCCACTTGCGCATCTGCGATTTCACCGGGCAGCTAGCCGGGGCGGGCGCAACGAAGTTCATGGCCGCCTTCGGGGCCCAAGTGATCCGAATCGAGGATCCAACGCGGCAGGGCCGCTGGGACATCCTACGCGGGATCCCGCCCTACCCCGACCACCGTCGCGGGCTAAACCTAGGCGGCGCCTTCAATAACCACAACGTTGAGAAGTTAGGTATCACGCTCAACCTCAAGGACGAGCGCGGACGTGAACTGCTGCGCGATTTGATCCGGATCTCCGACGTCGTCAGCGAAAACTTTGCGGCGGGGGTGCTCAAGCGGCTGGGCTTCGAATACGACGAAATGAAGCGGATCAAAGAGGACATCATCTACGTCTCCAATTGCGGTTTCGGACATACCGGCCCCTACGCCGGCTACAAGACCTGGGGCCCGATCGTGCAGGCGACCTCCGGGCTGACCTTTAGCAACGGCCTGCCCGGCAAGGAGTCCGCCGGCTACGGCTACTCCTACATGGACCACACGGGCGCATACTTCATGGCGATGGCGATCATGCTGGCGATCCGGCACCGCAACCAAACCGGTGAGGGCCAGTGGGTCGATGTCGCCGCAACCGAGGCAGCCGCGACGCTGAACGGTCCGGCGATGCTGGACTACACGGTCAACGGACGTGCTCTACGTCGGGACGGCTTCCCAGACGCCAACCATTCACAGTTCCCACCCATGGCGCCGCACAACATCTACCAGGCGGCGGGCAAGGACGACTGGATTGCAATCGCCTGCCGCCACGATGCGGACTGGGTGGCAATCGGCGGCTTGGTGGCGGAAGCCTGGGTTGATGATGGGAGCTTCGCATCGCTCGACGCCCGACTTGCGAACCAGGTTGATCTCGATGCCAGGATGACGGCCTGGACGCGGCAGCATGACAAGTTCGAAACGGCGAAGTCGTTGCAGGCAGTGGGCGTACCGGCCTCGGCCGTGCAGCGCCCAGGGGAGCGAATCGACGAGGATGCGAACACCACCGACTGGGGCCTTTGGCCCACGATCCGGCACACCGAGATGGGCGACGTGCGAGTGGACGGGCTGGGCGCACACCTGAGCGAGACAGACTGGTCGCTGACCTACGGCGCACCAATCCTGGGGGAACACAATCGGAACGTGTAGCA
>CAZZMQ010000015.1:0-15980 GCA_964655365.1 uncultured Dehalococcoidia bacterium | reverse complement strand
ACTAACCGAACCGGTACGTGTTGCAAGGGCTGCTGGGCGTCGACGATGCCCGTTTCCAGGAACTCACTGCGGAGGGCGTGATATGACGCCCACGCCCAGCGGCGCACTGGACGGATTGCGCATCATCGAGTGGACCGACGAAGTCGGCGTCTGGGCCGGCAAACTACTGGCCGACATGGGCGCCGATGTGGTCAAGATTGAGCCACCCCACGGCGATCCCACACGCGCCTATCCACCTTTCGTCGATGACGAGCCGGACCTCGAACGCTCGCTCTACTTCTGGCACTACAACACCAGCAAGCGCGGCATCACGATCGACATGGAAACGGAGCCCGGGCGGGAGCTCTTCAAGCAGCTCGTGGCCGGTGCCGATGGCGTGGTCGAGAGCCAACCGGTGGGTACTCTAGCGGAGCGTGGGATCGACTACGCCGATCTGCGCGAGTCGAACCCGGGTCTGATCTGGGTTTCGGTCACACCGTTCGGACGCCACGGTCCCCGGATCGAGGAGGCCAGCACAGATCTGACGATCCTGGCCGCAGGCGGTATCGCGTGGATGAACGGCTACGACGATCATACGCTCCCACCGGTACGCGGTGCGGGAAACCAGGGCTACCACACGGGCTGTCACTACGGCGTGATGTCGTTCCTCGCGGCCCTGCTCTATCGCGACGTGAGCGGTGAGGGCCAGTTCATCGACGTCAGTGCGCACGCGTCGTGCAATGTGACGACGGAGGGCGGCTCATACAACTGGTTGGTCAACGAAGCGACGGTGCAGCGGCAGACCGGCCGGCACGCGTCGGTCAATCCGTCGATGCCAAGCCAGATCCGCTGCGCGGACGGCCGCTACGTCAACACGGGCGTACCGGCGCGCAAGCCCGAGGACTTCCAGGCGATGTACGACTGGATTAGCGAGCTAGGTCTGATTGAGGAATTCGATCAAGCCGAGGTGCTGCTACTCGCGGCGAACGGGCCTCGCATCAGCGTGGCCGATATCGAGTTGGACGAAATGGTGGCGACGAAGTTCGCCGCGGGCCGCGCTGCAATTACCTTCGTGGCCAGCCGAATCGGTGCGTACGAGTTCTTCAATGGCGGGCAACAGCGTGGATTCCAGGTCGGCATCATCTACTCGCCGGAAGAGATGCTAGAGGACGAGCACTTCAAGGCGCGCGGCTTCCCAGTCCAGGTGGAACACCCCGAGCTCGGTCGTTCGATCACCTATCCCGGAGCCCCGTACAAGCTGCCAGCTAGCCCATGGTCGATCCGGCGTCGCGCGCCGCAATTAGGCGAGGACAACATCGAGGTTTTGGGCGACCTAGGACTAGACGCTGCCGCGATTGCCAAGCTCAGATCAAACGGGACCATCTAGCGAGATTGTAAACACGGCCCCGAATCAAGAGCATTCAACCAATCGAAAACGGACTCCTGAACCGCTGGCAGCGAGAACAGACCGTGGCCAGCGCCGGGGAAGGCACGGAACTCGGCATTTGGGATACGCTGAGCGAGGACTTGGCCATACTCAAAGGGAACAACGGTGTCATGATCGCCGTGGGCGATGAACGTCGGGATCCGTAGCTCTTCCAGACGGGCGGTGAATTCGACTCCGAGCGTCGTACGCATGTTGCGGAAGTTGCCTGCCGCGTACCGGGTAATCTCATCGTCAGACAGCGCATCCAGCGCAGCACGTTGCGCAGAGACGTACTCCTCGAACGTTTCGTCAGCCATGACCCGTGGCGGCTGCGCGCGCCACGCATCCCAACACGACGCGACCGCAACCTCCATTCCGTCATCAGCCGCCAACTGCAACAACTCTGCCCGTTCCTGCACCATTGCCAGTCGGTCGCGCACAAACGATGAGTGCGGCTTCACTAGTCCGGACGGCGACTGGTGCATCAGGGCCGGCCCCGTGTTGATCAATACGAGGGCAGATACGAGCTGCGGCCAGCACAAGACGAACTCCAACCCGATCATCCCCCCCGCCGAGGAAGCGACCAGCACAGCTGGAGTCGCATTGAGTTGCATCAGTAGCGCACGAGCATCCGCAGCAATGTCGTGCAACGTGAAAGGCTGGTCGACGTATTCGGAGCGACCGGCGCAGCGCCGGTCGTAGTTAATCGTCTGAAAGCCCTCCGTCGAGACGTGCCATACTAGGCGCGGGCCCGACCAAAGCGACGACGCGGGACCACCATAGCCACCGTGGATGAAGAGCAATGGCTGCCCACTGCCACGCATCTCATAGGCAAGCTCAACGCCGTTGACCCGCGCTCGCCGGTCCCCTTTCGGTCCGTCCGTCAAGGCCTAGCCGCCAGCTACCGTGGCCGGCACGGCCGACTGGCTGTGCTGCAACGAGACCGGCGCGTTGGCCTCGAAGGGACCAGTCAGGTCGAGCTCCTCAGCAATCTGGCGGACAGCGGGTAGGACCTCCTCGCCCAACAGCTCGATGCAGCGCTTCGAATCTTCGTGACTGACGGCGCCATCGTTGCCCCAGATGCCGAAGATCCCCGGCCGCGTTTCGGACATGACGACACGCAGCTTCTCGATCACCTCATCCGGCGTGCCGGCAATGATCGCCATCGATTCCAACTGCTCTTCGATCTTGGGCACTCCTGTGCCACGGGGAGCAGGACGCCGACCATTGGCAATCTCGACTAAGGCACGGCGGTTTCTCGGCGAGGCATACCCAGCCGGGCTACTCCAGACCGGGTGTGCCAGTCCGGTGAACTCTCCCATCATCCAGTTGAACTCGGTGGCATTCTCGACCGCTTTATCGTGGTCATCCTGAACATGGACCCGAAGCAAGTAGCCGCGGTTTTCGGGGCCTGGTGTGTAGCCCACCTCCTCCGCCGCTGCGTCGTAGACCGCCCAAATCTTCTTGGTGGCTTCAACCGTAGTGTTGAGGCAGATGTAAGGGTAGCGGTGCTGCGCGGCCCAGATCGTTGTTTCGGCGCTGGCAACCCCAGGGATCCAAACACGCGGGTGGGGCTGCTGGAGAGGTAGCGCCCAGGGATTAACGATGCGGTGCTGGAAGTGCTTGCCCTCCCAGCGAAAGGGTCCGGGCTGGGTCCAGGTCTTGATAATCAGGTCGTGCGCCTCCGCAAAGCGTTCGCGATTGTAGGCTGGGTTGACGCCGGCGGCGAGCTGCTCCGTGCCGCCGCCACGGACGAAACCGCTAACCAGACGGCCCTTCGAGATCATGTCGATCATGGCCAGCTCTTCGGCGATACGAACAGGGTTTTCCGCCAGCGGCAGCGGGTTACCCAACGGCACGATCTTCACATTTTCGGTGACGGCAGCCAGAATCGAACAGAAGACGTTGGTCTTGGCCTGCATGCAGAACGGGGCATTGTGATGCTCGTTGAGCATAATGCCATCGAAGCCAACATCCTCGGCCAACTTGTACTCAATCAAGCGCTCGTTATAGAGGCGACTGCCCACTGCCGGATCGAAATGCTCGTTGGAGATCATCAGCGCCGTATTGCCTGCCTCACGTCCGGCCTCGCGCGGGTAATCTGACATCGGCTGTTCGGTGAAGTACATCAAATGCATTCTGAATTCCCTCGTCCAGTCGCTACGGGCTCAGCCGATAGCGCGCTCTCGTGCTCTAGCCTGAACAAAACACCTCGACGGCGGCAGCCAATACTTGCGGCTGTTCAAGTTCGACGAAGTGGCCCGCATCCTCGATCATTTCCATCGTCGCGTTGGGCAGTGCGTCGACGTACTGCTGGCCACAAATAACAGGGACCATCTTGCCTTGGCGCGACCAGATTACGCGCGTCGCAGTCTGCACCTCAGCTAGCAACGGCGGCAGACTACGGTTGAACATATACGGCTTCCATGCCACTCGCGCCGTCATCTCGCGGTTCTCGTCCTGCTCGATCAACTCCTCAACTGTCGGCGCCCCTTCGGTGTAGCGCGCTGCAAAGCGGGCCTCGTTATGGTATCCATGGCGTAGGTAATCCTCGTGGCCGAATAGGAACTGGTCCAGGATCTCCCCCCGAGCCGGCTGGAGACCGTAAGCGTTGACCAGCACTAGGTGCGCGAAACGGGCCTGATGCACGGTGGCCATCTCAGCCGCGAGCCAGCCTCCGAAGCCCAAGCCAACAAGGTCCAGGCGATTGATGCCTAGCTTGTCCAAAAACAGATGCAGAAGCGTAGCGAGGTCGCGTACAGAGCTCATCCACTCGTGGCGCTCGCTGCCATCCCAGCCGGGCAAGGTCGGGGCGACCACCCGTCGCTCACTGGCCAGGAGTTCACGGAACTCGGCACCATCCATCATCCCCGTTTCGTGCGGTAAGACCAGGAGCGGCTCACCGGTGCCCGCCTCCGCGTACGCCAAAGGCAGCCCAGCCACGTCGACGGAGGCCGTCTCTAGACTTGATGGAGTAGTTGTCATGCTAGCGTCCTTCTCATCTGGGCCACGCCCAGCGCGCTCGTGCGCCGTCAAATCTCGTGCGCTGCGGCGCAGTCTAGTGCCAGGTTGTCCGGTGCAAAGAGCGCGAACTCATCCACTTCGGCGGATCGTGACCCTGAGCGACGGTTACCCTAAGATCCGTCTCTGAAAACAACCGTAATTCAAATCAACGAGGAGGTCTCCACGATGGCCAGCCCCGACGAACTGCGCGCAGCGATTAAGGTCGGTCGCGAAAATTTGGCCACGGCGATCGACGGCAGTGCAGATAACTGGGAGCGCCAGCCAGAGTCGGGCGAGGGCGAGGAAGCTTGGTCGCCACGCCAAGTGGCTGAGCACGTGATCGGCGCGCAGCTCTATTTCGCCAACGCGGTCTGCGAGGCTTGTGGCTACGACGGTCCGGAAAACCCGTTCGATGGGCCTCTCTCGCTCACTTCCCCCGCCGGCGCCCAGACTGCTCTGCAACAAGCATCCGAGGCGGCCGATGCCAAGATCAAGTACGTGACGGACGACGATCTAGCACACACCCACGAGAGTATGGGCACCGTGGAGGGGATTATGGCCATGGACGCCTGGCACCTGCTCGATCACGCGTACCAGGTACGCAGCGCCGCTTCATAGGCGGTTCGGCTCGTTACCGTGTCAGCCTGTTTCCAGCCAGAACTATGCTCCGCGCAACCACGGCTAGTCAGTGCCGCCGCGCTCCCGAACTAACATGACCGGCACCCCCGCCTCACGTACGACGTCATCCCACTCCTCGCCGGAGAAGAAGCGCCGCCAGCCTTCCTGATCCCGCATGGGCATGACGATAAGGTCCACTTCTGGCGCAAGTTCGCGCAGAGCATCAACCAGGCGGTCAACGCGCGCCTCATGACGGATTACGAGATCGGGATAGCGCGAACCGAGCGCCGCGTTCCAGCGATGCACTTCGGCGACTTCTTCGACGGACTGGGAGAGCGTAAGCAACATCAACTCCGCGCCCAGCTCATTAGCGGCCGATGCCGCAGCTTCAATCGCGAGGTGTGTTTGCGCAATCATCTCGACCGGTGTAGCGATGCGACGGTAGATAGCGGGCGGGTCACCCTCGGCATGGGCGTGGAAGAGGATCGTCGGCACGGAGGAAGTGTTCGCGACCTCCATCGCGACGGAACCCATGTACCAGCGCGGCAGTGCACCGCGGGAGTGAGTCGCCATCACGATCACGCGCGCATCGCGCTCGGCCGCTGCCTGCAGGATTCCCTCCGGCGCTGAACCCATGGGAACAAGAAGTTCATGTTCAATACCGACGGGCTCTAGTACGCGTTGTTGGACTTCAGTCAACACCTCTTCGCGGCGAGCAACCTCCGCTCGATCGGCGGCTTCAGCCTCCTCCTGGGGCAACCCACGATCGAGTCCTTGCAGGCCCTCGTAGACCCAGATCAGAACGATCGGTATTCCGGTCGCCTGCGCTAGTGGCACGGCAACACGTAACCCCACTTCCGAGGCTTCGCTCCCATCTATCGGGACGATGATGGGTCTCTGCGCCGCCATTGCTACCCTCCGTCATCGGCGCGAAAGATACCACGACACGGCCCCAGTTTCCGCATGTGATGCCCGGCCATCAGTCGGGGGCTCTTCCCTCAGACAAGGGAACGCGCCATCCTGACCTGAAGATGTGGAACGGAAGAGGGATCATGCAGCATTCCGTCTGGGCGATCACCATCTCGCGGGTTAGCCAGCGATGGGGCCGGCTGCTGAGCGCTCTCGCGATCGCGACCTTCATCATCACACTTGAGACAGTTTTCCCCAGCGTCGTCATGGCCGCCGGGGGCACAACAGCGCCGCAGGATGCCAAACTGGCCTCTGGCGCGATTGTGGGCATCATCGCTTCCTTCGTCCTCGCCGCTCTACTACTGATGATTGCGCTGCCCTTCATCCTGCCCAAGCCACCCGGCAAGTAGGCGCCTGCAGGCCAGAGATCATTCGACTCAGCCCCGAGCACGTCCTATCACTCGCTGACGGAGGGTTCCGCGATTCCACTCGCGCAGGTCGGCGACATTACGATCGAATACGAGACGTACGGACGCCAGCAGGACGGACAGCTACCGCTGCTGCTGATCAACGGAATCGGCGACGCACGGATCCAGTGGCCGCGCCAATTCGTCGAACTGCTGACGGTGAACTTCGAGTTGATCAGCTTCGATAATCGCGGCACCGGTGGCTCAAGCAAACCAACCGATCTCTGGTCGATAGCGGACTTCGCCCAGGACACCCTTAATCTTCTCGACGAACTCAAACTGCGTCGGGTGCACGTACTCGGTCTCTCGATGGGAGGCATGATCGCGCAGGAGGTAGCATTGCGAGCGCCACGTCGGATCGACCGCTTGATCTTGGCAGACACGCATGCGGGCGCCAGGACGGCGGTGCCCTCGCCCCCCTGGGTGGTGCAGGCATTCGCGTTCGATGCAAACCTCTCGCCGCAGGCGCAAGAAAACAAGTCGCGGCCGGCGGTGTACAGCGAACGCTTCCTCGCGCAACACAGCGACTGGCTTGACCAACGCCTGGTCGCCACGAAGACACTACGCAGTCCGCCGGCGACGTGGGCCCGTCATATCGGAGCGATCGAGACCTGGGACTGCTTCGATCGTCTTCCGCGAATCAAACAGCCCACACTTGTCCTGCATGGCGCCGAGGATGTACTGATCTTGCCGGAGAACGGCCGCGTGCTCGCCGCACAAATCCCCGACGCCCGATTCAAACTGATCGCTGGTAGCGGCCATGTGCCAATGCTCGAACAGCCGCACAAGACCGTCGAATTGATCCAACGCTTCCTGCAGAACGACATGTGAACAGGCCTCAACTCGTCACGGCAGCAACGCTCAATCTGACGGATCAACACGACACTCCACAACGCACTCATGAGGTCGTCCACCACGGGCGATAGCGACCTCTGGCATCGCTACGGCGACAATGATCCGCGTTTCCTGACAGCCATCACGATCGAATTCAATCTGGATCCGGTAAGCGTAATGGCCGTCGCGCGCCACGCCGGTGGCCAGTCTTCATCTGTGAATCCTTCAACAGCCTGGAGGTAGCCGACGCGAGTTCATGGCTCTATCTAAACCCGCTGCCCCATATGACCACCAAGAGCATCCATCGCCGAGCCCGAAGGCTTGGGGATTCGCATCGCGACGCGCGAAGCCGATCTTCCTGTCTGGGATGCGATCGAACGCGCCGTGTTCGGTGGGGAGCCGCTGACAACGCGACCGGCGCCTCCCACGCTGCCGGGGAGCGGGAACATGTGCGTATTCGAGGCGGACACCCTGCCTTCGGCGCGGAGCTGCGGCATTGCCTCGGCGCAGACGCGCCGCAAGTTTAGGCTCGCGCCCTATGCTTCCACTGCTTTGCGGCCTTCGGAAGATAATGGAGTCGATGTACCGACGGCCTGGATTTGAGAGGAGCGGGCGTAGCCGTCGTTGGGCGACGATGACGCCAAAGGAGTGGAACTGGTGAACGAGGCGGAGCACTACGCACGGATCGAAACCGAATTCGGCCAACTGTTGGTGGCCTATCATGGTGCCGATGAATGTATCACCGCCACGATGCTCAACGGTGACGAAAGCGCATTCCTGCGCGGCCTGATCGAGGCAAGCGGCACGCCGCCGACATTGGACCTGCGAACACCACCGCAACTCGCGGCAACGGTGAATCAGGCAATCGAAGCAACAGTTGATCTGAGCTGCTTTGATCTGGACGAGCTCTCACCATTCCAACGTCGAGTTCTGGAAGCAACAGCCGCTATCCCGCGGAGCGAGGTCCGCACCTATGGCGAGATCGCGCTGGCGATCGGTTCACCCGGCGCTGCGCGATCCGTGGGAACGGCGCTTGCCAACAACCCACTTCCATTGGTCATCCCATGTCACCGTGTCGTGCGAGCTAACGGCGATCTGGGAAACTACAGTGGCCCGGGCGGGCCCGGATCCAAAGAGCGCCTGCTGCGGCTTGAGGGCGCAATCTAATCCGACCGAAACGGCTGCAGCCACCCCTCCAAGGGTGCCAGACTAACGGAACGCGGGCAGAACCTGCTCAGCGAAGAGCTGCGCCGGCTCCACAGTGTCTCGGCCAAAGAACTCCATAATGAACATCGTGCAGCCGAGATCGGCGTGCTTCTGGATTCGCTCTTTGAGCGTGTCCGGCGTGCCGGAGAGAGCCAGTTCACCGGCGGGCGTTCCCATGTGCCCCCCGAAGATCTTCTGCGCCGTCTCGATCATCGGACCGACCGAAGCTTCGTCCTCCGCAATCGTGACTAGACACTGCTGGGAGATTGTGATCTCCGCTGGATCCCGTCCTACGTCGGCGCAGTGCTTCCGCAAGACCTCGACTTTGTGGGCGAGGTTATCCTGATCGCGGGCAACGCTGTTCCAGATGTCGGCGCGTTCGGCAGCAAGCTTCATCGTCACTTTCTCGCCGGAGCCCCCGATCAACAGCGGCGGCTTGCGCCCCGGCTTGGGCTGCGTAATGACGTTCTCGGCACGAAAGTACTGGCCGTCGTAGGTGACTTCGTCGGTTTCGAGATCCCACATCTGTGTCAGTAACTCAGTGGCCTCGCGTAGCTGTCCAAGTCGGTCCTTGGTGTCCGGAAATGGCACGTCGAAGTCGGTGAATTCGCGACGCATCCAGCCAGCGCCCAAACCGGGGATCACCCTACCCCCGGCGATGTGGTCCGCCGTGGCGATGATCTTGCCTAGGTGGGCCACGTTCCGCATGCCAACAGGCGTTACCAGAGTGCCCAGTTCAACACGCTCTGTCACCGCTGCGAGGGCTGAAATAGTGCTCCAGGCCTCCAGAATCGGGATCGCGGGCGAAGTTGGACCGTAGAGGTGATCGCAGACCCAGACCGAGTCGTAGCCCATCGATTCGAAGGCAATCGCGGCTCGCTTCGACTCCTCCCAGGTGCGCTTGATTTGAGGGACAGTGACACCGAAATGAATCTTGGTCATGAGAGGAAGTCCTTCCGGGCTTAGACGTGCCTGGTCGAGCCGAGCCTAACGTGCCCCACGTGAGTAGGCCAGTAGAGCCGGCACGAAGCGTAATAGATGCGCCTATCTGGTCCCTTCGTATCAGCCCGACGAAGACATTCCTCGCTAAGGGCGTCACACCGTCATTGTCAGTGCAATCGTGGCGGTACCAGCGGTCATATACGGTCCCTAAGCAAAGCGCTGCGAAAGCGTTCAGCGATGCCCCATCAACATGGGGAGAGCCACCCCGAGCATCAGTGCTAGAGCCAGGACCAAGGCCACGAACGCCCCTGAAAACCCGATTGGGAAGCTAACCATGATAGAGAATTTCACGTCCCCGCCGCCAACCATGCCGGGCTGAGTGCAGTAGATCACGGCGAAGACCAGAAAGGCGGCAAGCCACCGGTCAGACCGGAGAGATAATCACCCGCAGGCAGGAGCGGAGCTGCGGCCGCCGCGGTCGCACCGGGCGAGACGATACGGTTGGGCAAGATGTGCCGTAGTGATCCATCGCTGAGAGCACGGCGAGGAAGCCGAACAGCACGGCCAATGCGATCGCTTCCAGTTCGCTCATGCTGGTCCTCAGTCGTCCATATCGGTGATTCCACCCGACGGATCCCAGACCTGAACTTCTCTCGCCGCCGTTAACACGGGTCTCGATGCCCGCGCGCGCGGTGGCGACGGATGCCAGGGTAGAGCGCGTTGAAGACAAGGGGAGGCTTGGGAATACACAACTTCGCCGAGAAAATGATCGGCCACAGACAGGTGTTGGCCACCAATCTGATAACGGATCTTGGGCACAACCGGGCCGCACAAATCCCACAGCAGATCGGCTGCGGCACGGCGCGCGTCTCAGCCCTAAAAGGGCTCGGACTTATCTGCATGCCCGCGAAGAATCTCCACCAACGACGAGCAGGATGATCTTGGCCTTCCGCTGGAACTCGAAGAGTGAACGCACATGCTTCATCGTTGTGCTGTCGGGGGGCACACTGGGGGCGGAGGTTGACGTGCGGAAGCAGATCCTGCGACGCCCAAAAATCGCCGTCGCGTTGATGGCGACTACGGCGATCCTGATTAGTGCCTGCAACAGCAGCGACGATCCCGCGGCGGTCGCGGCACAAGAGCCCGACCCCGATCAAGGCACCACCACCCAGGCAAACGAGAACCAAACCACCACTCAAGCAGGCGAAAACCAAACCATCGAGGGCCAGTCCACCACGAATGAACAGCGGACCGATGCCGCATCAGACGTCACGCGGTCCGGAACGGAAGAAGATACGAACGAGCAACCAGCCAGCGAACAGCACTCCCCCGACACCGAAACCGGTCCCAGGCTCCGCTCGGTTGCCGTACTCGGCGCACTGCTCTCGGTCAGTGAGCTCAAAGTCACGCCAAGCGATCCAGAGCCGAACGACGAGTTCGCCTGGTCATTGGACATCAGTAACAACACGCTGATCAGCGGAGCTCCGCTCTCCGATGACAACGGCGGTAACTCCGGCAGCGCCTACATCTTCAATCGGGATGGGACTGCTTGGATCGAGTCCGGTAAGCTCGTGGCGAACGATGGGCGCGAGGGAGACTGGTTCGGCAAATCCGTCGCCGTCTCTGGAGACACCGCCGTCGTTGGGGCGAATCTGGACGATGGCCCCCTGCGAAACGGATTCTTCGACGATGACACCGGCGCTGCCTACATCTTCGAGCGCCGTCGCGGCGGGGAAAACGAAGTCTGGCAGCAAACGACTAAACTGCGCGCCGAACCCCAGATCGAGTGGGCAGAGTTCGGATTCGATGTGGAGATTGACGGCGACACGATCGCCGTCTCCGCCTGGCATGACACCAGCGCCGGATTCAACACCGGCGCCGTCTACATCTTTCGCCGTGACGGTAACGAATGGACGCAGGAAGCGCAGCTCTTACCTGGAGATCCGGACTCAGGTGATGAATTCGGGATCGATGTTGCGATCGACGGAGACACCGTGCTCGTCGGAACGCCGCGCGACGACGAACACGGCCCCGATGCCGGTGCCGCGTACATCTTCCGCCGCGTGGGCAACAGCTGGCGGCAAGAAGCGATCTTGCGCACACCAGATTCAGGCGAGGGCGACAACTTCGGCTGGTCCGTCGCACTCGACGGCGACCGAGCCTTAATCGGCGCACCCTTCCATGACAACGAGAAACTGGACAGCGGAAGCGCCTACATCTTTGAGCGCAGCGGTACAGTCTGGAGCGAAGTGCAACGCTTGCTCCCGAATAATCCCTTTCTCGGCGCGTGGTTCGGGCGCGCCGTAGACATCGCGGGCAACTTCCTCGTCATCGGAGCACCACGCTTCGATAGCATCATCGCCGACGGTATCGCGAACGAGCTTTTCAACATCGGCGTGAGCTACGTCTTCCATCGCGACGATGAGGCCTGGAAGCAGATTGCACAGCTGCGCGCGGACGACGCAGACGAGGGCGACGACTTCGGCTGGACAATAGCGATGACCGAAGAGATCGCGCTGATCGGCGCATGGCTCGACGATACGGAGGCTGGCATCGACGTCGGATCTCTATATTCGTTCGTCGTGCCCTTGCGAATCGGCGACAATTCTTAGGCTCAGCGGTTTACACCGATGTCAACAGCGGAGGGGTCGCAGCGCTGACATCACCTGCGATCTCTTTGTAGAGATCAGCATTGCGTTGGTCCGGAACCCGTTAACGGATGGGCTTGCGCACGAATTGTAGGAATGCCTCGGCCACCTCTTCGTCGCTAATGGTCATGCCACCACGCGATTCACGGAATCACTCGGGGATACTGCGGCCACTTGCGCGGACCGCGGCAAATATGGCCCACGCGAGCCCCACAACGGTGTTGGTAACCTATCCTCCGCCGCGGAGCAGAGGGACAACCATGTGACCGACACCGAGCGACCCCAACCCTTATTCGACTGGTTCGTGCCCATCGACGGGGACGGTGCACGAATCGGAACTGAGAGCGCAGAGCGCCCTCCTACCTTCGACTATCTGCGCGAGGTTGTTCAGAATGCAGAGGCACTTGGGTTCCACTCGCTGCTGATTCCCACACGCTTCGCCAATGGGCTGTTCGAGTCGAGCGCACCGTTGGCAGAGACGTGGACCACGGCGACTGCGCTAGCCGCCGTGACCGACCGTATCCGCTTACTGATCGCGGTTCGGCCCGGCTTCATCGCCCCGGGCCTCTTCGCCCAAATGGCTGCGACGCTGGACAACCTCAGCGGTGGCCGGATCGACTTCAACCTCGTACCCGGCGGAATCCAGGGCGACTTCGAGCGGCTCGGCATCCACACCTCTCACAGCGAGCGCTACGCCCTCGCGGAAGAGTTCGTCGAGGCCTGTCGCTTGCTCTGGCACGAACCGAAATCGGTCAATTTCAGAGGCAAAACCTTCCAACTCAACGACGCACTCATCTCGCCGGGGCCTAAAGGTGATCCGCAGTGGTATCTGGGTGGGGCCTCGGACGCAGCGCTGAGCCTCGCTGCCCGTCAGTCTGACCAACTTCTGATGTGGATCCAGGCCCCCGCGGCGATCACCGCGCTGATGGGGCGCGCCCGTAATGCTTTCGCAGACGCAGGCCGAGAACCCCGCTTCGGACTGCGCACTCACATTGTCGTGCGCGATCAAGAAGACGACGCTTGGGATGCTGCACACGACCTGATCGCGAACGCGGAGGAAGTGGTCATGAATCAGCGGCGTGCGGTGGCGGCGGGGGAGGGCCCCGCCGCCGGCCAAATAAAAGCGGCGGACAACGGCGGGCATAGGGTCGGGCCACCCCGCAGGGAAGGGCTCCGACAGGTGCGGGGAAACTGCGGCACTGCGATCGTGGGAAACCCGGAACAGGTCTCCGCCGAACTGCTAAATTACTGGAACCTCGGCATCGACGAGTTCATTCTTAGCGGTTTTCCCCACCTGGAGGAATGCCGTCGCGTGGCGGAGAGCGTGCTACCACTGTTGCGCGAGAAGATCGACCGATCCAGCCCCCATCAGACTACCTGATTGCCCGTATACAGCTAGCATTCGACGGAGGCCGCCCCGGTCGTGACTCCAGTAGGTGGCATGAACAGACACAGCAGAAAGGATCTCGCATGGCTGTGGAACGCTTCCCGGTTGAAGCCGGGCACATCATGTTGTTCGCCCGCGCAGTGGGCGACGCAAACCAGATCTATTATAATGAGGATTATGCTGGAAGCACCGAGCCAGGCGGGATCATTGCCCCACCGACCTTTGTGCAATCGAGCGCACAGTTTGAAGAGGACTACAGCCTGCGCCCGGTCATCGGTGAACCCTGGTTCGGCTCGGCAAAAGAACCAACCGGCGTAAAGCGCGAGAGCGGCGGCGGCGGCGGCACCGGCCTGCACGCCGAACAGCACTACGAATACCACCGCCAACTGCGCCCCGGCGATGTCCTCCACGCTAAAGTTAGCTCTGGCAAGACTTGGGAACGTGAGGGGCGGCGCGGCGGCAAGCTCACTTTCTCCGAGACCACAATCGAGTACCTCGACCAGAATGACGAACTCGTCATCACGGCCCGGCGCGTGGGCGTGCGCACCGAGCGCGTCGTTGAGCAACAGTAGGGAGATGGGGCACGTGCCACTCAACGCAAGCAAACTGAGCGTAGGCGACACGCACGAAGAGATCGTCGTCGACAATCTCACCCGCACGCAAATCATTCAGTACGCCGGAGCCTCCGGCGACTACAACCCGCTCCATACCGACGAGATCTTCACGACGAAGGTTGCGGGCTATCCCACCGTCTTCGCCCACGGGATGCTCAGCATGGGCATGACCGGCAAGATGCTCACGAACTACGTAGGCGACGGCCGCCTGACCAAGTACGGCGTACGCTTCTCGAGCCAGGTCTGGCCCGGTGACTCGTTGACCGCACTGGCCACTGTAGAGGCGATTCGGGAGGAGAACGGCGAACTGCTTGTCGACCTCGCCATCTCAACCAAGAACCAGGATGGCATCGAAGTCGTCAAAGGCAACGCGACGGCACGCCTCGATCCATAGCAACGCCTTCACAGTTCCGCGAGGGTCACTCTGCTATAGACCGGGTCTCGTTGCGCACGCCGAGACCGATTGCGCTGTTACCCAATTGAAGCAACCAAATATTGACCGGCTGGCAACCAATGCTGCGGCCGATCACGGGAGACTAGAATGAACGATGGAGACGAGCGCTTGCTGGTGAAGCAGGCGAAGAGTGTCGACGAGGTGACCGCGCGCGGCGACCTTCAGGCGCGGCGCATCTTCACGGAAAACAACGTCCACTTCGAAAGCTCGCTGACTTTCGCGCTGTACAACCGTGTGCCCGCTGGTGGAGCAAATGAGCGGCACGTTCACGACAACGTGGAGAAGATTTACTACTTCCTCCAGGGTAGCGGGGAAGTCGATTGTGGACCGTGGACCAAAAAAGTCGCGGCAGGCGACTTCCTCTTCTTTCCGGCAGCGATCGAGCACGAGATCCGGGCCGACTCCAACCAAGACCTAGAGTTCGTCGTCTGTGGGGCCAAGACGGTTGTGGAGCCACGCGGGATGGCCTAGCGCTTAATCGAGCGCTTCCAACAGGCGTTCGACCCGCTCGGCAAAGGCCTCTGCCTGCAACCGTTCTAGCAAATCCCTAAAGGCTGGTGTCGGTCCATCCCAACGGAGATCGTCGATCCAATCGAAGACTGGGAAATCGGTGCGCAACGTGGCCAGATCGCGGAATATCTCAGCCAGTTCCCGCTCGTTGACCAGGGTCTGCGCACGCTGGGTAGCACCACGCACAGTGACTTCCCATTGCGCTGGGTCGGCTGGGATCCCTTCCAAATGCTCATATCGCCCGAGCACAGCCGACGCCGTCTTCGGGCCCCACCCCTTCAAACCAGGGAAACCGTCGGTGCTGTCACCGACCAGAGCGAGGTAATCCGGAATCGACTCCGGACCCACGCCAAACTTCGCACGCACACCATCTTCGTCCCGCACCTCGTTCTTGCGTCGATCCAATTGGACCACGCGGTCACCAACCACCGACTGTGACAAATCCTTGTCCGGAGAACAGATATAGATCCGTTCGACCTCCTCATAGCGAGCGGCAGCCGCGGCAGCTGAGGCGAGCGCATCGTCGGCTTCATACTCAACCGCGGGCCAGAGCCTCACACCGAGCCCAACAATGACCTCTTCAACGAGCGAAAATTGGCTGAGAATATCGGGCTCCATGGCGGAGCTATCTTTGTAGCCGGGCCACATCTCGTTCCGAAACGACTCGACGGTGTGATCCGTCGCCACGCCAAGATAACGAACGCCAGCCTCTAACATCGAGAGCAGCGTGGCCAGAACACCCCGCGTCGCTGCGATCTCACGCCCGTAGTGTTCCTGCTTGGGCACACCGAAGTAGTGACGAAACAGCTCATAGGTGCCGTCAACAACATAGACGTCCATCGTTCCGATCGCTTCCCAAAATCCGTACATATGCGAGAGGCCGGGCACTTGCCCGGCCTCTCGATCCATGTGAACAGACCCGCCCGTGGCTTAGTTGAACTCCAGCACGGTACGAGCGACCTCGCCGGCCTTCATAGCGCGAA
>CAZZMQ010000014.1:22343-36265 GCA_964655365.1 uncultured Dehalococcoidia bacterium | reverse complement strand
GAAGTGCCGATGAACTGGAATGGCACGCTCCTGCTCTGGGCGCGCGGCTTCTCCGGCTTGAACGATGCGGGGACCGGCTTCAGTCCCCAGCTTGGCTTTGGAGCGATGCCTTTCCGCGAGTTGTTCTTGTCGGCCGGCATCGGTTGGCTAGCCAGCACCTACCGGTCGAGCGGATTCGTCGCGGCGCTCGGCGTCGATGACCTGCTGAAGGCGAAGGACCTCTTTGTGGCCGAGTTCGGTCAGCCGGCGACCGCTATCTGCGCCGGCTTCTCGATGGGTGGCGCCACCGCGCAACTCATGGCCCAGGAGTTTCCTGAAGAGATCGTCGGAGCAATTGCGCTTTGTGGTGCACTCTCCAACGTTGAGGTCGTGGACTACCTAGCCTCGTTCCATGCGCTGGCACTGCACTTCATAGGGGAGCCGCCCCGTCAGACGGACGCGGCAGCGTTAATCGAGTGGGGCCGGCAACTAGGCCAACCCGATGGCAATGGTGGCGTGGTACTGGCTGGCCGCGGCAGGCAGTTTGTTTTCGCCATTCGTGAGCTGACCGGGGGCGAGCGCTGGGGCTTCGAGGAGGGACTGGCTGAGCGATGGGACGCGAACTTCGGGTTGGGCACTGTGGTCTGGCCCGCCATCTTCGCCTCCGGCCAATCGCTTGCGCCAGGCTCGGTCATCACCCACGATGCACGGTCGATCCCCTTCGACACACGTGCGATTGTCTACCGAACGGGTCCCGATGTCCGGGACGACGCGATGGCGCTTAACGAGCAGGTGGTCCGCTTCGCGCCGCCGGTAGGCAGCCGGGATAACCCCGCTTTCGGCCCTGCCAGTGGCTCGCTTAAAGTGCCGCTGATAACGGTCAAAGGCACGGGTGACCTGTTTACACCCATCTCCCTCGATCAAGCGTATCTGCGCCGCGTGCGCGCGGCAGGTGATGAGACCAACCTGGTCCAACGCGCCGTTCGGCGGGCCGGGCACTGTGACTTTTCGCTCTCCGAGTCCATCAGCACGTTACTTGACATGACGTACTGGGTGGGGCGGGGGCTGCGGCCTGAGGGCGAGGACCTCAGCGGCGACCTAGTTGCCGTTGGCGTCGACTTCACCGTGCCGTTTGACAATGACGATCCGCTCGGTCCGATTGATCGGGGTTAGCTGACCGTGACCGAATCTCGACGGTGGCGGGAGCGTTGCGATCGGAGTCGGTGCTGACGTGGTTGAGTTTCCTATTGGCGAAATTGAGGTTGTCGGGCACGCCTTGAAAGTCGTTTACGGTTGGCGGGAATGGATGGTCGTCGGCTCGTCCCGGGTCGGCCATCGTGATCAACGCGATTCGCCCTTCGCGTAACCGAGGTGTCTCGTCAGGCGTCGCGCGTCCCCAGATGGCGATTTCCAGGCTTGCGAGGCCCTCCGGGATGTCGTCTGTCCGCAGCTGCGAAGCATCTCCACGCGCCGTGTTGCAGTAGTGAGCTTGTCAAATGTCTGCCAAGGCAACTGCGACCCCACTCCGCTGAGCGTATCCTAAGGCCCATGCCTCACCACGCGGATCCGTCCGAGGAAAGCGCGTTCGAGCAGATCACATCGTCCGATGCAGACGTTACTCGGGACTCCGGTGCCGGTGAAGGTCCGGAACGATCCTCCATCGACCCGGCCGTCTGGTGGAGCGGTCTACCGGTGTTGATCTTCTGGGCAACACGTCAGGTCGCGTCGTCGCAAGCCGCGATTGGAGCCGGCTTCGTGGCGGCTGTGGTCGTCTTCTATATCAACCGCCAGCGCAAGAAGGGAACCTTGGCGTGGATCGCTCTAATGGGCCTGGTTATCGTCTCCGGCTCGGCCATCGCGGGTCTAGTGCTGGATTCTGAGAAGGCCTATCTCGCTAGCGATCCTGTTGGTGATGGCATTACCGTGCTGGTGGCGCTCGGCAGCGTGCTGGTCGGCAAGCCGATTATCGGCTTGCTGGCCTGCGAGATCTTCCCGCGCGCAACCCGTTATCTTCACTACGGTGATCGTATCTTTATCCAGATCACCCTAATGCTGGCCGCCAAGGACCTTGCGACTGGCGTCGCTCGTGTCTTCCTGCTCGATTCGCTCGATACCGACGGGTATCTCATCTTTAGCCGTGTCGTCAGCTGGCCGATCAACGCCGTGTTCTTTTACCTGGCCTACCGTATGATTCAGCGAGCGAACCGCGCGGCGCGGCGCCTCGCCCACAGCGATTGAGTTTGGAGCGACGATGACGACTCGCGTCACCTTTGACAGCATCGACGAAGCGGCCGTCGCCGTAGGCGTCTCGGTCGCTGAGCTCAGCCAAGCTGTCAACCTGGCTGCTGCGGAAGCCGCGAAGCCCAGCGCGATCCAGTGCACGCTTCCGGGTCCGGTCCTGTTGGTCCGCGTCGACTTCGACGACAAGTTAATTCTTGCTCGTCGGGATTCGGAAGAAAGAACTGACTGGCGGTTTGAACTCTTTTAGTCCGTCCTCAACCTCCGCTGCTATCAATGCCCGAGGGAAGCAATGGTCGCTCGTTTGGCGGAAGAGCATCTCCGGCGGCGATCGGTGACGCCCGCCAATATTCCCGACTTTTCCGAGTTGGGCGCGGTTCTTTTTGACCTCGATGGCACGCTTGTCGACTCCCTCCCCCAGGTAGGTGAGGCGGCGGCCGAAGCCATGCGGAACTTGGGCTACGAGGTCACGCCTGAGCAGATCCTCAGCGTCTTAGGCCCCCCTCTGGTCGATGTGGTGGGTGATTTACTCAACATCGATCGCGACGATTCGAAACGGGTCTATCGAGAGTACGTTCGCGTCTATGCTGAGAAGTACATTCCCCGGACCCGGGCCATGCCCGGTGCACTCTCACTCTTGGACGCCCTCGGGGACATCGGACTGCCGGTCGCCGTCGTGACGAACAAGTTGGAGGAAGCCGGTCGCGCCGTGGTGGAAGTAATGGGCTGGGAAGCACGCTTCTTCACTGTCGTTGGGAACGATACCGCTGCGCGCCCTAAGCCCCACGCCGACCCGGCTCTGCATGCGCTGCAGATGATTGATGTTCCGCCCGAGCGTGCGATTCTCGTCGGCGACTCCGCTGCCGATATGGGTTGTGCTATCAACGCTGGGTTGCGCAGCGGCATCGCGATGAAGGGCCTCACCAGTGAAGCAGCCCTACGTGAGGCTGGCGCGAGTCACTATTGCAGCGACCTAGCGGCCTTGCTCGTCCTGCTGCGGGACCGTTCAAGTTGAGCGGACTGCTGGCCGACGGTATTCAGGCTTTGCTGTTCGATATGGATGGCACGCTGCTGGACTCTGTTCCGCAGAGTGGTGAAGCCGGTGCCGCGGCCCTGGCTAAGTATGGCTACGAGGCCAGCCCCGAAGCGATTATTGAGGCCATCGGTAGCCGTCTCTTTGTGGAGGTTATCCCCGATTGGTTCGGCACCGACGCCGACGAGACGCAGCAGATTTTCCAAGAGTTCCGCCGTATGTATTACGAGGAATTCGTCACCCAAGCACCCGCTTTTCCGCACGCTCCCGAACTGCTGACGCGGCTACGCGACGATGGCTACCGGCTGGCCATCGTGACTAACCGCAGTGAGGTGGGAGCGGTCAGCGGCGTGAAATGGGCGGGCTGGGAGGGCCAGTTCGACGTCGTCGTGGGTCAGGATACTGCCGCTCGTGCCAAGCCCTATCCTGACCCGGCCCATTTCGCGCTCGAGACGCTCGGTGTGGAGCCGGGCGCGGCTGTCTTCGTCGGTGATAATGAGACTGATATCCGTTGTGGTACTGCCGCGGGACTCGCCGCTATTATCGCCATCGCTGAGGGGCCGAAGGCCGACTTACTGCGCTCGATCGGGGCCACGCACGTTAGCGCCGATCTGTTCGATCTGCACGAGCTCTTCTACGGATCGCCTGCCTGACCGAATCAGCTTCCAGCTGGAGCGTTATCCGCCACCAGCGCTTACCGACTCGTCGTGCGCTTCCCGCTTCGCTGCCACGCGTGCCGCTACATCCTCGATCTGCCACACCTTTGCTGCCTTGTCCCCCGCGATCATGTTTGCACCGGCCTCTGGCATGACGTCGTAGATCTCTTTGAGGATGCGACGGCTCTCACCCTAGGTGCTTTCCGGGTGCGGATAGTCGAATGTCCACATCACATGACCGGTGCCGATCTGGCCAATCTCGCGGATCACGGTAGGTTCGTCCATGAAAGTGGCGTAGCAATTCTGCCACCAGTAGTAGGACGGGAGGTTGGCCAGCTGTGGCCTCATTTCGCTTTCGAATTCTCGGCAAAGCCGATCGGCATCGAAGAGGGCCGTCGGCACCCAGCAGATTCCGCCTTTGGTGAAGAGAGCCTTTAGCCCGGGATGCCGCTCAAACGTGCAGGAGAAGCTCAGTAAGCCCCAGAGCTTGCGAAACGATTGGAACTGCGAGAGCAGGAACGTACCCAGCGCGCCGGAGCCGCCTTTGATTAGGTTCTTGCCAATGAGGAACGAAAGTGCGATGTCGCTCTCTTTGATCGCGTTCCACATGGGCGCCATCTTCGACGAGTTGCAGCGCACGTCAGTCGGGCAGGAGGGAATTTGCATCGCGTTGGACCACACGCTTTGAGCTTTTCAATGTGGTCGCGCGTCACATCTGGCTCTAAGATCGTCGGCAGCACGCCGATCCCGAACAGTCGGTCGCTGTCGTACTTGCAGCACTCCGCGAGCTACTCGTTGTACACGTCGTAGGCCGCGACCATCTTTCTGCTCATCTTCGATCGAAGACAGCCAAAGCGCCTTCTGCGGGAAGACGAAGCCAATGTCCTCACCGTCGATGTCCCTATCGATCAGCCGTTGCGCCCGGTCGGCCATGCCAGGCCGTCCCTCAACCAAGTGGCTGTTCAGACCGGGTGTATCGAACGAGCGTCCATCCAGCTCCAGCTGGTAGCCCGTCTCGTCGTACTAAGTCTGCGGGCTGGAGTCGTGCCATTTCGCCGGCATGTTGTTGCGCCATAGGTCTGGCGGTTCGATAACGTGGTCGCCGGCTGAGATCACCGCTTCGCCTAACGGTGGACGTCGGCCGTTGTCGGGGCTCTCGGGGTCCATCGGCCAAGCCATCGGGGCACCTGGTTTGTAGCGGTCCATGGGCAAGTCCTCGCTCGGGAATTCGATCCGGCGGTTAGGCGGTGCCGCTCGTTGATTCATTATTCTTTTGTTGTTGGAGTCAGGATAATCGTGTCTTGCGAAAAATCTGATCGGCCGGTTGCAACTCCATTTAGGTAGAGGCCAGACTCACTTCTTGCGATCAGTTGCAATTGCGAACATTCGCGAATAGCCTGCGTCGAGCGACTCCCCGTTCCTGTGGGGACGTGATCTGTTGGCAGCCTCATGTTGTTTCGCCGCGCCTATTCGGATCTATTTGTTCTTGTTCCCGCGATTGTGGTGGGGCTTGTCGTCGCAGCTTGCGCTGCCGGCGCCCCCGCCTCGATGACCGACGCCGTTGTCCCGCCTGCGGAGGACGCTCAGTCCACTAATCCCGGAGCGTTGCGCGTCGTCACCACTGTTAGCCCTTTGCGGAACATCGTGGAGAACGTTGGCGGCGACCGCGTTTCCGTAATCGGGCTAGTGCCCGAAGGTACTAATTCGCACACTTTCGAACCCCCGCCGTCGGCGGTGAAGGAGATTGCCCAGGCCGACGTCATCGTGATCAACGGGCTCAAATTGGAAATCCCTATCCTGAAGCTGGCTCAGGCAGGCGCTCGGTCCGAGACACCTCTGATCCTGCTGGGTGATTCTGCTATTGATCCCCACGAATACGTCTTCGACTTTTCCTTCCCCGCCGAAGAAGGCAACCCCAACCCGCACCTATGGACCTCACCCATCCTTGCCATCCGCTACGCGGAAATCGTGACTGTCGCCCTTTCCCAAGCCGATCCTGATGGCGCCGGCTATTTCGCCGCAAACCTCCGCGCCTTCACGGACCGCCTCAACGTGATGGACGAGCGTTTCTTCGAGGCTATTGCCACCATTCCTCCCGCGCAGCGCAAGCTGCTGACTTACCATGACTCCTTCCCCTTTTTCGCTTCGCGCTACGGCTTTGAGATTATCGGAGCTGTGCAGCCGTCCGGTTTCAGCGACCCTTCCCCGCGCGACTTGGCGGCGATCATCCGGCAGATTCAGGATGTCGATGTTCCGGCCATCTTCGGCTCCGAGGTCTTTCGCTCCGAAGTTCTGCGTGTTATCGCCGACGAAGCCGGTGCCATCCAGGTCAGTACTCTGCGCGACGATGATTTGCCCGGTGACCAGGGCGACCCCAACAACACATTCGTTGGGATGATGGTTGAGAACGTGCGGACGATGGTGTCGGCATTGGGGGGCAACCCCGCTGCTCTCGTTGACTTCGACACACGCGATACCTGGCGTTCTTTCTCCGAGTTCGAGGGCTGAAATGACGCAGCCTGAACAGCTCACGCACGCGCGAGAAGTCGCGCACGGACCACCACCGGATCGCGGCTCGCCCGATCCGCTGATTAGCTTGAGCGGTGTCTCTGTCGGCTACGAAGACAACGTGGTGTTGCGCAATGCCAATCTTGCGATACGGCGTGGCGAGTTTATTGGCGTCGTGGGCCCAAGCGGATCAGGTAAGACGTCTTTGCTGCGCACGCTTCTTGGCCAGATCGAACGTTTTAGGGGCGAAATGCTCTTGCATGAGCACGGCTCGGGCGGAGCGGTTCGGATCGGCTACGTCCCACAGGTTGAGACCGTCGACTGGAATTTCCCGATCACCGTGGAACAGGTTGTCTTGCAAGGGCGCTGGCGCGAGATGGGCCGGCGTCCCTGGGCGAACGGGCGTGACCGCAACTTGGCGCGTGAGGTTTTGGAACGGCTACAGATCTATGAATTGCGCGACCGTCCGATCCGCGCGCTTTCCGGCGGCCAGCAGCAGCGCGTCTTCCTTGGTCGCGCCCTGATCGGCGATCCTGACCTACTGCTGCTCGACGAACCCACCAGTGGCGTCGATATCAAGACGCGGCACGAGGTGATGCACCTCTTGGGCGAACTGAACCACGCTGGGACGTCGATCGTGCTTACCACACACGATCTCAATGCTGTCGCGAGTCACTTGCCGCGTCTGATCGCGATCGGCGACAGACGGATCGTTGCCGACGGCGTCCCTGCCGAGGTGCTCAACCAAACCGTGCTGCGCGAAGCCTATGGCGCGGAGATGCTCGTCCTGCGTCGGGGCAACCGGCTTTACGTCGTTGAGCATCCGGACGACGAGGAGTCGTTGCCACTGGGAGTTGTGCCGCTCGGCAATGTCGAGCCGCTCGAAGCGACTGATGAAAGGCTCAGCTAGCGATGTTCGAGCCGTTTGAGTTTCAGTTCATGGTCCGTGCCATGCTGGCCGCCTCCATTGTGGGTGCTCTGACGGCATCAATCGGGGTTTTCGTCGTGTTAAGGCGACTTTCCTATATCGGTCATGGTCTCGCCCACAGCATCTTCGGAGGTGCCGTCGTCTCATTCGTCGCCGGCATCAATTTCTATATCGGCGCGACGATCTGGGGCATGCTCTCGGTCTTCCTGATCAACGGTGCTTCGCGCCGCCGCCAGATCAGCGGCGACGCCGCCGTTGGCATCATCACGACTTCCGCATTCGCTATTGGAGTGCTGCTGATCAGCCGCAACCGCACGTTCACCCGGGACTTCGAAGCTGCTCTGTTCGGGGAGATCCTGGGGATCAGCGACACGGACCTGCTGGTGACCGCCGTTGCTTTGGCGGCGGTTGGCTTAGCGCTCTTCGTGTTCTGGAAGCAACTCGTCTTTACCACTTTCGATCAAGAAGTGGCCGGGGCTTACGGCGTTCCCATCCGCACCGTCGAAGGCGTCTTCTCGCTCGCTCTGGCCACCACGGTGATCGCTGCGCTCCAAGTCCTGGGCGTGACCCTGATCGCGGCTGCACTGGTCATCCCTCCGGTGGCGGCGCGTCTCTTGACTGACTCCTTCTCGCGCATGTTCGCGATCGCGGTCGTGCTTGGGACGCTGACCGGGTTCTTCGGCGCGTATCTCTCCTGGTTCGTGGATTCATCGTCCGGCGCGACGATCGTGCTGCTGCAAGCGGCGGTCTTCGTCTTGGCCCTCAGTTACGTGGCAGCACGCTCCCGCTACCGCCGTCGCGGCATGCGCGAGACCGAACGAATTGCTGGCCTGGAACGCCTCCTGAACTAATAATCGAGCTCAGTGTTGTTGTTGAATTACTCAACCAGTTGCAGTACGGGCGTCGGCTCAATCAGCGTGATCTTGCGGCGTTCGAACTTGATCGATGTCACCGTGCGTCTTTAATTGAGCAAGCGTGTGACTGGCTTGCCGGTTTCCCTACCCGCTTCGCCAAGCCCTGTTGGGAGAGGCCGCGTGCGGCGTGATCGGTCTTGAGTGGTCGTGCGGCGGAACGAGCGGGAGTTGCTTGCTGAGCTGCCCACAGGCGCTCGCCTCAAGCTGAGCATCGGAGCGACGCGCCCGCTTCCCAGAGCGATCGAGCAGACGGAGCTCGAGCCGAGTTGCGCCTTGGGCAATACTTTGACGTCAGCTTCTCCTATTGCACAGATCACGTTGTTTTCTGTCGATGCCGCGTCGTTGTCGGCAGTGCCCTGACTAAGCGTGTGCATCTCGCCGAAGAATTGATCCCGGCTTGGTGACAGGCACGATCAATTTTCTTGTCGTCGGGGTTGACCTCGTAGATCTGAATCCGGCCTGTTTGAGGGAGAAGCAGACCTCGCCCGTGTTCTCCGGTCTCAACCAATCTGTCCGATCCGACTGGTTGCCCCCCACCTTGTCCGCGTCGAGGTTTTGAAAGGTCGTTTGCCGCGAGTAGCCGCTTTTAGCTGTCTCGATCGAGGGGCGGTCACGTCCGTCTCAAGACTAGATTCGGCTCATCGCAACCCCATGTTTGCATCGGGTGGTGAAGGCTCGTCGGAGCCTAGCGGCGACGCCCGTGCAGACCAAGTGGACCCGGCGATCTGGGATACTGGTATTGCGCTGGTGCCTTACGGCGGCCCAGACGGAGGGCGCTCATGTGGGAGCGCGAACGGCTTGTTCGGCGTGGGCGGTTCCAGGATCCGGTGTACCGTCTCCACTGCCTCATCCATGCTGTACATCTGGTAGAGCATCGCCTTCATGCGCTGCGCGTCTCCGAAAAAGAAGCGTTCATAGAGTTCCTGCCGCCCACCCCAGCCGCTGCCGACGACATCCCAGGCGAGCCTCATCAGCGCTACGCGATCGTGTGCGTCGGTTTCTGCGCCGGCGAAGTAGCGTTCCATCCCCTTGCCCAGTGCCTCGATCGTTTTCTCGTCCGGCGACGCCATGAAGCCGCCGCCGCCCAACTGCTTGATGTGTCCGACGATCCGCACATAGAACTCGGGATAAAGCCGCAGCGACGCCTGGATCGCCGCCTCATTGGCGTAGAAGAGTCCGTTGCGCGAGTCTTGCTCAGCCCCCTCTACCGCTGCGATTGCCAGGGCCTCCATTGTGTTGAGACAAGTTACGATATCCCCCAGCCGTTCCTGCACGTTGACGAACTTGCTGATCTGGCTTGTCTCCGCCATCAGGTGGGCGATGCCCAGCAGCAACCGCGTCTTGCTCACGTTCTTAACCAGGACGTGGTGGCCCAAGGATTGAAAGAACCGCACCGCGCTGGCTGTGCGGTTGTGCACCGCGGCATCCTTGTAGTCGAAGACGCGCTCCCAGGGCACTTCCACGTCATCGAAAATGGCGACTGTGGCCTTCTCCTCCAGCCGGCAGGAATGTTGTGCGTCGAAGTGTCTGCGCTCGTAGTCGTAGTTGTCGCGGCAAACCCACTTGGCCCCCGGTGCGTTGATCGGCGTCAGCATCCCCAGCGCGTAGATCTCGTCGCCGTCGGCCTCGACGTTAGGTGAGAGTAAGGACAGGTTCTCGTCACAGAATGGCGCCAACGTGCCGACGATGCGCGCGCCCCGCACAACGATGCCATCGTCCTTTTCTGCCACCACTCCGGCATTGATGAAGGGGTCCTGCTCCGACAACGTCTTGAAGCGGTCCACCATCGGCGTGATGAAGGTGTGCGTCAGCAGTAAGTCCTCGCGGCGGCAATGCAGATAGAGTTCGTAGGCGTGTTCGCCTAGCACCGGGTTGTTCTGGCCCCAGTGATCTTTGGCCGCAGCCACCGCCATCATCGCCGCGTTCATATAGTCGGGGCTACGACCTTGCATGCCGCCCGTCACGTCGGCCCAAGCCGCGAAGGCGCCCGCGCGTCGACGCAGATCTTCCTTGCTGCGCGGTTCGATGAAGGAGAGATGGGCACGGTCGCCGTCCGGTGTCTCGTAGGTGACGAGGTTGTGCACGGCGGGGTCGTGTTGGAAGTCGTAGTACTGGGCCAGCGTGCGGGCCATGCCGGCGAACCGGGGCGCTGTGGTCGGATCCTCGATCCGCTCGCCGTTCAGCCAGATCTCGCGTCCGTCCCGCTGAGCCGCCAGATATTCCGCCCCGGTTCGCAGTCCCATGACGCGCTCCTGCTAGTAGCTTCGCTGAAAGTCTGCCGTTCGCGAGGCGCTAATCCTCGCCGAAGACTGGAACCTCGACGTTGTCTTCCAGCGCTTCCGGGCCCTCTGTCGGTCGCGGCTCGGCGTAGTTGAGGGCAGCATCGATGTCGCCTTCCCAGATGTCGCGTGGGAGCTCGTAGAGAACCTCGCATCCGTAGCCATCAGGGTCGGCCACGTAAACGCTGTGCGTCATGCCGTGATCCAGCCGGATCTTGAAATTGACGTCATTCTTTTGTAGCCACCTGAGTTGCTGCATCCAGGACTGCCGATCGGGATAGTGGATTGCGAAGTGGTTGATGCCAACGCAAAGCGGCGCAAGCGACCACTCCGGAACGTTCTCGGGTCCGGCCTTGTCGGCCGGCACTTCCATCAGCGCCAAGTCATGGTGATTGTCTGTCGACCCGTTGTAGAAGCGCATCGTCGTCCCCTCGCGATGCAGCTCTCCGATTCGTTTGAACCCCATCAGACGGGTCCAGAAGTCCTCCGAACGTTCGATATCGCGCACGTTCAACACCAGATGGTTCACGCCCGCGGGAGGGACTGCTGCGGTCGGGGCATCGTTTCTCGCGGCCATCAAGGGCCTCCTGCTATCGGCGGTTGATCGTCGAAGTTCTGCCGTGCGCGAACGCTACCATGCATGTGCTGGACCGGGAGCGCCCTATAGGGAGGGTGATCTGCGCTAGGGTGTGCCGGATGAGTGTCGTGCGACAAAGCAGAGGTCTGACTCTGTCTTGATGGGAGACATAACCATGGGCGTCAAAGAGGCCCAGACGGATATCAGCGCTGTTGAGCACCAGAACTTGCATCCCCTTGACCCGCTCAGCGCACAGGAAATCGAACAGGCCGGATCGCTGTGTCATGAGCACCACAGCTCTGAGGGACTGCGTTTCGTCAGCATCGCGCTCCACGAGCCTGCTAAAGCCGACGTCTACGCCTTCATGCCCGGTGGACACATCGAGCGACATGCTTTCGTGGTCATGCTCGACCGTGCCGACGGGACGGTCTATGAGGCAATCGTTGATCTCACCGCCGGGCATGTTGATTCTTGGGAACATCGGTCCGGCGTCCAGCCGATCATGCTTCTCGAGGAGATCGAACAAGCGCAAGCGATCGTCAAGGCCGACGCTCGCTGGCTCGCTGCCATGAAGAAGCGGGGTATTACCGACGTCGACACGGTTCAGATTGACCCCTGGCCGGCGGGTAACTTTGGGGATCCCGATGAGGCTGGCCGCCGCATCTTACGTGGTATCAGCTACGTTCGCGACGAGAAGTCCTCACACGGGTACGCTCGGCCCATCGAAGGCCTCGTCGCCGTCATCGACCTCCATGAGGGGCGTATCCTCAAGTTGGTGGATGAGGGTGATGTGCCGGTTCCGGCCGCGGACATTCGCTACGACGCGGCGTCGCAACCCGCGATGCGCGAGGACCTCAAACCGCTCGAGATCACGCAGCCAGAGGGCGTCAGTTTCCAACTCCATGGACACGAGCTGCGTTGGCAGAAGTGGAGGATGCGCGTCTCACTCCATCCCCGCGAGGGGCTCGTCCTGCACCAAGTCGGCTACCAAGACGGTGATGTGCTGCGGCCGATCATGTATCGTGCCGCGCTCTCAGAGATGGTGGTCCCGTACGGGGATGCGAGCGTGGGTCAATACTGGAAGAATGCCTTTGACTCCGGCGAGGTCGGCCTCGGTCGACTTAGCAACTCGCTCGAATTGGGCTGCGATTGCGTCGGAGAGATCACCTATCTGGACGGGATCGTCACCGATGAGGTAGGTGGTTCGCGTGTCTTGCCGAACGCGATCTGCATCCACGAAGAGGACGCCAACCTACTCTGGAAACACACCGACGCGTATAACGATATGCACGCCGAGGTACGGCGCAACCGCCGTCTCGTCGTCTCGTCCTGGGCCACCGTCGGCAACTACGACTACGGCTATTACTGGTACTTCTACCAGGACGGCAGCATTGAGCATGAGATCAAGTTGACCGGGATCATCCAGACTAAAGCCGTCACCGACGACGAGCCCTCGATCACGGCCCATCGCGTCGCCAAGAACCTGGCCGGGCCCATCCATCAGCACTTCTTCAGTATGCGCATGGATCTCGATGTCGACGGCGTTAAGAACAGTGTCTACGAGGTCGACTCAGAGCCGTTGCCCGCTGACCAGAATCCCCACGACAATGCGTTCCAGGCGGTCCAGACTCTGATCGGATCTGAGTCTGAGTCGGCTCGCACGGTCAACTCGCATTCTGCTCGCCACTGGCGCGTGGTAAATCCCGATCGCTTCAATGCCGTCGGTGAGCCGGTGGCATACGGCATCTTCCCGGGTGAGACGTGCGCGATGATGGCGGGCGCGGATTCCTCAGTTGGTCGCCGCGCCACCTTCGCTCGGAATCAACTCTGGGTTACACAGTTCGCTCCCGACGAATTGTACGCCGCCGGGGATTACCCCCCGCAGTCCACGGGTGGGGACGGACTTCCCGCCTTCACCGCCCAGGAACGAGCGCTTGAGGGGGAAGATGTAGTGTTGTGGTACACGGTGGGGGTCAATCACATTGTGCGCCCAGAGGACTTCCCGGTTAGTCCCATTCACAAAACGGGCTTCGCTCTGCGCCCTTGGGGGTTCTTCGACTCCAACCCCGCCCTGGATGTAGCGCCTCCTGTGGCGGCTTGCGGTTGCCCGCCGGGCGCGTGCAGCTGTTAAGGAGCAACGTGCGTCGCGCGACAGGGCCTCTAGCACCGATAGATGCCACGTTTTGCCGCGATAATGTAGTTTGGCCTGGCGTACTGCGGTGTGACCTTGACCGTGGCGAGCCCCTACTGCAGCACCCCATCTGCAAAGGCGCGTCGATCATCACGGCGACAGCCTCTAGGAACCTCGTGGGGTCACTCAGGTTTGTGCGTCGCACGCCCAGGAACGTGACTTCTGGGCTATAGCGATTGGGTGTGTCATACCACTCCGCGGCTTTGCGGTATGTGCCCCGCTCCTGTCTGTCAGCTATGTGTCGCCCCTTCTGGGCTGCGTAGCATAGATGGCCTACGACTAGACTACGCCTCGAACTCGAGATCGCGATGGACGGACCACCCCATGACCAACCTCCCTCCTGGCCCTCTAGCCGACGTCAGGGTGCTTGACTTTACTTGGGCGCTGGCCGGTCCCTACGGCTCGATGATCCTGACCGACCTAGGTGCTGAGGTGATCAAGATTGAGCCTGCAGGCATAGGAGAGGCCCGCCGCGGTCCCGGTCCCTTCGTCGAAGGCTTCAGCACGTACTTTTTCAGTGTTAATCGCGGCAAACAGAGTCTCACACTCGATCTCAAATCGGAGGAAGGTCGGGAGATCGTCTACCGCCTTGTCGACCAGGTCGATGTGTTGACGGAGA
>CAZZMQ010000014.1:20089-22333 GCA_964655365.1 uncultured Dehalococcoidia bacterium | reverse complement strand
CCCGGTGGGATGGACCGGCTCGGACTTGGCTATGACGAACTCGCCGCTCGCAACCCACGCCTGATCTACGCGTCCACCTCCGGATTCGGGCACACCGGCCCGTACAAGGATCGCGGTGCCGTTGATGTGATTATCCAAGGCATGAGCGGTTTGATGAGTATTACCGGGCATCCCGGTGGGCCGCTGACGCGCGCAGGCTACTCAATCGGTGATATGGCGGGTGGCATGTACACCGCGATTGGTGTTCTGGCCGCGCTGCACGACCGCGAGTCGAGCGGGATTGGTCAGCGCGTCGATGTCGCCATGCTCGACGCACAGATCGCGCTGCTTGAGAATGCGGTGGTGCGCCATACGGCGACCGGCGCAGTGCCCGGGCCGATCGGCACGCGGCACCCGCTGGTCACCCCTTTCCAGGCCTTTACGACGTCGGATGGCCAGATTGTCTTGGCGGGTGTCAAAGACTGGGCACTGTTTTGCGCCTGCGTCGACCGCGACGACTTAATCGACGATCCACGCTTTCAGGAGAACGCGGACCGGACAGAGCACCACGCCGAGCTGGAGCCCATTCTGAGCGAGCTGTTCGCGCAGCGCCCAACGGTTGAGTGGCTGGAAGCGCTTTCTGAAGTCTGTTTGATTGGCCCACTCAACACGGTCCCTGAAGTCGTGCGCGACCCACAGGTCGCGGCGCGCGAGATGGTCGTTGAGTTACCCCACCCGCTAGACGGTGCCCCACTCTCCATTAGCAACTCGCCGGTCAAACTTTCGCGCACTCCTGTTGGTGCGCGGGGGCGAGCCTCGCGGTCAGGTGAGCATTCACTCGACATCCTCCGCTCCAGGCTGAACATGAGCGAAGCCGAGGTGGACGCCCTTGTCGAACAAGGTGTGACCTCGCTTGACGCGGACAATGTTGGCGTAAGGAAGAACTTATGATACCTCGCGGCAAGCTCCGGGCTGCGATCGAGGGTGGCGGTCCCGTCTTCGCCCCAGTCTGTCTCGATCCGCTCACGGCTCGGACGATCGAAGGCCTCGGTTACGAAGCCGCCTATCTCAGCGGCGGCGGGCTTGGCTTCCAACTTGCTGTCTCAGAAGCACTGCTGACTATCACCGAAGTGGCGTCGCTGACCCGCCAGATCACCCAGCGTTCGTCTGTGCCGCTGATCGTCGACGGCGGCGTGGGCTTTGGCGATGCGCTCCACGTTAGCCGAGCAATTTGGGAGTTCGAGGCGGCGGGCGCGGCCGCGGTCGAGCTAGAGGATCAGATCGCTCCGAAGCGCGCCCATCACCACAAAGGGATTGAACACTTGGTCCCGGCTCAGCAGATGGTCGAGAAAGTGGAGGCTGCCGTCGCCGCCCGGTCCGACCCTGACTTCCTCATTATTGCGCGCACTGGGGCGGTGCGAAACGAATCCTTCGCATCCGCTGTCGAGCGGGGCCGTGCCTACCATGCCGCTGGTGCGGACCTGGTCATGCTCTTCCCCTCCAGCGATGAGGAATGGCTTCGCGCCTCCCAAGAGATCGGCGCGCCGCTCGCTGCCATGGGTGCCTTTGGCACGCGCTCTGAGGAAGAGTGGCGCGAGAGCGGTTGGCAGCTCGTGATCGATCCCTTCAGCGGTCAAGTGCTCTCCTACCGGGCCATGCGAGATGCGTATGCGCAGTTCCGATCGGACGGCACACTTGGGCAGGATCCGGCCGATATCTTCACGGTCTACCGCGAGGTGCAGCAGGTAGCCGGAATGGACGATCTCTATGCTATTGAGGAGCGATCGACGGAGAAACCCGCCTGACTTAGCGTCCCTGGCAAGGAGCGTGCTCTGCCTGATGCTGGGGGCAGACAAACCTAGCGCAGGCGGCGCATTCCGCGACGGTTGCCTTTTCGCAGTAGACGCAGGGACCGACACGTGAGGTGTCGCGGTAGCGGTCGGGCGGATCTGCTGTATCTCGGTCGCTGAGCCTCATTTCAGCGCGGCCTGCGCCGCGGACAGCCGCGCGATCAGTACGCGATACGGCGAGCAGGAAACGTAGTCGAAGCCCGCCTCATGACAGAACGCCACCGACGCTGGATTGCCGCCGTGCTCCCCGCAGATCCCGATCTTCAAGCCTGGTGTTGTCGAGCGACCCTTTTCGATTCCAATCTTGATCAGCTCGCCAACGCCGTCACGATCCAGCTCCACGAAGGGGTCGCGCACTAGCACCCGCATGTCGAGGTAATCGGGCAGAAAGCGTGCGGCATCGTCTCGCGAGAGT
>CAZZMQ010000014.1:19348-20079 GCA_964655365.1 uncultured Dehalococcoidia bacterium | reverse complement strand
ATCGTTGGTGCCGAATGAGAAGAAGTCCGCATGCTCGGCGATCGTGTCCGCTGTCAAGCAGGCCCGTGGTAGTTCGATCATAGTGCCAATCGTGTATTCGATGCGGATTCCGCGCTCAGCGAATACCGTTTCCGCGATGGCAATGATCCGTTCCCGTGTTGATTGCAGTTCGGGTACGACCGCAACAAGTGGCACCATGATTTCAGGGCTGCTCGCGACTCCATCGGCCGCGACATCGCATGCCGCCTCCAGGATCGCGCGCGTCTGCGCCTCGTAGATCTCGGGAAACGTAATCGCCAACCGCACGCCTCGATGGCCCAACATTGGGTTGAATTCTTCCAGCGCCTTGACGCGTTGCGCGATAACCTCGACCTCAACGCCCAAGGCACTGGCCATCTCTCCTTGTTCGGCAGTGTCGTGCGGCAGGAACTCGTGCAGGGGAGGGTCCAGCAGCCTGATCGTGACCGGGTAGCCGTCCATCGCTCGGAAGATACCGGCGAAATCGGCGCGCTGTATCGGCTGGATCTCATCTAGCGCGTCCCGACGACCTGCCTCCGAGTCGGCCAGGATCATTCGGCGCATGGCTAGAATGCGGTCCTCACCAAAGAACATGTGCTCCGTGCGGCAAAGCCCGATTCCCTCTGCTCCGAAACTGCGCGCTTTGGCAGCATCCTCCGGCGTGTCCGCGTTGGTGCGCACCTGGGTAGATGCAGTCGGCAGGCTTAGGCCAA
>CAZZMQ010000014.1:8349-19338 GCA_964655365.1 uncultured Dehalococcoidia bacterium | reverse complement strand
CGCGTTGGTGCGCACGGCCAGTCGTCGGACGTCGTCCGCCCAGCCGATCAGCCGCTCGAACTCGTTCGGCAGATCTGGTTCACTGAGCGGCAGGGTGCCAAGCATGACCTCGCCGCTGGTCCCATCGATCGAGATCGTGTCGCCGCGCTTCACGACGATGGTTCCCCGGCCCTCAACGTCTACGCTGAAGGTTCCCGCCTGATAGTCGATTGTCAGCGCACCACAGCCGCTGATACAGCATTTGCCCCAGCCGCGTGCGACAACCGCCGCGTGCGACGTCATCCCGCCGCGAGCCGTTAAGATCCCGTCAGCCGCTAGCATGCCCTGGATGTCCTCTGGGCTCGTTTCGATTCGTACCAGGATCACATGCTCGCCGCGCTCCACCCATTCCGTTGCCTCGTCGGCCGAGAATACGACCCGTCCAGCAGCTGCGCCGGGTGAAGCGGCTAGGCCCGTCGCGATCGTATCCCTAGTCGCCCCTGTCTCGAAGATTGGATGCAGCAACTCCGAGATCTGCTCTGGGTCGAGCCGCCGCAGTGCCTCCTCACGGTCGAGCATTGCCTCGTCGACGAGGTCGGCGGCCACCTTGACCATCGCTGGCCCTGTTCGCTTGCCATTGCGTGTTTGCAGAATCCAGAGCTTGCCCTGCTGTACGGTGAATTCGATGTCTTGCATGTCACGGAAGTGCTGTTCCAGTCGGGTGCAGGCCGCTAGGAGCTCGGCGTAGGTCTCAGGCTGAGTGATCTCCATCGACGGCGGATCCTCCGGGCTGCGTCCCGACTCGGCTACGCGTCGCGGTGTGCGTGTGCCGGCGACAACGTCTTCGCCCTGTGCGTTGATCAGGTACTCGCCGAAAAGTCCTGGTCTCCCATCCTTCGGGTCACGTGTGAAGCAGACGCCTGTCGCGCAATCGTCACCAAGATTTCCAAAGACCATCGCCTGCACATTGCATGCGGTCCCCCAACTGTGCGGATAGCCGTTGAGGTTGCGGTAGACGATTGCGCGCGGCGTATCCCACGACTCGAAGACCGCGCCGATCGCGCTCCAGAGTTGCTCCCATGGGTCCTCCGGGAAGTCGTGTCCAAGCTGGCGTTTGACTTCGGCCTTGTAGCGCACGACAAGTTCGGCTAGTGCGTCGGCATCGAGTTCGGTATCCAACTCCGCGCCTTGCCGTACTTTCGCCTCGTCCAATAGCTTCTCGAATGGATCCTGTGCCAGGTCGTCGTCGCGCTTCACGCCTAGCACGACATCGCTGTACATCGCTACGAAGCGGCGGTAGGAGTCATAGGCGAAGCGCCGATCGCCGGAGCGGCGGGCCAGCCCTTCGACAGTGGTGTCGTTGAGGCCCAGATTAAGCACGGTGTCCATCATGCCTGGCATTGAGACGCGTGCACCGGAGCGCACCGACAGCAGGAGTGGGTTTGCGGGGTCGCCGAATTTCGCGTCCACATGCTCTTCCACCCAGGCTAGACCTGCGCGCACTTCTGCTTCCAGCGCGGCCGGATACTGTCGGTCGTTCTCGTAGAAGGCGTTGCAGACGGAAGTTGGGATCGTGAATCCCGGCGGGACGGGGACGCTCAGGCGGCTCATCTCATGCAAGCCCGCGCCTTTGCCGCCCAGCAGCTCCCGCATCGACGTGTCGCCGTCGGCTTCACCGTCGCCAAAGCGGAAGGCAAGCTGGCCTGGATTTACCGTAGCCGTCTCGGACGTACTGCTCGTCATCAACGCACCTTTCTAACCCCCCGTCTGGGCGGGGCCTTCCGCGCTGGGCAGTATATCGACGGTTGCTCTAGGGCAAACTCTCGACCCTTGATGAGTCGCGAGGATTGGGTTGCTGTTATCGCGTGCTGGCGTAGAGGCGGAAACCGTAGTCATTGTAGCGGTAGCCCGGGATCAGGCTGGAACGTGCACTGACGCGGGTGAACTTGATCCGATGTCGCCAGGAGCCGCCGCGACTCGCGCGGCGAGTTCCAGTTGCTGGACCGCGCGGCGAGTCGCTGGGTGATTCGATCCCCAGCTGCTCGTAGTAGTCGCTCTGGTAGAAGTCGTGGCACCATTCATGCACGTTTTCCGCCATGCATCGCAAGCCAAACTGGTTGGCGCATTCCAAGCGCGGTACGTGCGGTCCCTTTGACTCGGCCACGAACCGTTGCGTTAGATGGGATCCTGGGTCACCGTCACCCCAGGGCCAGTCGGACTCCCGTCCACCGCGAGCAGCGAACTCACGCTCGGCCTCCGTTGGTAGCCGGTAGGGCACATCCGTTTGGTTCGCCAGCCAATTGCAGTAGGCCGTGGCCTCGTACCAAGACACCCCTACGACTGGCTTTCGTGGTGCGCTGAAGATGGGATTACCATCGAAGCGGGGCAGTGCTGCCCCGCTTGCTTCAACGTAGCGTGAGTACTCAGCGTTCGTCACCGGGGAGACGGCCGCGCGGAATGGGCCCAGACTGACGCGGTGGGCTGGGCGTTCGTCGCGACGATGTCTATCGTGGCCCATGACGAACTCGCCGCCGGGCAGCGAGATCAGCTCCGGCAGGATTGCGCCCGGGTCGATTGCGGCCTTCATTGGCGGCAGTCTACCTACAGGCGGCGCTGTAGGCTTCCTGGGTTCGCGCGCCAGTCCAGCTGAGGAGTTATGTGATGGCGGAGTTCGAAGACCGTTTCACACCCGATGGCGATCAGATTCCTTTCCCTTCCGACAATGACGTTCTTTACGAGAAGGAGGACGATTTCGTCTGGATCACTCTGAATCGACCGCTGATCCTCAATGCTGTTGACTGGTCGCTGCGGCGCGGACTTGCGCGTCATCTCGAAACGGCAGGCGAGGACGACGCTGTGCGGGCCGTGATCCTGAGAGGTGCCGGCCGTGCCTTCTCCGCTGGCGGCGACCTGCAGTCCTGGCCGGAGCCAGATGATGGCGCCGAGACTCCGTCGATGATGGACATCGTTGCTCGAATCTGGGGCCTGCCCAAGCCCGTCATTGCCGCAGTGCGCGGACACGCCGTTGGCCTGGGCTTCGAGCTTGCTGGTCTCTGCGACATTACCATCGCCGCTGACGACGCTAAGCTGGGCGAGATCCAGATCCGGCATGGCTTCGGTCCGCCGATTCTGATCACTCCGTTTCTGGCGGGTCTCTAGGGTGCTAAAGAGATTCTGATGCTGGGCGGTATGATGGATGGCGCAGAGGCTCAGCGGCTGGGCATTGTGAACCGCGTGGTGCCTGACGGCCAGGTCTTCGATGAGGCGGCCAAAATGGCGCGTCAGTTCGCCGCCTTGCCGCGCACGAGCGTCGCGCTCAATAAATTGTTGGTGAACCGTGTCTATGAGCTGGCCGGTGTGCGCGACGCGTTCGACTACTCCTCCGATGAGACTCTGGCCGTCCTTTCTGAACAGACCCGCGACGATGAGATCGCCCTCGAACGCCTGCGCGTTCTCCAAGTGGAAGGCTGGCAGGCTTTTCTCTCAAAGCGAGACGCGGCTTTCCACAGCTAAAGGAGCGATTCACGAGCCAACTGCTGAGGCACTAGCCTTGCAGAACTGGATGGGGTAATCCTACCGTTCGCCTCCCTAGGCTGGCGGTATGACTGGAGCAGTGATTCTGAAACGCGGGCGGCCCCCGCATGACGATGTCCTCACGCCCGCCGAATGGCGGGTGCTGGCCTATGTCCAGCTCGAGCGTAGCAACCCCGAAATTGCCGAGCACCTCGGCGTCTCGGTTAACACTATTCGGTATCACCTTGGCAATCTGCTGGCCAAGTCTGAACGTAAATCACGGCGCGAGTTGGTCGGCTGGCGTCCAGAGGGCCTCACCGGTGCACGTGCCGAAGCGCCCTTCTTCCGCGGCGATCGAGTCGCCTCGTTGCGCGGCCTATTGGCCCAGCCGGATGCAGATACCTTCGGACTCAGTGCCAGCGATCTGCTTCGCGTTGGCTCCGCCACGGCAACCGAGAGCGAAGCGCCGATCTTCAGCGGCACAGTGGAGTATGTAGCCGAGGTTACCGCGGTGGACAGCGAGACACTGACGCTCGCTCTGCCGGAGCCAACGGACCTACATGGTGGGGATTGGGCCGCCGTTAACGGGGCCCGCCTCCTCATTTGCAAAGTAGAGAAACAACAGATTGTTTTGGACCTCGCCGAGATCGCGCGCCGCCATTCCAATCTTGGTGCACTGAAGCCACAAGACGTTGTGAACTTTGAACCGGCTCGGCGCGTCACGGACCGTCTCAGCGGTCACGTCGTCAGCGGTATCGTCGAAGGTACCGCGGCACTGCGGGCACTCGACCGGGAAGGTGACGCGATCATCGCCGCATACGAGACACCGCGCGAGCTTCTGTCGAGAGTCATTGAGAAAGGGCGCGTCACCGTCGATGGCGTTAGTCTCACCGTCAGCGAACGAACCGGGAGCGGTTTCTCCGTTTCGCTCGCGCCGTTCACGCGCGGACGAAGTAACCTGAGCGACCGCCGCCTAGGTGAGCAGGTCAATATTGAAACTGACGTGCTGGCTCACGCCGTGGATCGTCTGATCGAGCGGGCAATCGCAGGTCACGCAGAACGGATCCGCGCGTCGGGTGCAGGCAATCCAGGGGTTGACAGTGATCCAAACTGAAGCATCCGGATACGTGATCGAGGTAGCCGAGGCTATCAGCCTGTTTCAGGCTGGCCGACCGTTGATCATCACAGACGATGAGAACCGCGAGAATGAAGGTGACATCGCCATTCCCGCTCAGTTCTGCACGTCCGACTGGATCAACTTCATGGCGGTCCATGCCCGTGGTCTGATCTGCGCGCCGCTCGATAACGCCACCGCGGATCGACTCGACCTACCGCCGATGGTTGAGCACAACGAAGCTGAACTGGGCACTGCCTTTACCGTGTCCGTCGAGGCACGCAACGGGGTCACAACTGGCATATCTGCTGCCGACCGTGCTTGTACCGTCCAACTCTTGGCGGACCCTTCCACTAGCGCGACCGATCTTGTTCGACCTGGCCATGTCGTTCCGCTGCGTGCCCGCGACGGAGGGGGCCTTGAGCGTGGCGGCCAGACGGAAGCATCTGTCGACCTCTGTCGCCTGGCCGGTCTCGAGAGCGTTGCGGTGATCTGTGAGGTCATTAGGGATGACGGCACCATGGCTCGCATGCCGGACCTGCAGCGCTTCGCCGCACAGCACGATTTACGCATCGTCACTGTGGAGGCGATTCGCCTGTACCGCGGTGGCTGATCCAGGGTTATCGAGCGCCGTAAAATGAATCGCTAGCCTGTGATGCTGACCAACTTCGACCATCCCTATGCTGTCTTGCGCGAGATGGAGGCGGTGCCTCTCTTCGCCGACTTGGGCTACCGCTTCAGCGCCGCCGGCGCAGGCTTTGCCGAGATCACCTTCACGGCCGGTGAAGGCTCTCAGAATCTCTACGGTATTGTGCACGGCGGTGTCTGGCTCTTTCTGGCCGACTCAGCCATGGGCGGCGCGCTCGGAACCGTCGTGGAGCCGGAGAATCGCGTGATCACGGCACAAGCCGAGTTTCGTTGGTTACGCCCACTATCGGGTGACACCATCGTTGCCAAGGCACGGGTGCTGCGTCGCGGCCGAACGGTTAGCCACTGCGCTGTCGAATTATTCGACGAAGAAGGCCAGCTTGTTGGCTCCGGCAGCGGGACCTACGTCGTTCAGACACCGGCTCCCTGAACTGTGTGCGTGTGCTTACTCCTCGTTGACCCATGCCTTGATCAGTTGGTGCGCGATCGCCATCGCCCCCGGCATCTGCAGCTCTGGGATTGAGTCCGGATCCTCGAGTGATCGTCGCGCCTCATCGCGCGTGAACCATTGCGCACCGTCCAGTTCTAACTCGTCGATTGTGATCTCCGTACTGACTGCCTGAGCCAGGCATCCGATCATCAGCGACATCGGGAACGGCCACGGTTGAGAAGAGTGGTAGCGAACGTTGATCGTGTCGATGTTGGTTTCTTCTTTCACTTCGCGCCGCACCGCCTCTTCGATTGTCTCGCCATGGTCGACGAAGCCCGCCAACGCCGAGAACATGCCTGGTGGCCAGCTTTTCTGACGCCCTAGGAGGCAGCGTTCGCCGTCTGTCACAACGACGATGACGACAGGGTCTGTGCGTGGGAAATGTTCCGCATTGCAGGAGTCGCAGCGGCGCATTAGCCCGCCCTGGTGCATCGATGTCTGCTCGCCGCAGATCGGGCAGAACTGATGACGCGCGTGCCAATCGATCTGGGCCTTGGCTTGGGCCAGGATGCCGGCCTCCTCAAGCGGTAGTCGCGTGGCAGCGTTGCGCGCGTCGGCGTAGATTGCCCCCTCCATCAGTACGGGTGAGGGATCATCGAGCTTGGAGACGTTGATTGCGAAGTGCGCCAAACCGCCCAGCAGTCCGAGCAACACCGGCATCGTGCCCTCGTCGCGCTGCGCAAGCACGTCTGATCCGCGCCAGGCGAGGTGGGTCGTATCATCTTCGATGATTGGGATCTGTAGTTTCCAGAGTGCCAAGATTCGCGTGTCCGAGCGCTTCAGCTGGCTCTTAATCCAGTCGGGGTCGCGCCGCTGTGTAGCGGCACGGTCGAATGGGTTGCCTCCGAAGGTGTGAGGAGCAGTCATTGCACAGGCGGGATCAGTTGGGCAGCCAGTTGGTTTGCGCGATGTGGATTTTGAGGCCGCGGGCCCGTTCGTCCGCGGTCGAGGCGCGCAGAGTCGCGTTTTGGGCCGCGGCTGACTGGGGATCGCTGCGTGGGAAGGGTGCGGCGTGCCAATTAACCTGGGCGATGCCCCACTCGTCCGTTTTGGTCTCGAAGGCTGGCGTTTTCTCCGAACCCAGGCCACCTGGGCCGCTCGTGATCTCAAAGATCACCGAGGCTTCGGCAAGCGATCCATTGAGCTCGGAAACGACGGCGTTGACCATGCGGTAGCAGGTTTCGCCGGTGTCGGCTGGAGTCAGAGATATTTCGATCGTGTCCTCATGCATCGAGCCCGAGTCTAGCAGCCATCCTCCTCCGAGCCAGTTCTATCGGGTTGTTGGTGAATTCTTTCGCTATCTCACCGTGTCCGGAGCGATGTACGACCTAGGTTGGACAGGAACAGCGTTCCGAAGATGATCGAGGGCGCACCCGGAGTGAGCCTGAGTTCATGTCGCTCGCCATGGCTGGGGCTCAGACGGACCGTATTGAGCTGATGAGCGCCGTTACCCCCCCCCACTTACCCGCGCCACCCGGTCGCAATCGGACAGCAGGCCCTAACAGCGCAGTCTGTTTCAGGCGGGCGCTTCACGCTTGACATCGGTCTTTCCCACGGGACAAATATCTAGGATAGGTAGCGCATAGCCTTTGACCGGCCCGTTCGCCACATGCGTCAATATCTTGGGGTGCTCATGCCGCCGCTGCTTGGCGTTCCTGCTAAGACCGGTGGCGACAAATATCGCGTCGCGACCGCACTCGATGTTCCAGACGGCCCCCAGTTTCCTGCATCACTGCCGTCCGCGAGCCGGTCATGCTCGAGGTCACTGGGAACTTGCCTATGGTATGACCCTCTGGATGACGGGGCCCGCGACAATAGAGTCCCACATCGCGCCCGGACTGCGGGTAGGAACTGAAGCTGTTGGACACCCCGATGCTCGCTCCATCTGCTCTCTGCTCGTCCTCATTACAGATGATGTCGACGCCGGCCACGCCCAGGCCGCGAAGAAGTTTGTGCACTACAACTCTCTGCCCACATATTGCATCATGCTCGATCACGAGAGAGTTGAGGGCCCCGCTGACGTTGCACTGCTCGGTTCTGAACAAGAGATTGAGGGTCGGATACTCCAGATCAAGGATGCCGGTGCGCCCGACTTCTGTGGACACCCGTTCGGCAACAATGAGCAAATGACCTGCACGCGGATTTTCCTGGCCGGGCTTGGTGGGGAGTTCTAACTGAGGCTAGGCTAGGCGGAGCTCAGATCTTTGGATAGTTCGTAAGACGTTGCGACAATAGGCCCATGAAAAACATCGAGATCGACGGCATTTTCAATCTGCGCGACATTGGAGGCTTGCCTACATCCGAGGGTGGCTGGACTCAGCCTGGACGTCTTTTTCGGTCGGGATCGCCCGACCGTATCACCAGCGAAGGCGCTCGTCGGATGCACTCCGAGCTCGGTTTGCGGACCGTGATCGACTTGCGCCACCCGGACGAGCTGAGCGACTCGCCGACTCGCGGTTTCTTGATCGCCGACCATGTCACCCGGCACCACATCTCGCCCGTCTCCACGGAGCAGAGGATGGCTCAGTATGTGGATTCGATGAACATGGCTTACGGCCGGACCATGTCATCGGAGCGGTACTTCTCTGGCTTTCGTCGCGGCGCGAAGCGCTATGCGCAAGCAGCGCGCCTCTTGAGTGAATCGAAGAACTACCCGGTCCTGATCCATTGCACGGCCGGCAAAGACCGCACCGGTATCTTGACCAGCTTGTTGCTGGAAGTTGCTGGCGTCGCCCGAGATGATATTGCCTCCGAGTACGCTGCTAGCAACGCTAGCATCGACAGGCTGATTGCTTACCTGCGCGTGTCCGGTCGAGACTTGTCCGAGCCGGACGAAAAGCTTCGCGCTCGGATGGAAGTCAAACCGGAAATGATCCACGATTTTCTCGCGCTCGTTGGTGACGCTTTCGGCGACGCGCGGGGCTTCTTCATGGCCCAGGGCTTGAGCGATGTCGAGCTTGATGCTGTTTGTGCCGGCCTAGTCGGCCCCTAGCCCGCACAGCGATCGGTTTGGCGGAGGGGGTGGGATTCGAACCCACGAGACCCTGACGGGCCTACCGGTTTTCAAGACCGGCGCGATCAACCACTCTGCCACCCCTCCGAGCGGGAAGAACCCATAGCCTAAGGGTTCTTCGGTCCTAGTCTCCTATCGTTCCCAGCGCTCTGTCTTTCTCAATCGGTTCGCGATGCCGAAACCGCGGCTCGGCTCCGAAGTCTCTTCTCTGCTGACAACGTGAATCGCCGCGCAGCGGTTGTATCGGGCTGGCTTCCGTGTGGATTCACGGAAGTGCATACCAAGGGGCTGCGCTTGCCATTGCCTCTGTACACGCAGTCCATTTTGGCCACCGCCGCTATGCTCACCGCCAGGAAGATCCATGACCAACGACCAACTCCACGACGCGATTGTGGCACTTGTACCACCACTTTTGAGCGCCCTCGATGGGCTGGCCCAGGCCGGTCGCCATTTGCACCCACCCAACATCCGAGATGTGGCCGATTCTGTGGGCGACTTCTCCGAGCCGATCAAAACAGGCACAGCACAGATCGAGGCATTGGACTGGCCCGCGCATCTGCAGGAGTTCCGCGATCGCATTCTCACTGTGGCCAGTGAGGCACTAGCCGGCCTGGAAGGGTTGCAGGGGGTGGTCGAAAGCCAGGAGGGGGTAATGGCTGCCTACGCCGCGCTACGGCACAATACGCTAGCTCAGGAGGCGCTCTATCCCCTTGCCGACACCTTCCCCACGATCAGCCAATTCTTTCTACCACCGTCGGAGCGCGATGATGAGGCTTTAGTTGAGCATCTTGCCGATGTCGATCGCACTCGCGACGACATTGGTGTCTTCCACAAAGCAAATGACCGCAGAGAGCGCGGTGGCTATTCTGTCTATGTGCCAGAGCAGCATGAGGCTGGTAAGCCGCTACCCGTCGTAGTTGCGTTGCACGGTGGAAGCGGCCATGGCGCTGACTTCCTCTGGACCTGGCTCCAGGCCGCTCGCTCACGCGAGGTGCGCGTGCTCGCGCCTCGGTCGCAGGACCGAACGTGGTCTTTGCGGAATCCTTCCTTCGACGGACAACACCTAGTCCAGATCCTGCACGATGTTGAGCGTCAGTGGCCGATCGATCGCGACCACGTCTTGCTAACCGGTATGTCTGATGGTGGTAGCTTCTCCTGGCTCGCCGGACTGGATCAGGGCGCTCCCTTCACTCACCTCGCTCCCATCTCGGCCAGTTTTCATCCCATGTTGCTGCAACTCGCAGATGGGATTCAGGACAAGCCGATATATCTCGTCCACGGTGCGCTGGATTGGATGTTCCCGATCCAGATGGCGCGCAACGCGGCGGCGTCGGCGGCCGAGGCTGGCGCAAAAATCACATTTCGCGAGATTGATGACCTCTCTCACACATATCCACGTGAGGAGAATGGACCGATTCTGGACTGGTTCCTCAGCTAGGACCCGTAGCCGGGCAGCGACCCGGCGGTCTTCTGGACGACTTCAGTCTGAGCGACCGTGATCAGCTAGCCATCCAGTTTCCTTGCCGTTTCCAGTTGCATCTGGATGGCTGCTAGCACTGCTCGTTTCCAAGCGGTGTTAGCTGGCTGTGGCAGATTTCCCCCGCGTCCCGAAGAAGACGCGGCAGGTTTTTCTTGATGCGCATAGCGGCGCTTTTGTGGGCCACTGTGGCATATTGCACTTCCTGTCCGTGGAACCTGCTCTTTGGCTGGAACTGGTGTCACAGCCGCTGGATGGCGTGCTGGACTACCTTGAGTATCAAGGTATGAACCCTCGGAAGCATCCGGCGAAGAATCTTTTCTCAAGCGGATTGTCTTGTCGGAAAGGGACGTTGGAGCGATCGGCGCGATCAAACGTCACTTTAGGGAGAGGATTGTGAAGGTCGCCACCGACGCGTTATCGAAGATCCCGCAGGACTTTGAGAAGCGAATCGACGCGACTTCTCCGTCTGCACCCTGATTCACCGGACTACGATCACGCGGTAGGATCCCACCCGAAGGTGGCCTCGCTATGACAGAACCCGCGATGCGTGTCGTCATGCTCGGCACTGGTACACCAATTCCGGATCCCACGCGCCACGGACCGGCGCTGGCTGTCGTCATTGGTAATCGCTCGTACCTCGTTGACGTAGGCCCTGGCGTCGTGCGGCGAGCGATCGAGGCCGCGGAGCTGCACGATATTGAAGCGTTGCGCGCTCCGAATCTTTGTCGCGCCTTCCTTACCCACCTCCATCA
>CAZZMQ010000014.1:3900-8339 GCA_964655365.1 uncultured Dehalococcoidia bacterium | reverse complement strand
ATGTGAGCTACACGCCCTGGACGGTCGGTCGCAGCGACCCACTGGAGATCGCTGGACCACCAGGCACGGCGGCTTTGGTCGGGCGAATCGAGGATGCTTACGCTGAAGACCGCCGTATTCGGCTCGACGGATTGGAGCCGGCCAGCCCTGACGGTTGGCGCTGCACGGCGCACGATCTGACCGTCGGTCCTGGTGGGCACGCGGTATATGAGGATGACCGTGTTCGCGTCACGGCGTTCGAAGTCGCCCACGGCGATTGGGAACACAGTTTTGGCTACCGGTTCGAAAGTGACGACCGCAGCATTGTTATCTCCGGCGATACGACGTATTGCGAGGATCTGATCGCAGAGGCTGAAGGCTGCGATCTATTGATTCACGAGGTCTACTGCGCCGCTGGTTTGGCGCGGCGCAGCGAAGCTTGGCGAACTTATCACGCCGCGTTCCACACATCCGCGGAAGACGTGGGCCGGATCGCTACCCAAGCAGCTCCCTCACAACTGGCACTGACGCACGTACTCCTACAGGGCGGGACCTGGACCGAATTACAGATGGAGCTTGCCTCCACCTACGACGGGCCCGTCACCATCCCCGACGACCTAACGGTGCTGTAGTTGCGACCAAGTCCGGCATTAGCTGCCCTTCGGACGGGCCTGTTGGTCCGTCATCGCCCCGATTGCCCGGCAGACCCGAGCGATTCCGACTAGAGCAGGTTGCTCCAGTGTGTTGCGGTTGCCCACGAAGTGGCTCAGCCGGAGTAGGCCCAGCTCCGGCTGCGGAGCGAGCTCGATTACGAGCGTGCCCGGATCCTGCAGTAGCTGCAGAACGCTGTCATTGGCGGCGTCGAGCTCGTTCAACGCCGATGCTGCGGCAAGAGACGCGGTCGATTCATCGTCAGCGGTCCAGCGGAACCGCTGCGCCGTCCCAACGTCTGAGGTGCGAAACTCGCGTTTGGCCTCCACGCGTCCCTCCGGCCACGACGATGAGAGACCGTCGCGACGAATCAGCCAGTGGAAGCCCGTGATCCGCGTGTCAGCCAGGTGGCCGCTATGACTCGCTGTGCTGACGAGCACAAGATCGGGCGGGCCTCCTTCGATTGATATCAGGCCGTGCGAACGCGCGTTGAGCGTGTCGGCGAGGGTGTGTTCAGGCGCATGGGCGGCTGCAATCGAGGTGAGATGCCCCGTCTCCGCCAGTCGATTGGCGAGGGCGAGCACAAAGTCGGCGGGCTTCCGCGGGCCAGTTTGCTGGCCCACGCGTCGTGGAAGGATTCTTGCTAGAAATCGCCAGAGCATGCCGCGATCCTACCGCCCATTTCTAGCCCCGACTTGAAACGACAGACTTGTGTACGAATTAAATAGATCAGCGGCACATCGCTGTTGCGTTCTGCATCGCCCAGCGCGTCCATTCCGAAGTCGCACTACAGATGCAGCATGACTTGCCTTTGACGTCGCCCATATCGTCGATGTCGCGCCGTGCGGTTTGTTTTTGCGTTCCGCCAGTAACTCGTGCTGTTCCTAGCCGTCCGCATCCAAGTGGATTGGGAGCGCGTCATTCCAACTTAACTGGTGGAATCGCTCGGATTTTTCCATCTGCCTGGAAGCCCTTGCCCCGTGCAGCGGTTTGCTGTGTGCGTGACGCGCAGGTTCGTGGGCTGGAAGATGTCTGCTACCTGGTGATTTGCAGCAGACGTCCCATCCGATGTTGGAGGACGTTCGGCACTGCGATCGATCCATTTTCGCGCTGGCAGCTTTCCAGGATCGCAGCGAGCACGCGGGGTAGGGCAAGGCCGGAACCGTTGAGTGTATGCACGAACTGTGGCCGTCCCGGCTTACCCTCGTCGTTTAGTGGACGGTACCGCGTGTTAGCGCGCCGTGCCTGGAAGTCTGTGCAGTTTGAGGTGCTGCCCACCTCAAGCCATTCGCGGGCGCCTGGCGCCCAGACCTCAAGGTCGTATTGGACCGTCGCCGTGAAGCCCAGATCCCCACTGGAGATCTGTAAAACGCGGTACGTCCGCTCCAGCTCTTGCAGGAGCATTTCTGCCTCGTGGAGCATCGCCTCCAGCGCGGCGGGCGATTCCTCTGGTTTAGTGAACTGGTAGAGCTCCACCTTTTCAAACTGAAATACGCGCTTGATCCCGCGTACGTCACGTCCATGGGCCACTTTCTCGCGACGGAAGCAGGGAGAGTGTGCGGCATATTTGAGAGGCAAGGCGGATTCGTCCAGAATCTCGTCCATGTGCATTAGAGTCAGCGGCACCTCTGCGGTGGGGATGAACCAATGGTCCTCCTGAGCGTCGTGGAACATCGTGTCGCCGAACTTGGGTAGTTTGGCGGCCGCCCACATCGACGCTTCCCGTACCATGACCGGTACGTAGACCTCGGTGTAGCCATTCGATTCGTGGGTCTCGAGGAAGTAGCCGATCAGCGCGCGCTGCAGCTTTGCGCCTGCGCCTTTGAGCATGTACATCCGCGAACCGGCCATTGCGGCTGCGGTCTCGGTGTCGATGATGCCGAGCGATTCGCCAAGTTCCCAATGCGGTTTGGCCTCGAAACCCAGGTCGATGGGATCTCCCGAACGACGCAACTCCACGTTGTCTTCCTCGCCCGTCCCCTCCGGCGTGGCTGGGTCGACAAGGTTGGGGAACTCCGATAGCGTCTCGCGCAACCCCGTGTCGATCGCGCGCAGCTGCTGTTCCAGTTCGTCGACCCTTTCGGCGACGGTGCGTTGGTCATCTATTAAGGATTGCCGCTCAGTGTTGTCCTTGGCTTTTCCAATTGCCTTGCCGGCTTCGTTGCGCTGCTCGCGCAGCCTCTCTAACTCCACCAGCACTGTGCGGCGCTGCTTATCGAGTTCGATCACCCGACCCACGGGTGCTTCGGTCTGCCGGAGATCGAGGGCACGATGTACCTGGTTGACGTCGTCGCGGAATAGTTGAACGGGTAGCATTCGGGGCTCCATGGCGAAACTTGGCGCGCGTAGCGCACGGGTAGATGGTTAGTGGTCAGAAGCCAGACGGAAGTGCGTGGGACCATCGGGTCGCTACGAGCTGTTTTCCTCGTCTTGGGCGGTTCGGTGGTGATGTCACCTCTCGGCGGCGCGTTCGATCGCCGCTAGCCCGAGCACCCGCACATCTTCGGCGATCGCGATGGGCTTCGCATCGGGTTGCGGTGAAATTGGGCTGGCACTTCGCAGCGTCGCCGCGTTCACCCAGATCCAGCCTTGTGGCACGACAGGCGGCATCGCAGACGCAATGCGTGGCCGCGTGAAGTAGACCTGGTCGATGTGTTGGTGTGGCCCATCGATAGGATGGTCGGTGATGTTTTCCACCATGATTGTGACTGGGACCGGGAGTTGGGGCGGCTGTGCGTAGTCGATCGGCGCGACCGTCGGAAGGATTTCGCCGTCCAGGCCCGTCTCCTCCTTCGCTTCGCGCAAGGCAGCTTGGACAGGGTTTTCGTTGGGCTCCACGTGACCGCCTGCTGGAAGCCACATTTGGTTAAGCGCGTGGAAATGCAGGAGCGTCTCACCTCCGCTCGGTCTGTCGAGAGAGACGAAGGCTGAGACGGTGAAATGCTGCAGCATTGTTTTGGTGTGATTCCAGATTTGTTCTAGCTTGGTTCGGGGTCAGCTCTTACGCCGCATCTGCGGGAAGAGGATCACGTCGCGGATCGACTGGCGATTGGTCAGTAGCATTACTAGACGATCGATTCCCAACCCTAGCCCTCCCGTAGGCGGCATGCCGTGTTCCAACGCGACCAGGAAATCCTCGTCGCCTAGTTCGGCTTCGTCGTCGCCCGCTGCTTGTAGGCTGCTCTGCGTAGCGAAGCGTTCTCGCTGGTCGATTGGGTCGTTCAGCTCGCTGTAGGCGTTGGCGACCTCCCAACCAGCCACGAACGCCTCGAAGCGTTCTACCAATCGACCATCTTCAGTGTGGCGCTTGGCTAGAGGTGAGAGCTCGATCGGGTAGTCCAGCAGGAAGGTGGGCTGGATCAGATGCGGCTCGACGGTGGAGCTAACGAGGGTGTCGAACAGCTTGCCCCAGCCAGCCCCCTCCGGGATCTCAATGTGGCGTTCCTTCAGCAGCTTGGTCATCGCTTCCGGCGTGGCGTAGTCGAAGAAGTCGATCTCGGCGTATTTTTGCACAGCCTCGTGCATTGTTATTCGGGTCCAGGGCGGAGTCAGATCGATCTCAAGCTGGTTGGCTGATTGGCCTTCTCCCCAGGGGATCACCATGGTGCCTAGGACCTCCAGGGCGATCTCGCTGACGATTTCCTCCACCATCCGAGCGACATCGCTGTAGTCGGCGTAGGCTTCATACGACTCCAGCATTGTGAACTCGGGGTTGTGGCGGGTGGAGGCGCCCTCATTGCGGAAGATGCGGCCGATCTCGTAGACCTTGTCGAAGCCGCCAACGACGAGTCGCTTGAGATGGAGTTCGA
>CAZZMQ010000014.1:0-3890 GCA_964655365.1 uncultured Dehalococcoidia bacterium | reverse complement strand
TCGATTGCGATACGTAGGACGCGGGATTCGTTGAGAGCGTTGAGGTAGGTTTCGAAGGGTCGCGCTGCTGCGCCCCCCGCCTCTGGCTGCAGGACCGGGGTTTCGACCTCCAAAAAGTCGCGCGCGTCCATGCGCCGTCGTAACGAGGCTACGATCTGGGAGCGGCGATGGAAGACCTCGCGTGACTCCTCGTTTGCTTGCAGATCGAGGTAGCGCTGGCGGTAACGAGCCTCTTGGTCGCGCAGGCCGTGGAATTTCTCGGGCGGGGCTCGAAGCGCCTTGGTGATCACACGCAGCATCTGTGCCTCAACGGAGATCTCCCCCCGACGCGTACGAATCAACAAGCCGTGGCATTCCACGTGATCACCGAGGTCGAGCTGGTCTAGCGCCAGGGTTCCGCTTTCCCCCAGTGCCGCACGACGACAGAACAGCTGCAGGGTTCCGCTGCCATCGCGGAGGTCGATGAAAGCTACCTTGCCTTGCCCGCGTACGCTCGCGACACGACCGGCCACGATCACGGTCGGCGGATCTGCGGCGTTCAGCTCGGCTGCTTCGAAGGCCGCGCGCGCCTCGGCCAGAGTGTGGTTTCGACCAGTGCGGGCCGGGTACGGATCTAGGCCCGCCTCGCGTAGTGCCTTTAGCTTGGAGCGACGCTCGTCGAAGAGTTCTTGCAGGCGATCGCTGCCCAGTTCTGAAGCCGCGTCCACGGCGGGATCTGGTGTTGGACTATCGGGCATGACGGAATGTTTCTGTTGCTGGAGACGGGCTTTGCGTCCACCAAAAACGGGCGCTTGAGCGCCCTTTCCGTTGAGGCTGTCTCGGGCACCGGGGCCTATTTGATCTTCTTCACCTTCATCTTGATGGTGCCGGCCGGAGCGTTGACAGATACGGTATCGCCGATTTTCTGGCCGAGCAGAGCTTTGCCAACTGGCGATTCGTCGGAAATGAAGCCTTGGGCTGCGTCCACCTCGGGCATGCCCACAATGGTGAAGGTCTGCTGGCGCCGTCCCATGGAGACGGTGACGGTTGCGCCGAGATGAACCATGTCCTTCTTATGAGCGGTTTTCTCGTCGATCACTTGCGCGTTCGCCAAGATCTGCTGGATGGTTTGGATCCGACCTTCAATGAAGGCCTGCTCGTTCTTCGCTTCTTCATATTCGCCCTCGTTTTGGGATCCAGGAGAGTCTTCGCGTGTTTGCTGGATGCGTGCGGCCGCTTCCGCGCGCTTGTCCGAGATGAGCTCCTGCAACTCGGCCTGGAGTTTTTCTAGGCCAGACGCAGTGATTGGAACAGGCTTTGTGGGGGGCATTCTGACAGCCTTCGTCGCCCGGCGCCCGCGGAGGGCATCCTGCCGATCACGAGAAAAGTCGACCGGAGACTCCCGTCCCTGGCCGACCAGATGTTCGTATCTGAGCGATTATAGCCTTGGATGAGCGCTTGTAAACGAACGTCACTTGCTGAGTCTACGGGCATGCTTCGGCGGCATTGCTACACTGTGGCTTGGCGGTCGGGAACACGGGGATGATTCGGCCGGCTCAAGTTGGTCGAAATGCGGTCTGCAGGCAGCACAGCGCGACCCTACATGAGGCGAAATGCGCGCGAATCTCCCGGCTAATTCCCTATTCGGTGCCTTGGCTGGCCTCCTCGCCGGTGTTCTTGTTGTGATCCTCGTCGTCGTTCTGATCGACGACGGGCTAGATGAGCAGACAGTTGAAGGCATTGTCACCACTGCGATCAGCGATGCGTTTGAGCAGCGCGACCAGGTCCTATCGGATGCGGTGGTGCGTGTCTTGCCCGCGATCGTGAAGGTCGATGCGGAGTTCCTTGCTCAGCGCGCCGAGGACGGAAATTTCGTCTCTCGGGTCTCGGTTGGTAGTGGAATTATCCTAGACAGTGAAGGGTTCGTGCTGACCAATGAGCATGTGATCCGGGACGCGGAAACGATCACAGTGATCCTACCCAACGAAAGTAGGCATGAGGCAAAACTCGTCGGCCACGATGCACCCTTTACCGACATTGCAGTGCTGCAAATCGTACCGAGTGGGCACCGAGCGCCACGCTTTGGGAGCTCAGCGGCGTTGAATCTCGGTGACGCGGTCTTCACAATTGGTAATCCACTGTCCGGATCGCGGCCCGCGGTCACCCTGGGCATCGTGAGTGATCCCGATGCCTCATTACCACGTGGGAACTTCGTCCAAGAGCACCTGATCCAGACGGATGCAGCTCTCAATCGAGGCAACAGCGGTGGTGCGCTGGTTAACATGGCTGGTGAGATTGTGGGGCTGACAACCACCGTCGTGCGTCAGACCGACGATGGCAGTTTTGTCGACGGTGTTGCCTTCGCTCTACAGATGGACATCGTACTGCCGATTGCTCGGACCATCGCGCGAGACGGCGAGTTTCCGAGGCCGGACTTCGGGGTTATGGACGTCCGCGGTATAGGGCCGCTGGCGGCTGCTCAGCTTGGCCTGTCAGTTGAAGAGGGCGCTTTCCTCTTGGAGATCACCCGAGAGGGCGTCTTTGGTCTGGCGGGGCTCCGGCCGGGCGATATCGTGGTAAGCATGAATGGTGTGGCCATCACTCGCGATCAGCCCTACCTCAATGTGCTGCGGGAGCTACAACCGAATCAGACCGTCGAGGTTGTTTATTTGGTACAGGGAGCGGAACCGGAAGAGGCGGTGTTCTTGATGCCGGAGGTTCGGCGACGATGAGCGAAGGACCGTTCCGACGTCGAGGGCCGCGCCGAGTCGGCGAGAGTCTGGGCACGGCCCAGGGTCCGTCTCCCCTTCCCGGTTCCGACCCGGTGGCAGCCCAACCTTCCCGTAGTCGTCGCGACTTTGTTCCCTATCTAATCGGCCTCATGGTAATCGGGCTGTCCGTCGCCCTGATTGTGCTCTTTGTGCCTCCGATCGCCTTGTTGGTCGAGGATGAGACTACGTCCCGGGATGACGCGGCTGTACAAGTCACCACGTCGGGTGCGGATGCGTTCAGCACCATTCGCGCCGATTTGCGGGAACGTCTCCCCGAGGTGCCGGATAATCTGCAGCCCGTGAGTCCAATCTATGATCTTACGGTCTCATCCGCTCTGGAAGGGCCTTTCCTCCTCACGCTGCGCCTCAACTCTCCCACGAAGGATGCGCGCAATCTGGGCGCCTACACCTTTGTTGATGGTCTTTGGGAGCGGCTCGACCCGGCGCTGCTGACGGAGGACAACGCCGCCGCCACGATCGAGCTGGCGCAGGTGCCGTCTAACCTCGCGATTTTGCGCCGATTACAGTTCCGCGACACCGTCACGGGAACGCTGCCGCAAGGCGCCGATTTGGCCGCTGCCGCTGTAAACACACTGACCATCATCAACCCTGTGGGCTTCGTGCCCGCCAATGACGGCTCACTGCTGGGTCGCGTGGAGGCACTGCCGAGCGATGTGACCCAGGCTGTCTATCCGGTCGTCCATGCCGACGCGAGTTTGAGCGAGACAATCAATACGGTTATCGCCTCAGAGCAGCTGCGCCGTCAACACATCAACAACATCCTCCTCATGGTGCAGACGGGACGTTACGACGGCGTTGATATTGAATACGAGTTCATCAGCCCCGCGTTGCGCGAGGCGTTCACCTCGTTCGTTACCGAACTTGCAGATCAACTCCACCGCGACGATCGCGGGATCAGTATCCACGTGCCCCTGCCGCGTAGCGACGCATCGGGTTTCAACGAGGGGGCATACGATCTGGCGGTATTAGGCGCCGCGGTCGATCTACTCAAACTGACGCCGCCGCGCGACCAGTCGATTTTCCGCGAGACCTTGGCAAACGCGCTGCCGCCAGTTCTCAATCGCGTACCGAGCGAGAAGATCCTACTCAAACTAAGCTCCCTCAGCGTTGTCAAGAGCG
>CAZZMQ010000013.1:25488-36683 GCA_964655365.1 uncultured Dehalococcoidia bacterium | reverse complement strand
ACCAGCAGGGGGAGAATGCGCACGAGTCAGGCCCTTTTCAGATGGCGGTCTGGTGAATCGGTTTGGGGACTTCAAGAAGATAACCGAATTCATCGGTCTCGCAGCGGGAGCGCGCGGCGAAACCCACTTTCGAGGGATAGTCATTACCTGTCGCGGAATCGTAGCCAGCACCAATGGCTGATATACGCTCCTCGGCCCTTCCGTCCCTAATTTCCCGAGGAGTTCTATCCCGCCATCAGCCAGCTGACCACCCGCTCCGCGAAATCATCCTGAAGCGCCGGTATGTGCGACCCGCCCACGATTGTCCAGAGTTCTGCTCTTGCCCCGATCGCACAGCCCGAGGCATAGACCAGTACATCCGTGTCTTTCTCCGGTAAGAGCCGATCGAGATCCCGCCTGGCTCCTACCTCTGGTGATAAGTCGCATCCACCACGTTGAGCCCACCGCTCCACAACCTCACCTGCGCTGGGGAACCCGCCGAGCCCCGGACCCAAGCTTGCAGTCCCGTTGATGTTGATTATCCGATCCTGATCGCCGTGAATTTGCAACACTCGTAGCGGCGAGGCATCCTCGCAGGCCGATCCGTCCGCGAAGTCCGAACCGGCCAGACTCACGATTGCTGCAATCGGAGCGTTATTGCAAGCCAGTCGAAACGACATGAATCCCCCGTTTGAATGGCCGACGACCCACACGCGATCCGCGTCGATTGCGTAGGTATCTTGAGCTTCCCCGATCAGCCCCATTAGGTAGCTGACATCGTCGCCGCGTACCTGATAGATGTCGCAGCACGCATCGGTCGCGTTCCAAAACTGTGCCCCGCTTCGATCTTTGCGCCCCTCCGGTAAGAGCAGTAGGTACCGGTCCGTATCGATCTGGCGCGAAAAGCCCATGTACGCATCTTGCCGGGCTGACGTCGAGGTGTAGCCGTGTAGCAGCAGCAGCAGGGGCAATAGTGTCTCCCCGTCGTAGGACGAAGGGATGCGCAGCCGCGCAGGGCGTTGCCAGGCTTCGCCCAGCATGACCGTCCTCCCGGCGTCGGGGTGTAGGCGGCCGTTTTGCGATCGAGCTTTTGCGCGGAACGGAGCTTCTGCAGTGCGATCGCGGGGCATAGCAAGGTCGGTAGAAACGCGGGGTTCGTAGCAAACAAGCGCCCCGATCTCGTCACCACTTCCCGGGGCACCATCTGGTCCGTTGGTGCCCACGAGAGCGCACCCGCCATTGGGATCAGTCGGCACGGAGATGATTCCCGATGTGATATCGCCATTCGCGTCCGCAAGCATGACGGTCGGATTCGCGTAATCGCACAGCTCAGCATTGAAAGAGGCATAGCTGCCGAGGCAGCCAACGGAATAGACCGCCATGCCCGGCGGGAACCCTGAGCCGGTGACCCTCCCGATCCAGTGCTCGCCCGCAATAACGCCGGGCGTGAGGCGAACTTCGACACCCTCATTCGCCCAGTCAAGCCGGCCGACCGTATCCGGAGCTACAGGTGCATCGCCTTTGGTTTGCGGCCTTTTCAGCGTGCCCAGCTGGATCTCATACTCGGCGATCGTTTCCTCATAGTCGGCAATCCGGAACTCATACACCGCCGCCTGTTCCTCAAGTTCGGCAATTCGTTGCACGAGCGGGGCTACCCGTTCGTCTGGATCACTCGTATCGGAGCAGGCCGCGACGAGGCCAAACAGACTGAGTCCTAGGCTGAGAACAAGAAAAGTAGTCATCGCTATTCATCTCACCCGCGGGCGAGTGAAGGGAACGAATGGCGTCGGACCACCCAAGGATGGTGCAGACGTCTGCTCCGTTTCGAATTCGCCGCGTTCGTTGAATCGCTCGTTGGCCGGATGCACAATCCGCCCTGCCATTCGCGTCGTGTTTCCAGAATCGACATCACGGATGGTTGTTGCGCCGGTGTACCCGGAACGCCGTACCGTATCGAGCCGTGCTCACGCTTGCGGATCGACCGAAGTCCTATCCCGCGCCCTTGGACATCCGTCAAGATCGAGTAGCAGATGGTGGCTCGTGCCATGGTTAGCCCTTGAGGTTGAGGATAGTGAAGACGTTTCCCGATGGCCATTGGGTGTCTTGTTGCGATGGCGGTCGCTGACAGATACTGCTGCGGCACGTCTGTGGAGTGGCAGCATGACTTCTGCAATGACACCGGTAGTCGCGACGACAGCGGGTTCCATCCGCGGCATGGTCGAGGATGGCGTTTACGCCTTCCGGGGTATTCCCTACGCTGCCCCGCCAACCGGTAAACGTCGGTTTCGACCGCCGGTTTCCGCCGAACCCTGGGAGGGGGAGCGTGACGCGACACGCTTCGGCCTCGTTTGCCTCCAGCAACCGATGCCCGGCATCTTCGGCGAGATCGGGACGCCCCCCAATCCGGCGGGCGATGACTGCCTCAACCTTAATGTTTGGACGCCAGATATTGCTGCGACGGCGCTACCGGTCCTGGTCTGGATCCACGGGGGTGCGTTCTACGCTGGCAGCGGTATTGACGCCGTATACAACGGTGCCGCATTCGCCCGCGATGGGGTCGTGTGTGTAACCCTCAACTACCGATTGGGGGTGCAAGGATTCTGCCATCTTGCCCAGCAATTTCCCGAGCTGACGGATTCGGGCAACCTCGGGATCCTTGATCAGATCGCCGCGTTGGAGTGGGTGCGCGATAACATCGCCGCGTTCGGGGGGGATCCGGATCAGGTCACGATCGCGGGTGAGAGTGCAGGCGGGATGAGCGTCGGAACCCTCATGGCGACGCCCCGTGCGCGGGGCCTGTTCCTCCGGGCCATCCCACAGAGTGGCGCCGCTCACAATGGCATCAGTGCCCCAACGGCCGCGCTGATCGCGGATCGCCTGTTGGAGGAAGTGGGCGTTGTGCCAGGCGACCTGAGCGCGCTGGAATCCGTGACGTCGGAAACCCTGTTGGCTGCGCAAATCGTGCTCAGTGACGATCTAACGACCACCCGTGATCCGGATCGCTATGGCGAGGCGGCCGCCTCAGCGATGGCATTCCAGCCGACGTTCGAAACGACGATGCTCCCGAAGCGCCCGATCGAGGCGATTGCTGACGGAGCGGCGGCGGATATCGATGTCTTGGTCGGCACGACGCGGGAAGAGGCGTTGATCTTCACAGCGGACCTGAAAGACATGTTCAACGACGAGTTGGTGCAGGCCTCGCTTGATGCGGTTTTGGCGCCCCATGGGCGAAGTGGTGCCGACGTGCTACTGACGTATCGGGCGAACCGCCCAGGGGCTGCGGCTGACGAGCTCGCCGCTGCGGTGGAGACTGATCGGATGTTCCGTGTGCCCGCGATCCGTCTCGCGGATGCACAGGTCGCGCATGCAGCCAACACCTGGCTGTACCAGTTCGCTTGGCGGTCTACCGCCAGAGAGGGCGAGTTTGGTGCCTGTCACTTCCTGGAAGTGCCGTTTGTCTTCGATCAGATCAACAACGAGCAAGCGCGCGGTATCGCGGGCGATCCGCCAGCGGTCCTCGCGGAGACGGTTCACGGGGCGTGGGTGTCCTTCATCAAGTCTGGTGATCCCAACTATGTTGGGCTCCCGACGTGGCCGCGGTGGAATTCGAAGACGCGACCGACGATGCAGTTGGATGTTGAGAGCTCCGTTATCAGCGACCCGGATTCGGACGAAGTAGTGCTCTGGGAGGGCGTGGTCTAGCGGCTGCGCCGAAGACGTGGATTTGCCGCGTTGGGAGCGTTCGTGCGGTTGAGCGGCCATCCCTGGCAACAAGCCCACCCGCGATCGGCTCATGATCCGCTGGATCCAACGCCCGTGTCCCGATCTGGTTTGGAGCGGTGTACGAATCAGGCGCACGGTTCACGTTCGTCGCCGGAGACCAGACGGAGGGCAAGCGGTAGTTCCGCAATGGCAGCCGCTACCTGACTTTCTGCCCGATCATTACCCCGCCCTCTAAGTGCCGCTCTCGCATCTCCATGCCTGGGCCCTCCTCGAATTGTCGCCGCATTGCTAGCCAGGCTCCGAGACCCAGACCTGCCACCACGAATGTCGCGAATCCCAGCAGCAGCAGCACCTCGCGTTCCCCGATCGAATCGGCCAGCGCCCCGATAGGGAACCCAAAGACAGCCTGGAGTCCGAACGCCATCATGGTCAATGCCATCACCCGCCCGTAGTACGCTGGCTCCGTATGCATCATGATCTGCGACTGCGCGATCAAAAGCGGTCCCTGCAGGCCCGGACCCAGCAATAGCATCGCTAGCAGCGCGGCATTAAGCGTTTGCGCCTGAGACAACAGGAGATAGCCCAGGCCCATCACCGCCGTTAGTAGGAACAAGATTGGCCAGGCCCAGCGGCTTCCGACCACGCCTGCCAGAAACAAACTGACTACTGCCGCCGCCGCCCCGTTGACCAGCAGAAGGAGACCGATCTCTGTGGGCTCGCGATCTAAGTGTCTCTCCAAGAGGGCCGGTAGCAGCACTCGAAAGACGAAGCCGAGCACTACGATCGAAATGAAGAGGATCAACAGCAACCGCAGTCGCGGATTCTGTCGAACGTGATTTAGCCCTTCCTTCAGCTCTGTCACCACTGACCGCTGTATGCTCGAGCGCTCACGTTCTGGCGGTCGGATCATCGCCACGCTGAGTACCCCGACTGTGACGAGCGATGCCATCAGGATGTATGTCCCACCCGCCCCCACGAACGTCTCCAACAGCAGCCCGGCGACCATCGGCGAGAACGGTTGCCCGAAGCTATGCGCAAGCTGACTCAATGCCACCGCGTTTGGGAGCAGCTTTGGTCCCACGATCTCGCCTACGAACGCCTGGCGCGCCGGGCCCATGAATGCGAAGCTCAATCCCAGCAATAACGTCAGCAGGATCAACAATTCCAACGTTAATAGCTCGGCGACGAGCAAGGCCCCCGTCAGGAACAGCATCAACGCGCCGAGTCCCTGACCCACGATGATCAACTGACGTCGATTCATACGGTCTGCGATGACGCCTCCGAACTGTGACACGACGACCATCGAGATCCCCACCCCGAGCATCACCAGCCCCACCGCGCTGTTCGTCCCCGCCAGATCGAACGCCACGACCGACTGCACCACGAACATCATCATGTAGGCCAGCGTCGAGATCAGCGACCCCGCCCACAACACGCGGAACTGCGGGTTCGACAACGACTCGAAGGTGCTTGATGCCCAAGAGCGGAACATATCCGCACTCTACTGGGCTGCTCTGCTTATCGCGGGATCGGGTGCCACACATGGTGCTGCTTCGGAGAATTGCGCCAAGTCTAATGTAAGGTTTGGGGCGGGAAGGGCACCGGGATGACGCGAAGGCGCGACGGCACGCGCGAGGAGCGCCGCGAAGCGACGACCCGCAGGAGCCTCGCGCGGCGGATGACAGCGTGCTACTTGCCGTCCCGCCCGCAGGTTCGCCACCGATCGGGAGGTGTCCACGACGCCGATCAATGGATCAGACCGGCGCGAATTGGTGGCGAGGGCGACTGAGCACGCAGTCCGACGCAGAGTCCCCGCATGATCGGTGACTGCCGGGTGGCGGGCCCGCCCGCCATCTTGCGTTAGGCATATTCGCTCGATAGGTTGCCGTGACCGCGCGATCCCCCGTCACACCGAAGCGCACCGGGCGTCGTCATCTCGCGCGGTCGTTCTGCCGGGGATGCCACGGAGGCTGAGTGATGCCTTCGCGCTTGGCGGCATTGGTAGGGGGGTTCGGCCCAGACGTTTTCCAAATTGCGCAGTTTCCGCGGTAGTCCCACCATCTGCGTCTGGGGACGGAGCGCTGGTTCTAGTTGGGATTCCGTTTAGACTCTTTCGACCGAATGGGAGACGAGCATGACCACACGCTACGACTATGTCATCGCAGGCGCCGGATCATCGGGCGCCGTTCTGGCGGCACGCCTGACCGAGGATCCTGAGGTCAGTGTCTTGCTACTGGAAGCTGGCCCCGACTACGTCAACGTCGAGGACACCCCAGCGGATCTGCTCAACAGTTACTGGTTGTCGACCGTCGATCACGACTGGGGGTTTAAAGCGAAAGCAACCAACGAGCGCGACGTTGATTACGCCCGTGGCAAAGTGACCGGTGGTTCCTCAGCGGTCAACGGAGCCGTGGCGATTCGCGGGGTCCCGAGCGACTACGATGAATGGGCCGAGTTGGGCAACGACGAATGGAGCTGGGAAGCTTGCCTGCCGTTCTTCCGCAAGCTGGAAGATGACCAGGACCAGGGTGATGATTTTCATGGCAAAGGCGGTCCGATTCCGGTTGTGCGCTGGCCGAAGGAAGACTGGTTGCCTCTGCAGGAAGCCTTCTATGAGGCCTGCGTCCAACGGGGCTTCCCCTACGTCGAGGATTTCAACAACCCCGACGCGACCGGCATTAGTCCGATGGCCCAGAACCGTGAGGGGCGCACCCGTATCTCCACGGCGATTGGCTACCTTGCGTCGGTGCGAGGGCGTCTCAACCTGACGATTCGCCCGCACTGCCTAGTCGACCGGGTCCTGGTCGAGGACGGCAAAGCCGTGGGCCTTGTGGTCGAGTCTGGCGGCGAGAGGCAGGAGGTCTACGGAGACGAGATTATTCTTTCCGCCGGGGCGGTTCAGTCTCCGCCGATCCTGCTGCGTTCCGGCATCGGGCGGGTGGAGGACCTCGATGCGATAGGGGTGGAGCAGATCCACGAGCTTCGCGGTGTTGGGCATCACCTCATTGAGCATCCGATGTCCTTCATCATGTTCGTGCCCAAGCCGGGGGTCTGCGATCTGGACAACCCGCTGATGCAAACGCTGCTGCGTTACACGGCCGAGGGTGGTGAACCGAACGACATGCAGGTCTACCTGCTGAATCACATGGACTTGACGACGCTGCCGGCGCTGCAAGAGGCGTTCGGTGCCGACATGGTCTTTGCTCTGGCGCCGGGCCTGCAGCGGCCCAACTCCCGGGGCCGCCTGCGTGTGACGACGACCGATCTTGCTGTGCAGCCGGAGATCGAACTGAACTTCTTCGACGACGAAGAGGATAAGCGGCGGATGCGCGAAGGGATGCGGTTGGCCTGGGATATCGCGCAGACCCCGATGATCATGGAGCACGCCGATCGGATTGAGCTGTTGGACCAAGAGACGATCGACGATGATGACAAGCTCGATCAGTACAACTGGGACACGGCGAGTCATATCTATCACCCGGTCAGTACGGCCAAGATGGGATTGGCTTCGGACCCGGACGCGGTGGTCGATCAACACTGCCGCGTCCACGGGATCGACAATCTGCGCGTCGTTGATGCCTCGGTTATGCCGAACATTGTCAGCGCCAATACGAACTTGACCTGCATCATGATCGGCGAACGCGTCGCTGAGTGGATCAAGGCCGGGGAGTAGCGGTCTGCCGGACGAGCAACCGCGACGGCGTCTCCTGATCCGGGAATGGATGGGCCCGAATCAGTGTGTGCGCGACACCGAAGCACAGCCGACGGGGTTATCCCGGTTGAGGGCCGGGGCGTTCGCCAGCGCGCCTGGTGGTGATGGTGGGGCCAGAGAGCGCCATTTGGCTAGAGGTCGCCAGAGTCCTAGGTGATTGGGTGCGTTTGACGCCGTGGTGAGGATGTGCCGGATGGCAGGCAGCCCGCGCTGGAGTTTCCAGGATGAGGTTGAGAGCATCCGTGTCTCGTTGAGTGGATAGAGGGCAACTGCGGTCGTGGTGAGGCTCACGCTGGTCGCCCGTCGTTCCAGAGTCCGTGGGTTCCAGCGAGTCCCCGTGAACTCGGCAGATTAGACGCGTACGTCCCACAGATCCGCGGATTCCCCTGACCATCCATTGGCGTGGCTGCTAGTTTCCATGCGAACGTGCTCAGGGCCGACGGAGAGTTCGTGGTGCCTGGCGGGACCTACGGGCGGGATCTGGGGCCGCATTCTTGCTTCGGCCGCACCGCTAGCGTGTGGCTCCATGACAGAACTTATATTTCTTCTTGGACCCGCAGGGACACGCTTGGTTGCGTCCGACTTTGGGAACATCGATTGGCGCGACTGCGCGATTGCCTGCCGACGCCCGCTCCAGTGCGGTGCGCATGGGTAGCGCTTGTTCCGCACTGCGGCGGTTGTCGTCCTGGTAGGCACGCCATGCCTTTGCTTCCTGTACGGAGAGCGCCGGGATGGCTCGAGTGGGAACCCGCAGACCGAGTAGCATCGACATATAGCCGCCAAAACCGAAAATGCTGCCGCTGGTGATCATCGATCCGATAAGCCGAGACGGACCTAATTGAGTGTAGTGATCGACGAGATCTTGCGCGGCGCCCAGCGGAGTTTCCTCCCGACACTGGCGCCAGAACGGGGTGTCCCTCTTCGCGTTGTACTTGTAGTGCAGCGCGAGGAAGTCGCGTACATCGTCCCAGGTGCGCTGAAAGCGCTGATTGAGGAGTTCTCGAAGCTCGGGCGAGGGGTGCGCGTCGCAGTCGATCAGACCACAGGCGAGGTTGTAGAGCTGCTCGATAATCAGGTGGAGTGAGGTGGCTTCGAGCGGTTCGACGAAACCCGATGCGTTGCCGACGGCGGCGACGTTACGCACCCAGTGGCGCTCGTAACGGCCGGTGGGAAATTTGATTACGCGGACGTCATTGCCCAACTCGGGGTTTTTCTCCTGTAACTCCCGCGCGGCGTTCTCGTCCGCGCAGAACGCCGAAGAGAAGACGTAGCCGCGTGTCACGACGTCGGGGAAGTCGATGCGCCAGGCCCAGCCGTGGTCCATCGTCGTCATGGTGGTGTAGGGTCGGACCTCATCGTCGCGCTGCCACGAGCCGATGGCTGCGCTGTCGCAGAAGAGCGCGTCGTTATAGCTGATATAGGGCTCCTCCAATGTTTTCCCGAGCAGCAGGGAGGCGAAGCCGGAGCAATCGATGAATAGATCCCCGGCAACATCGCGGCCACTTTTGAGACGCAATCGTTCGATATCGCCCGCGTCGTTCCGGATGACGCCCACGACCTCGTCCGCAAGCAGCGTGGCGCCCGCGTCGCGCGAGTTGCGCTGGAGGTAGGCGATAAAGCGTTCGTTGGGCAGGTGGTATGTGGCTCGTGGGTCGACGCTGAATTTTTGCTCCTTAGCCTGGGCGGGGGATTTGTTGCGGTCCATCAGTGCATTGAAGATGCTGCAGTCGCGGGAATCGGCCAGGCAGTAGTAGCCAAGCCACTTGTTGAGACCACGAACCCGGGTGTCCAGGTAGCGATCGAAGGTGTAGTTGAAATGCGGGACGTCGGCTGCACCCCACTCGAAGCGCAGGCCTAGCTTCCAGCTCGGCTGGACCTCGCGATGGAATTCGAAGCGATCGATCCCCAAGGTTTCGTGAAGGTGGACGGGAACGGCGGGCGTTGTGGACTCCCCGACGCCGATGACGGGGATGTCCGGTGAGTGCACGACCGTGAGGTCGAGCTGTGGCAGCATGCGACGGAAGGTCAGGGCGGCGAGAAAGCCTGCGCTGCCCCCACCGACGACGACGACGCTGCGGATCGCTTCACCCATTGCGGAACTCCTGCCGAAGCCGGGGTCATGGTACCCGACGCGGACTCTCCCCGTAGAGGCGGCTGGTTCGCCGGATTCGTGGGGCTAGCGAATGTTTCGCAGCCGTGGATCCATGGCGTCCCGTACCCCGTCACCGACGAAGTTGAACGACATCACGAGCAAGACGATGGCGATGGCCGGGGCGACGAGGGGCCAGGCATTTCGCACGAGGATCGTCTGATAGCCATCGGCGACCATCCCGCCCCAGGCAGGTGTGGGGGGTTGCACACCTGCACCGATGAAGCTCAGACCGGCCTCGGTGAGGATGATCCCGGCCGCGGAGAGTGACGCGAGTACCAGGACTGGTGCCACGATGTTGGGTAGCATGTGCCGCGTCATGATCCGGCCTGGGCTCGCGCCGATCGTACGCGCGGCGTCGATATAGGTTTCCTGCTTGATGGTGAGCACAATGCCGCGCGTGAGCCGCGCGTAGCCGGGTGACCAGACGACGCCGATGATGAGCATGGTGTTTGTGAGGCTAGGTCCCGTTGCACCGACGACGGCGAGGATGAGAATCAGGCCCGGCATCGCCATCACACCATCGACGAAGCGCATGATTAGCAACTCGTCGAGCTTCCCGCCGACGTACCCTGCCAAAAGGCCCAGCGGCACACCGAGGCCCAGAGCAACGCCGATCGCGACCCGCACGATCTGCCAGGCGATGCGAGCCCCGAAGATGGTGCGGCTTAACACGTCGCGCCCGAGCCTGTCTGTGCCCGCGAGATGATCCCAACTGGGAGTATTGAAAATAGCTTCGCGTGTCTGTGTAGTTTGGAGCGGATCATCGGGGGCGATGAGCGGCGCGAACGCCGCCACAAGCCCGAATGCAATCAGCAGCAGTGCGCCGAACACTGCGGGGCGGTTGCGCAAGTAGACGCGCAGGATCGCGCGCGCCTCGCGATACCAGTGCCGGTCGCGAATCCCTTCGAGCGAGAACGCGGGAGGCGCAGCAGAGTCGGTGGGGATCATGCCGGGACTCACGCGGTCTCCCGGCCCACTCGGATACGGGGATCAATCAGGGGGTAGGAAAGGTCCACCAGCAGATTCACTGCGACGACCGCGATCGCGAAGAACATGACGAGGTTTTGGACGATGGCAAAGTCTTGATTCACGACTACGGTCTCGACGAACAGCCGGCCCATGCCCGGAATCGCGAAGACATTCTCCGTGACCACCGCGCCGCTGAAGACGAGCCCCACCTGGAAGCCGAAGACGGTAATGACGGGAATGAGGGCGTTGCGCAGAGCGTGACGGACGATGACGGTCCGTTCGCGCAGGCCCTTGGCTCGGGCCGTGCGGATGTAGTCGTCGCTGACCGTATTGATCATCGCCGAGCGCGTCTGCCGCATCAGCAACGTCGTGGCGGTGAGCGCGATGGCCAACACCGGCATCGCCATGTGTTTGAGGTTCTCGATGGGATCTTCCGCGAATGAGACGTACCCGCCGACGGGAAGCAGACCCAGTTCCAGGCCAACCACGAGGATCAACGCGATGCCCGTGAGAAATTCGGGTACTGAGTTCCCGATGATCATCAATGTGCTGGCGGTCACTTCGCGTTTGGAGCCGGGTCGCAACGCGGCCAGTACGCCGATCGGAATCGCCACGCTCACGACTACGAGACGGCTCAGCACGCCACGCTCCACGGTTGCC
>CAZZMQ010000013.1:14483-25478 GCA_964655365.1 uncultured Dehalococcoidia bacterium | reverse complement strand
GAAGGCGAAGAACGCCCAGCTTCACGTTTGGAGGGATCCGCCGTGCGAACGTGGCCGTGATCGAGTCCTGATTAACCAGGCGCAACCCTAGATCGCCCTGTAGGGCGTTGAACAGCCAACGGAAATAGCGCTCCATCAGCGGGTCGTCGAGGCCGAGGCGCTCGCGGATAGCGGCCAACGATGCGGGGGTGGATTCGATACCACCGATGCCGAAGGAGGGATCGCCGGGCAGCAGGTTCATCAGCAGGAACGAGACGAGGCTGACGATCCAAAGGATCACGAGCGAGGAGAGGACCCGGGTGGCGATATAGCGCGGCATCCGCGTTCGCTCAAATCAGATGGACACCGCCTCGCGGCGCAATGGCGCCGTCTCGCGGCCTAAAACATGCCCTCGATTGCCGGCAAATCCCGAGTCACGGGGACCCCGGGGGGCGTGCGAGCCCCGCCGAGGTTTGGGCCATCCCCGTTGGATCTTAGGAGTTGAACCAAAGGCCCTTGTAACCGTCGCCTGCGATGTCGCCATCAACCGGTCTTATTCGGAAGCCGCCGAGGTTGCTTTGTGCGGCGCTTCCGCCGGCGTACTGGACCCAGTTATAGGTCCAGGCATGCCCCTCGACATCGGCTCCGTTGACCGCATCCCTCCCGTCGCCGAAGCTCGCAAATAGCCGGTCGTAGGGTTCCAAGCGGTCTTCTTGCGCGGCGGGGGCGGAGGCTTCGTTGAGCAATTTCTCAGTTTCAGCGATGCCTTGTAGCACCGGGTCGTTCGGATACAAGTTGATGTCGGCGCGTCCCGTGCCGGGGCCATCAGGAAGTGCATTATCTCCGCCGTAGTACCAGCCCTTGAGGCCGAGTTCAATCGTGGGGCGCATCGTCGCGTCGGGATCGAACGGTGACTCCCAGCTGAGGCAGGCCGTGGCGTAGTCCTCCGACACGAATAGGCGGTCCAAGCCCACCGACTCGGAGGCATCGAAGTACTCGAAGTTCCAACCCTCCTCCAGTAACTGGTTGAACACCGGTTCGGCTGTGCGCCGATGGAACTCGGTACCGAAGCCCATGAAGACGCCAGTCACGGGGTTATCGGTGCCATAGCCTGCCGCGTCGCGCAGTTCTTGCGACTTTTGGGCATCCGGGGCAGCGTAGTAGTTCTTGCCCTCCTGAATTGCCCAGCTCTCGGTGCTGGTGTTGCAGACTGAGGCCTTGCCCAATCCGTCAAAAGCTACATCGTTGATCTTGTCGCGGTCCACGCTGAGGTTGAGGGCTTTCCGCAAACGCGGGTCGCGGAACATGTTGAAGCCCTCGGCGGCCGGGTTGAGATTGAACCACTGCCCCATCCAGGTTTGCCAGATGCCCGTTGCGACCTGGTAGCCGTCGGCCTCCAGATCTGCCTTCACGGCGCTGGTTACCCCGCCGGGCGGCTCTTGGTACGCGAAATCCCCGGCCAAGAATGCTGCCCACCTGGCGTTCGCGTCGGGACGGATCTTGATCTCGAGTTTGTCGGCGTAGACGTGCTCGTTGTCCCAATAGCCGTCCCACTTCTCCCCTAACCACCGCTCACCGTCTTGGTACTCCACCACGCGCGCCGGACCCGCGCCCACCGGATCGGTGACCGCAGTCGCAATGGCGTTCGGCGAGATCAACATGCCCGCCCCGGGGTTGGAGTAGAAGCCCACAATTGTCGGCCCGAAGGGCTTCTCCTTGACCATCCGCCAGGAGACATTGTCGACGGCTTCGAAGTTGGAGTTCGCGATAGCGGTCTGGGCGCGGCTGTTGCCAGCAGCGTCGGGATCGGACGCGACGTATTCCATGTTCGTTTGCATGGCGTTCGCGTCGACTGGCGCACCGTCCTGGAATTTGGCACGCCCGGACGGGAAATTAAAGACGTATGTGACGTCGTCCGGGATCTCCCAACTTTCGGCCAACTCCGGTTGCACGAAGCCATTGTCGTCGTATCCGAGGACCGAGTCGTAGATGTACTTTAGGTACCCGCCGTGGTCGGCCCCAGTTAGCGAGATGTACGGGTTCCAGCCCCCGTCGATTCCGAAGTCTCTCGCAATGACCACCTCACCGCCATACTTCGCCCCTGCGGCCGAAGGGGCCCCTTAGGCCGCAGCGTCGTCATCGTCGTCGTCGCCACACCCGACGAGCGCCAGTCCGGCGGCACCTACCCCCGCGCGACCACTAGCACTTAGTAGGGTACGCCGGGAAATTCGGTTCTTCCGTGTTCGGTCCCAATAATTCTTTTCGTTCATTGCTAGCGGCCTCGCTTTTCAAAACATCTTGCGGACACAACCAATAGTAGCTGAATTAATAGTACTGCGAAGGAGCTCCCTCGAACAGGTACCCGGGGGCTGACAAAACGTCGATGATGGCGGTGAGTCCACCAGCGGCCCCCGAGAGGATTCCCCGTAGCCGGTCTACGCCTCGCGGGACCCGCGCACCAGGCGCCCAGGCAACGCCCCTGTGAGCTCGTCATGTTCGACCGTGATCTCGCCAGCGCACATTGTCAGGTCGTAGCCGGTCTGGCGCTGATAGAAGCGCTTCGCATTCTCCGGGAGGTCGTAGACGATGTGCGGTGCCTGCGACCCCAGCCGCTCAGGGTCGATCATGTTCAAGTCCGCCCGTTTCCCGACCGCGAGCACGCCACGGTCGCCGAGGCCGTAGAGATCAGCGTTGGCGCCGGTCTGCTTGTACACAATCGTCTCGATCGGAATGTGCGCGCCCCGTGTACGTTCCCAGCCCCAATAGCGCAAATTCCACGACGGCATCTCGACATCGGAGAGCGCCCCCACGTGGGCGCCTGCATCACTGAGGCCGTTTCGCGTGAGCGGATGCATCATCGTCTCGCGCTGGTAGTCCAGGTTTCCTTGGCTGTAGCCCTCCAGGTAGTGGAGCAAGATCGTGCTGCCATCCCCGCGGGTAAGCAGGTCGTAGAACGCCTCGTCTGTGCTGACTCCGTTGCGCTCCGCGTAGGCGGCGACACTGGCCTCATACTCGGGCTCGTAGTTCGGCGGGTCACCCAGCACCCACGATTGATCTGGGTTCGAGAGCAGATTGTCCACGAACATGGCATGCAGATTCCCGGGTGTCCCATCGACCAGGAAGATGTGCTCAGTAGGATCCCCGTCGGTTAGCCGCCGGACGTCGTTGGAAAGGTCCCACTCGCTGGCGAGAATCGCGGCCTTGACTTCCGGATCGCGCATCTTCTCCAGGCGCTCGGCGAAAGGAAGGTCCGCCACGAGGTCTCGGTACGCGAGGTTGAGTCCATACGGGTGGGCTGACCCTTCCAGGTTGAGCAGCGAGCAGGTTGCGCGTCCCCGAACCTGCGGGAAGACCCGGGCCCCCTTGGCGTGCGCCTCCTCGGTTCGGCGCAACACTTCCTGCCAGCTCGGGAGGGCGATCTGGTCGCCATTCGAAATTCCCTCAGCCGAGAGGTAGGTCACTGTGAGACCGGACGCTGCTGCCAGCCGGTAGACCCATTCGTGCTCGAAGTCCCCGGCGATTTGGAAGACACCACCGCCGGCCTTGCCCATACCGCGGGCGATCGCTTCCAGCTCCGGATAGCGCGCGAACGTCCCAGGCGTCGGGACACCCTCCTTGGTCCGATGCGCCATGAAGCGGTTTGACGAGAAGCCTAGTGCGCCCGCATCGATTCCTTCCCGCACGAGGCGCGTGAGGTGCGCGAGCTCTTCCTCGGTCGGTTGAATGTCCTCGGCGCCACGCTCGCCCATCACGTAGCAGCGCAGCGGGCTATGCGGGATCTGGGTGGCAATATCCATCACCCGGGGAATCCCGTCGATCGCGTCCATGTACTCTGGGAACGTCTCCCATTCCCAGGTGATCCCGGCGGACATCGCCGTCGAAGGAATGTCCTCCACCGCATCCATCAGGTCCAGCAGCCACTCACGTTCGTCTGGCCGAACCGGCGCGAAGCCGACGCCACAGTTACCCATGACCACAGTGGTTACACCGTTGTAGCAGGAGGGATCCATGTAGGGGTCCCAGGAAACTTGGGCGTCCATGTGCGTATGGATGTCGACCCAGCCAGGGGTCACTAACTTACCTTTTGCGTCGATCTCTCGCCTGCCGGGTCCGACGTCGTCGCCGATCGCGGTGATTCTGTCCCCATCGATACCGACGTGCCCCTGGTACGGAGGAGCGCCCGTGCCGTCGACAATCCGGCCGTTACGAATGGTGAAGTCGTGCATCTAGTTGGTCTCCATTCGACCGCCTGGTTCGCGGCGGCCCCCTAGGCCCTGCGGAAGTGTATCGAGCAAATACGCGACGATGGCGTTCACCAACCGCAGGCGCGTGAGATCAAACAAGCGCTGCGGGGCCACGATCCGCTTCCGGAGGAGGATACATGAACAGAGAGGTTTCTCCGCTACTGGGGATTTCGAAGAAGATCTCTGTCGCTTAGCCGTCGGCAGCCATTTCCCCTGCCTCGACCACTTGGTCTCAGCCGGTCGGCGGGCCGATAGTGGCAGGCGAGCTCCCGAGCGTCAGTGATTTGGTGAGGGACCATCTCAGAGGTCTCTGTACCGCCGCGTGTTAGTGTGGAATAGTCCGACCAGATCTCATGCGGCCTTGTCCTCCTCAGGCGGTCGGGTGCTGCTGCCGCGCGACCTCATATTGATCGTGGAGTTCGGTGGTGGGGGTTTCGTAGGGGTGTGCCATTCTCGTCCGGCGGATGCTGGGAGAACCGGTGTGGTTGGGTCGTTCCAGTGCTTTGAATCGCGGCGCCCACAGAGGTGGCGGCGGTCTAGTCGCTATCCAGGCGCGACTCCCAGCGGCGTTGTCTCGCGACTCGCACCCCTGTTTTTCAAGGAGGCTCATGGTGGATGATCTTCAAGGCAAGGTGGCTGTCGTTACGGGCGGCGGCAGTGGGATCGGTCGCGGCATCGCGCTCGCGGCGGCGCGCGAGGGCATGCACGTGGTGCTCGCTGATATTGAGTTGGACACTGCGGAAGGCGTGGCACGCGAAGTTGCGAAGGAGGAAGTGGATGTGTTGGCCGTGCAGGCCGATGTGTCGAAGGTGAACAGCATGGAAGCGTTGGCGGATCGCACTTTCGATCGGTTCGGTTCGGTGCATCTGCTCTGCAACAACGCGGGGGTGCTCACGGTCGGGGCACTGACCGACGCTACGGTCGCGGATTGGGATTGGCTCCTCCGGGTCAACGTGTTGGGCGTGGTGCATGGGTTGCACGCGTTTTTGCCGAGGATGCGCATGCAGGACGGCGAGGCTCACGTCGTGAATACGGCATCGCTGGCGGGGTTGATGGCGCCGCCGTCGGTCGGACTCGACGGCCTGCCAATTGGCGTTTACACGGCCACGAAGTACGCGGTGGTTGGTCTCAGTGAGACACTTCGGATGGAGCTGGAGCCGGACGGGATCGGCGTTTCCGTGCTGTGTCCGGGTGGTGTCGCAACGCGGATCTGGGAGGCGGAGCGGAACCGGCCCACAGAGATAGGTGGCTCACGGAAGATGGATTCTCGGGGGAAATTATCCACCCAAGCCGTGGCTGGTGAAGAGCTCGATCCGGAGGCGGTGGGGCGCATGGTGATTGCGGGCATGCGGGCGAACGATCTTTATGTGCTGACGCATCCGGAGACGCAGGGGCTGGTCGCTCGGCGCTTCGACGCGATCATGGCCGCGTTCGACGGAATGCAGTAACGCCGCGGTCGGGGCCAATATGGTAGCGCCCTTTTCGGCGCTGAAACGAAGTTGTCATTGCGGGTTTCGCCGACCTGCCTAGAAACCTCGGGGCGATCAAATCCGAAATCGGCCAACGTGTACGAGACGGCTTGTTTCCGAGAAGTGGACTGGGACGCTCGACAGCACGGTATGTGCAGTCTCCGACGCGTCAAGGAGTCGGAGCATCCCTCTCAATACCCACTGTGGTAAACGCTCCTTCTACAATTGCTCGGGCGGTCTGCAGACACACAGGCGACCGTGCTAATCGACCAACATGCGGGTGGGGCTGCCGCGTGTGGTGACGGACCCCGCGCTGCGCTGGTGAAGGGTCTGGGATAGGCCAAGCTAGCTGCAGCTAATCGCGTTAGCGAGGCGAAAGGAGCCATTGTGTCGTCAACGGTGAAGAAGAAGGTATTGATCGCCGGGGCGTCGGGGCTGGTAGGCCAGGCCGCCCTGCGGGAGTTCGAGCACGATCTGGATTGGGACGTCGTTGGTGTTTCGCGCCGCGCCCCGGCGAGGCAGGGGCGCGGTCGCCATGTATCGCTCGACCTGCTCGACAAGGATCGCTGCGCGGAGGTGTTCAGCGAGATGTCCGACGTCACACACCTCATGTATGGCGCAGTGAACGAGGATCCGACGGACCTTGTTGCAGGTTGGCGCGACCGTGCACGGATGCAACTCAATCTGACCATGTTGGAGAATCTCTTCGAGCCGTTACTGTCGGTAGCGACCAATCTGCAGCATGTTTCGCTGATGCAGGGAACAAAGGCGTATGGAGGGGTCGCGGGGATCGAGGTCGGCTACACCTACCGCGAACGCACTCCGAGAGTCGAACACGACAACTTCTACTTTCTCCAGGAGGATTACCTGCGCGCCAAGCAAGTCGGTCATGCATGGAGATGGACCGTCCTTCGCCCTGTACTGATCCTCGGTGACGCAGTTGGGAGCAACCTAAACATCCTGATGGTGATTGGCGTCTACGCGGCCCTACGGAAGGAGGCAGGTCTGCCGCTGGCTTACCCGGGCGATCCGGAGCGCCAGCCGACCGAGTTGGGCAGCCACCGCGTCCGGCGCGCGCAACGAGATCTTTAACGTCTCCAACGGCGACATCGTGGCAATGCCCGACCTCTATCCAGTAATCGCGGAAGAGATGGGGATGGATCTCGGACCAGCGGAACCCTCTCTTTTCACCACCGAATTGCCGAAACAGGCCGACGCTTGGGCCACGATCGTGCGCAAATACGAGCTCGCGGTGCCCGAGGATCTAATGGCAGTTGTCGGCGGCTCGATGGAGCTAGCGGATGGCGCGCGGCATCCGACCCGGGCTGGTTCGGGGCCGAGACGGTTGGGTGGGCATTCGAGCACAATTCGTCTTCGGCAGGCTGGATTCCATGAGTGTATCGATTCGGAGGACTCCGTTCGTAAGTGGTTTCGACGCTTTCACGAATTGCGGCTGCTTCCACCGCTGGAGTAGGTCGGTGTGGCTCCCTCGAGCGTGAACGGGTCGAGGTGTGCATGGTATTTATGGGACGAAAAGGGGTTTCAAGACTTGCCTCTGTCAGGTCGGACCACGTAAGAGGCCTTTTCTCAGTCCAGGATGCGAAGGAGTGCAAGCACGCTCTGCCGTCGCCTGTGGACGAAGCTAAACGGCTGAACGAGGAGATTGCGATGGCCAAGTACGTCATGTTGCCGCCGATTGACGATCTCATTCGCGTGTGGGCGCATCAGCTCGCGGTGGCGTTACCCGAGCTCGACGTTGTTGTCGCGGAAAGTGACGACGTGGCGGCACGCGAACTTGTTGATGCTGATGGGGCGTATGGCTGGGTGCCGCCTGACGTGTTGCCAACCGTCGAACGACTCCGGCTATTGCAGAACCCGTTCGCCGGTCCACCGCCGGGCTACTACTACCCTGAATTAGCTGATCATCCGGTCACGATCTGCAACCCTCGCGGAATTTATTCCGATCACATCGCCCAGCACATTTTGATGTTCATGTTGGCTTTGTCTCGGGGCTTGCCGTACTGGAGCACGGTGCAATCGCAGGGTCATTGGGATCCGCAAGCGCGTAAGCGCGGGTATGTGAACCTGGCCGCGTCGACGGTCCTAATCAACGGTGTTGGTGGCATCGGGGCCGAAACGGCGCGACTCAGCGCGGCGTTTGGCGCGCACGTTATCGGCATCGATCCGCGGCCTGAACAGGCAACACCGGGAGAGCTCGTGCCACCGAGCGAGCTCTCCCGGCGTTTGCCCGAGGCAGACTTCGTTGTCACCACCGTGCCCCATACGCCTGAGACCGAAGGGATGTGGAACACGGTCCGCTTCCGAGCGATGAAGGATTCGGCCTACTTCATCAACATCGGGCGCGGTATGACGGCGAAGCTCGATGACCTCGTGACGGCGCTGGAGCAGGGAGAGATTGCGGGCGCAGGACTGGACGTTTTCGAGACAGAGCCCCTGCCCGATGGCCACCCACTCTGGAACATGGAGAATGTCCTGCTCACTCCGCATATCGCTGTGGCCGACGCAGAAGACATTCCAGAGCGGCGCTTTACGCTGATTCTGGAGAATGCCAGTCACCTGATTGACGGGGGTGCGTTCGTCAACGTCGTGGACAAGAAAAAGTGGTACTGAGTAACTCCGATTACGGACGTGGCTGCGTCCGGGTAGCGCTCGATATCCCTACGACGTGTCTACCGAGCTGTGACAAGCGACTAGGGCTCTGTTTCGGGATGAATCGAGTCCACAGTGAGTGCACTCGATTAGATGAGGTGGCCGATAGTGGGATGCCGATTCGCCGCAGCTAACACGGGGTGAGGTTTTACTCAGTTCCGCCGCGATGATCGTCAATTGTTAAGAGTGTGAGCCAATGCAGACGGCCGATACACTTTCCCAACGCCCATGCAGTGCCGATTTCGCGTGGACGCCCTGAGGGTCTCAAACCCCCGATCCATGGATTCGACATACGTCTCTAGTTGGGCTATCGCATGCAATCGGAAGTACCCCAGGCAGCGATCGGCCACAAGAATCCTCGATAGCGCCGCGGCGATCGAGGTATTAACGGGGGCCAGGCCACGGTCAGCTACGGGGATGCCCGCCCTATTCGACGACATCGAATGTGAGGCCGTCGACGACGATTACGTGCAGCTCGGTGCGTCGTCAACGACCCTAAGACGTCGATGTACGCACGGACTCCGCTACTTGCTCGAGCGTAGCGACCGCGAACACGCGGGAGTCGGTCCAGCCAATTAGTCCAGCTGTACCGACAATCTCGTCGACCGTGTGCGCATCGGGCGCCTCGATCAGTGCGAACGCCGTATGGGCTGCGCGGTTAGCCCATGCGCCTTCAAGCGACGCGCCGGCCGCGGTCGCGGCCTCCGACAACGCTGTCAGTCCGCCCAGCAACGCATCTCGATTCGCTTCGCTGCGGAATGCGCAACTCTCGGGTGCATGTGTATTTACGATCATGTGCAACATGGAACCTCCTTGGGTCTAGGTCGGGCCTCAATAGCCACCCTACTGGTCCAACGGGGACGGTCGAGATCGGATGCCTCTCTAGGCACTGCCGATAGACCCCATGTGGAAGTTGGGATGGTGCTGAAGCGCAGACTCGGACAGGCCCGGCGGCGGGTCTGCCGGAAGATGATCCCTGCCCAGTGCAGGTCGGTAGGGGTGGAAGGGGAGGCAGGGCGCGGCCTTCGCAGACCTGGACCCCGTTCCTCTCGTCCTGGCGCGTTTTCAGCTTCCGAGGGAGGAGGCGGCACGCGTTACTTTGAGATAGCGCTATTAACCGTCGAATTTCTCAAAGTACGAGAAGGTCGGCTCCCCGGCCAGGTACTCACCCAGCAAGTCCATCGAACCGGTCTCGGTACGCCATGCTATGTACTTCTCTTGCTTTTCCTTGGACTCCCAGCGCTCATAGAACAGCACTCGGCCCGCTACATCTTGGTCGAGATAGATGTCAAACAACTCGCAACCGTCATAGGCGCGCGTGTCCGGCGCTGTTTCCCGGATCAACTCCAAGAACTCGTCCCTGCGCTCGGGTTGAATCGGTAGATCGATTGTGACCCAGATCGGCATGATCGCTCCTTCTCTACACCCACTGATGTGATAGCTCGGCCTCGGCTCCTCCGACGCATAGTAGGTCACAGCGAACGGAGTAGTTGCCGGGAGTTGGCTTCGGGGCAGTTCTCACTGGGCCGAAGTTAGGTGGGCGTCGACAACCGCATCGTTGAGTTCGATCCCGAGCCCCGGCCCCGTCGGTACGGTGAGCGTTCCGTCGTGCACATATTCGGGCGGCTTGGTGATGTCAGCCCGCCAATCGACCTCACCCCACTGCAATTCGAGACTGTCGAATTTCTCGATCCCGGCAGCTAGCTGGACCGCCGCTGCTGTTGCCACCGGTCCACAGGCGTTGTGGGGAGACACAGATATGCCGACGCTTGCCGCCAATGCTGCGATGTGTCGTCCTTCCAAGAGGCCCCCACAGTGCATGACGTCAGGCATGATCACCTCCACGACACCTCGCCGACACAACGGCGCGAAGCCGACCACCCCAAATAGTCGTTCACCGCCGGCCATGCGCTGCGGGATGGACGCATTAATCCGAGCGGTGGTTATTGCGTCCGACGGTGCAACTGGTTCCTCGTACCAGTCGAGTTCTGCTGGCTTGAGCCGCCAAGCGACGTCAACGGCGCGTGCGAAGTCGAAGTGACTGTGGCAGTCAACACGGATGGCCACCTCATCACCGACTGCCGCTCGCATTGCCAGGAGACAATCGATGCCGCGATCGGTTGCGCGCTGGACCGTTGCGATACCTGCTGAGCGTGCCGGGAACCCATCGAATGGCGCAGCTTTGACAGTAGCAAATCCGGCGTCGCTCACACGCCTTGCGCTGCGTGCGAATCCATCCGGCGAGCGATCGAGCGTCATCCGATTGATGTTCGCGTACAAGGCGACTTCGGTGCGCAGGGTGCCGCCCATCAAGGCGTGCACGGGTACAGCCAGGGCCTTTCCCAAGAGGTCCCACAGGGCTTGCTCGATGGCACTCATCGCGGTCTGAGCCCGAATTCCTCCGCGTAGGGCTATGTCCCATGCCCGCATCCGGAATCGCTGGATATCGAATGGCGAAGTTCCTTCGACGAGGCGGAAGAACGCGTCCAGCTCAGCAAGCTGCGCAGGCGGGAGCAGCAGCACCCCGACGTGCACGCAGCCGTACAGCGTCTGCGAGCCCGGCGTCCGGGCTTTGCCCTCCGCCGCGCCCGGGATCTGCTCCGGGTAGTGCAGCCGCGCGAGCCCCGTGTACA
>CAZZMQ010000013.1:13763-14473 GCA_964655365.1 uncultured Dehalococcoidia bacterium | reverse complement strand
CCGTCTGCGGCTTTGGCCCATGCCCGCATCCGGAATTGCTGGATATCGAACGGCGAATACCCCTCGACGAGGCGAAAGAACGTGTCCAACTCATCAAGCTGCGTCGCCGACCCGAGCGACGCCTCGCCAAGACCGGTCAGCCCCTTGTTGGTGTGCAACCGGACCATGAGCCATACGGTCCGCTGGCTGACTCGCACTGGCAGCACTTCGAGCTCGGTTACGACCAGTGTGCTGCTCTCGTGCACGAGGCACTCCGTTCATGGCCGCGCGCCGATCCTATCGGTGCGTACGTTGTTCCGTCCCGTACCACAGCGGGCCGCCAGGTGTGGGGGATGTCGACGTGGAGCGAATCGTTACCCCCTCAATGGCTCTCCGGAGCCGCCCTCTCCTCCTCGCATGGGTGCCTTTGGCTTTACCTCGGCCCGATGGCGCACGGCGTCGATGATGTGATTCACGGGTGCTTGGTGGGCAAGTCCCAGTTAGCCTTCCGCGGCTGCTCTGACCCCCGCCAGTATGGCTGCTGAAGCCTCTGACCATGGCACAAGCTCCTCAATCGTCTGGGTGAAGAAGGGGAAGAAGGCGGCGGCGACTTGGATGGCGACCGCCTTCGAGGCTGCTTCCAGGGTCGCGTAGCCCTCCATATTGCTGGTCCAATCGATCGTTGAGAGTGTGCCGGCGTCTAGGAGCGCTGAGGCCGCACACGCCGATCC
>CAZZMQ010000013.1:0-13753 GCA_964655365.1 uncultured Dehalococcoidia bacterium | reverse complement strand
GTGGCGGCCACGCCGGGGGATTCGCCGTGATATGAATGATGGACTTTGCCATGCCTTCGCTACTCCTGAGTCTTTGTTGACGGTAGCGCTCTCTCGGCGAGAGTATAGGGCCGCTCGCCTCCACATCGCCCTTTGGGTCCCAGTCCTTGCTGACGCGCCCGGCACCTAGCCGTTTGGCGGCATCAGCAATGGCTTGTGACATTGGTTTGGGTGGGCAATAGCGAGTGATGGGGTCAGTCGGGGATGATCTCCGCGATGGCGATTCCGCTCTCGCCCGCGATGGCGTAGAGCAAGTAGAGGTGACCGTTCTCCGCGTAGATGGCTGGGTCGCGCAGCTGGTTGACGTGGCCGTACGCGGTGCTGCGGACGGAGGGCTCGATTGGGGCCTCGCTGCCTTCCCATGGGTGCTCTGGACGGAGGACCTCAACGGGTGGGGACTCCGTCCAATTGTGCCAGTCCCCTCGCAGTCCAATGGCGCTGCGATAGATACGTTCGGGTGCGTCCCCTACCTGGGTCCAGAACACGGCGAGAGTGTCTCCATCGCGATGTAGGGCCGCATGGCGCATCTCTGGGTTGAAGAGGAGGGGGCCCTCCTCAAAACCTGCGAAACCGTCGTTAGAGCGGTAGAGGCGCCCTGGCATCGCGAGGGCGTAGGTGACCGTGTCCCATGGGAAGACGCGGAAGTAGGAGCGCCCGAGGATCTCTGGATAGGCGATGAAATGGATGCCGTCGTTGGATTCGGCGACGCGGGTGCATTGGACGCTCAGCGCTTCCAACCCGTGGTAATAAAGCCGGATACGGTGGCGGTCGTTGTCGACGTGGGCGTCGGGAGAGGCGATGTGTGGGGTAGTGGCTTCGGTGATGGGGTCGTGCGACATGGAGAACGCGCGAGCGGCGAATCGGGCCTCGATCGTGGCGCGTTGCTGGGCGCTCACAGAGGGCGGCTCGGTAAGGAAGTGTGACTCGGCGAGCTGCAGGGCGCCAGGGACATGGATTCGCCACGGGCCGGTGAGGTCGTCGGCATAGGCGAGCCGGATGTATGACCCCTTGTGGTCGGCGAAGTAGCAGTAGTAGCGGCCCAAAGGTGTGTCCACCCAATCGGGCACGCGGATTAGTGACGGTCCCTGAATGTTGTCACCGATGCTGGGATCCAGGCTAGGGTGGATGATGGGTTGGTCGATGAGCCGCTCTACACGCATGTGGGCACGGTAGCGAAGATTAGCGGTGACTGCGTTTCATCGAAGATGTCACGGCTCCTTTCGGTTCCGGGAGACCGACCCTGGGTCGACCCATCCCATCGACCGATGCTGCGCCAGGAGCACCACTGCGCACTATCCGATGCCTGGCGGAGGTCTCGATTCCGTCGCGGGCGATTGCGAATCGAAAAGCGGCCATAACACGGATCCTGCGCCCACCCTGAATAGCGTGTCAGGCGGAGGTGATGACGCGTCGTTCGGCGAGCTAGGATCGTCGTCCGGCGATCCAGGCGATGGTGGAGCCAGCGGCCGCAATTGCGGCGGAAGCGGTCAGTGCCCACTCGAGACCATGCAGCAGCGCTTCCGGCTTGATCGCGGAGTCATCAAGCCCTGCTTCTGAGCGCGCTAGGGCGAAAGATGTTGCTTGGGCCGTGAAGATGGCCCCGGCGATGGCGATGCCAATGGCCTGGCCGATCGAGCGGGATGTGCTCAATGTGGCGGATGCCGTTGCTTGCCGATCGGCTACCGCGGCGCCCATGATCATTGAAACGTTGGCGGCGTCGAAGACGCCACGGGCGACGCCCACGATCAGGAGGCGGAGGGCGATACCGGCAATCGGTTCGTCCAGCGCCATCCAGCCCAAGATGGTCAGCGCCACGGCTTGGATTAGAAGTCCGGCCGTGCTGACCGCGCGAGCGCCGAAACGGTCGCTGGCGCGGCCACCGAGCGGCCCGAGGAACAGCACCACCCCGGGGAAGACGGCCATCAAGGCGCCGGCCTCGAAGGTCGAGAGCTCGCGTGCTTCGACGAGATAGAACGGCGTCAAGACCGAGACGGCCGCTAGGCCAAAGGCCTGGCAGGCCGAGGCAAGCACGCCGCCACTGAAGCCCCAATTTTTGAATAGCGTGAGGGTGAGTGTTGGGCTGGCCGAGCGCCGCTCGGTCGCGATGAGTGTGGGCAGGAGCACGACCGCCCCGGCGAATAGCGCCACAATCGCGGCGCTGCCCCAACCCCAAGCTTGGCCTCGATTGACCGCGAGCACGAGCAGAAAGAGGAAGCCTGAGAGCAAGATTGCGCCTGGAATGTCCAACCCTCGCGGTCGTCCGTCCGGTGGCGGATCTTGTAGACGGGCCGCCACCACCAGCCCTGCAAGAGCGAAGAACGGTACACGCAGCCAGAAGATTGCACGCCAGTCCAGCCACTCGAGGACGGCCCCAGCGAAGAGCGGGCCGCTCGCCATGCCGAGCCCGATGGCGGCGGCCATGAAGCCCAGAGCCTTTCCGCGTTGCGAAGCGGGGAAGGCGGCCGTGGAGATGGCGCCGAGATTGGTGGTGATGAAGGCTAGGCCGATCGACTGCACGACCCTCGCCGCGAGCAACTCCTCGAACGAGCCCGCGAGCGCGGCAGCGCCCGTTGCGACAGTGAACAGCGCGAATCCCGTCGCGTAGGGGCGTTTGGTGCCGTAGAGATGCCGGTCAGGACTAACATCGGGATGAGCGCGATCCAGAGGATTTCGTCGCGTGAGACTCCGAGGTCGGTTCGCAAAGAGGGCAAGGCCACATTGAGAGCTGTGACGTCCATGAACATGGCGAGGGCACCCAGCGTGACCAGCCCAATTGCCCACCAGCGGTAGGCGAGGCCCAGCGTCGTTGGTCCGCTGACGAGTGGGGCGTCCGGTCGATCTGTCATGAAAGGTGTCGGCCACGCTGTGTTCGGCGTGCGCGGAGGGTTGCGTTTGACCTCACGCGGCCGTCACCCAGGGTTTGCGTGTGGCGCACAGCCAGACCATCACGTCGCCGAGTACGGGCTTCGTCGGCGCATGGCCGTCGCCGTCCGCTATGTCGCTCTGCTCTACCCTGCCGGGCATAGCAGCGCCGGTGCAGGGGGAGAACTCGAATTACTCGCATTTGGACACGGCCATCATTCCGAGCAGATTTGCGACGTTGTTGAGTGAATTGCCACCGTGGGTAGATATCGCACGGGATTTCAAGCTGCCCGCAACGTGGGAGAGTCGAATGGTGGGAGCGATGCCGCCGACATTGCCGCGAAGGGCGCCAGTCGCGCACGACATGATCCATTGGAGCATGCCGGAGGAGCAGCTAGGAGCAAACTCGGTCGACATGACCCGGGTGTCGAGCTTTTTCTGATGCAGCCTCACGTAGCGGTGATGTCCTCTCAAGTGAGCGGCTCTTCTCGGGTCAGGTTCGACCAGCTTGCGAGGTCACATTGCCTTTGGCTCAGCGGCTGTCCGCCTCCGCTGCGTAGCGTGAACCGTCTGCGTAGTAGCGACGATGCCACATTCCCGTCTGAGACTCATCTCTCTTGGGCATGCGCCAGGTGGTGACGACGGCGTCCTTTAGGGTCAGTGCCAAGAGTGCCCGCGGCTGGTCTATGGTGTTTTGCACGTACGCTTCTGCCGCCGTCTCTGGGACGTATCGGCGCGCGATGCGGCGATAACGGTCTCTCCAGACGTCGTCTTCCCCCAAGTCGTGCACGAGTTGGGTATCGCCCGTCACTGTGACCTTACGGTACGGTGCCGCCTCCTCATCAATCACGAGTGCCACCCGAGGGTGGACGCGAATGTTTCGTAGCCAATCCGATGCTGCTCGCGGGGTGAACCAAAGACGGCCGTCTTCATAGATGAACCAGATGGGCGCGACGTGTGGGTTACCTTCGGGGTCCACTGTCGCGACACGCATCAGCACGCCCGGTGTTTCGAGAAATTCTTCTCGCTCGGCTTCGGCTAGTGGGGGCATCCTGACCTCGTGGTCAGATAGTAACTGGATCGTAGTAGGCTCATCTCCAATTCCACGATATTTTCGACGTTAGATCCCAGTTTCCATCCCGATCGGACAGCTCCGAGCCGACCACGCGTTCCTCGCAAGGTGGGATCAGGCTGAGGCGTTGGGGTTCGGGAGGCATTCTTCGAAAAGACCGCGCGGGGGAGAGCGTTGCTCTGAGACCCACCCTATCCTGAGTGAGCCACCGGTCACGGGCCGGAGCATGCGCTAATCCGAACTCAGCAAGGAGTTTCGCCGTGATTGAACTCGAGCGCGAAGGAGATGTCTTCATCCTCACGATGAGCGCCGGTGAGAATCGATGGAATACCACCTTCGTGCGTGCCTTCGAAGCTGCACTGGATGAGGTCGAAGCTTCCACTGGCCCCGCCGCCCTCGTCACGGCGTCGTCTAGCGAGAAGTACTTCTCTAACGGGCTAGATCTCGATTGGCTTTCTGACGTAGCTGAGCATCCGGGTGGAGACCGGCGTGCCTTCGGTGCCGAGGCTATGGCGCTCTTTGGTCGGATGATCACTTTTCCTCTACCCACCGTCTGTGCCGTGAACGGTCACGCCTTCGGCGCCGGCCTGATGATTGCACTTAGCCACGATCTGCGGGTTATGCGGGAAGACCGAGGCTACCTCTGTGCCAACGAGATTGAGCTCGGTATGGCCATCCCCGAGCCGGAGTTGGCGCTCTTCCGTCACAAGATGCCCGCGGATGCATTCTTTCAGACCGTTCTTCATGCGCGGCGCTGGTCCGGTACCGATGCCCTTAAGGCCGGGATTGTGCAGCAGCTAGCCGACCTTGCCCACGTCCGCACTACCTCCGTTGAACGGGCGCATGCTCTGGCTCACCTCGGAGCCCATCGGGAGAACATGGCTTGGATGAAGGAGCGTGTTTACGGCGAGAATGCGTCGATCAACAACGTCCACGGTGCTGCCTACATGCTGCGAAATCAGTCGCACTACGCCAGCAGCCCAAAGGCCGGGCCCCACTCCGATGAGCCGACCTAAACCGCTACCACCCCACCAACCGGTCGGCACGGGGAAGCCACGTCGCTTCCCCCGGCTGGGCGGGACGTGGAAGTAGCTGCCGGGCACCCATGCTCCGTTGCTGCGTCCTGTGAGAAAAGATCAGCGTTGAGCGAGTTACTGAGCTTGAGATCGAGTTCAGTTTCGACTAACGGAGTAGGTGCCCACCGGGGAAAGTGTCCGGCTGGGACCGCGTGAGTCCCACCGAGATCCAGAGCCCGCCGCCGTGGCATTCCCGTTACCCCCCGAGATCCGCGAGGACGGCCGTGATGGATTTCCCCCGCAGACCCTGCTTCATGCCCGCGTACGCGTTGGAATCGAGTTCCGCCAACCGCCCGGCGTGTGCCAATGCCACCTCCCGCAACTGGTTGGCCGGCACTACTTCGTCGACGAAACCTGCGTCGAGCGCCCCCCTTGGGTCGTAGATCCTCGCAGTCAGCGCCGCTTGCGTCAGATAGCGTTTGGAAAGGCGATCCTTCGCCAAGAGCCAGGCGAAAGGAGGCAGCGCTGCACCGATGGCGACCTCGTTCAGACCAATTCGGAAATCGCCGTCTGCTGCGATGCGATGATCGCCAGTGAGCAGACAAAACGCGCCAAGTGCGATCGCATGTCCTGACGCAGCGACGACCAGGGGCTGCGGCCAGCCGTAGAGGCGCATCATGAGACGGGCACCGCTCAGTCTCTGGTTGCGTGCTTGCTCGGCATCTCCGCCCCGAATCACGTTGAGGTCAAACCCGCCCGAGAGCATGCCTGGACGGCCCGTGAACACCACGGCTTTAGCGTCCTGCGCTGCGCGATCGAGCAAGATATCGACAGCGGAAATCATCGGTAGCCCAAAGGCGTTGGCCTTACCGTCGTCCATGCCGATGAGGGCTACGTCGCCGACCTGTTCGTATGTGATGAATTCGGGCATTGGGATCGCCTCCTGGGGTGTGTAGCTCGTACACCTCACGCTATCGTCAGAAGCACCGCCTCTCGACGAGGCGTGTCTCGTCTTTGGCAGCGGGGATCGCGGCCATTCGATTTCCCGCCGTCTGGCTACGCCACCTGCCCATTGTTCGATGGCTTCCGAGGCTGGCGCAACCCGCTCTATGATCGGATTCGATGCAGCCGCTCATTGCGCAGCTGACTGGATCGCTGCTCCACACCCTAGACTCCGTCCCATGGCCGCACTGCCCATTTGATGGGCCGGATTGCGAGGATGAATAATGAAACCAATTTTTGGCGAGGTTCCGTTTCCGATTCGACCGGATTTGGATCAGGCTACGCGGGAGGCTTGGGAATACCTCGGGCAACCAGGTAACTGGTGGTTCGGCTCGGAACGCACAACGTTTATCGCGGAGGTTCGCACCGCGCGGGACTGTCGCTTGTGTGCGGATCGAGTCACCGCGCTCAGTCCGTACTCGGTTCAAGGCGAGCACGACACCGCGAACGATCTTCCTGCGGTTGCCATCGAAGCAACGCACCGGCTCACCACCGACGCCGCTCGGCTCAGCGAGAAAACTATTCGCGAGTGGAACACTGCTGGTCTCACGGATGGCGCCTACGTTGAGATCGTCAGTGTCGTGTCGACGGTGATGGGGATCGACGCTTTTTGTGACGCTCTGGAAGTCCCTTTGCTTCCGCTCCCGCAGGCGCAGCCTGGTGAGCCTTCCTACTACACCCCATCTGAGGCGGTTGACGATGGCGCCTGGGTTCCGATGATTCCCCGCGATGGAGTGGGAGAGCACGACGCGGACCTCTACGATCGGGTTCGCGGTCCGGGGGTGGCGAACGTGATAAAGGCAATGTCTCTGGTGCCTGACGCAGTGCGAAATCTGCTTGATCTCCTGCTCCCGTTCTACTTACGGGAGGTCCGCAACCCGGACTGCTTGGACCGAAGACAGGTTGAACTGGTGGCCGCCCGCGTATCCGCCGTCAATCAGTGCTTTTACTGAACGACTGCACATACGCACTTGCTCCGTGAGAGCAGTGAGGAAAGCGATTTGGATTTCGGGGCCATCACAAAAGGGCCTAGCGAAGACGGAACCGGCGTTCCGTATGGTGCTGAGTTGATTGCCTATGCGGACGCAGTGGTTGCCCGATCTTCGAATGTCACTTCGACCCGAGACGCCGTGCAGAAATCGCTGGGGGACAAGGGCGTCGTCGCCGTTGCTGCCGTTATCTCGAACTTTCAACGTATGGTTCGAATCGCCGACGGGATTGGAATCGAGATAGATAAAGATCTCGAACTTGCCTCGGCGGACTTCCGAGACGAAATCGGCATCAATAGATTCCCCGGCGCCGAGGATCGAGGTAGAAGTGGGAATTAGGCCGGCTGGCAGTATCTGCGACATGTCGATCATGGGATGAGCGGCACGACTCGTGATCCGGGCACGGAACATGTTGTTGCACACTTCCGCCAGCGTGGTTAGCCGCCAACTCTAAAAACCGCTGTGAAGAGGGATCGCATTGCTCAGTGTCGGCGCCCCGGGTTTGCTGTACCCCGGGCTGGCGGCTTCCTCATCTACGTGTTCCGACTCTAGAGTCACTGAGCGCTCGCTCCGGGCGACGCCCTCCACGATGGCCTGACCCGGGGCAATCACGAGTGAACACACGCGAGCGGAACGAGTTTTTGAGGGAGCCGCTCACGGCAGTGCTGGGGACGGTCGGCGAGAAGGGCCGCGCATATCTAGTCCCGAACTGGCACCTCCGGGACGGCGAGGCCTTCGAAACCACCGGCGGCAGGGACTCCGCCGAAATGCGCCACGTCGAGTGCCGCGGGTGAGCTGCGCTCAGCGTCGATCGTTGTGGCGATCGGACCCTAGCGCTCGAACGGACCGGGCCCCAGGACCATGCTGGGGATTGGGTCAGTCATCGATCGCCCCGTATGTCATTTCAGCGGCGAGAAGTCGAGCGCGTTCATGATCCGGTTCTCGAGGTGGTGGACGAGCGGTCCATCCTTCTCCGACTCGGCGACCACCGCCTGCCAGTCGGGGTCGGCTGCCATCGAGGCCCAGGCCTTCTCGCGCTGGCCGTGATCCTCGAAGGCGACGATGTACGAGAGTTCGTCGCTGCGGCCGCCCACAGTGTTTAGCCAGTACCCCACGTTCTTGATCCCGTGCTTCTCGAACATCTCGTAGGTGTGATCGCGGAAGCGGGACACCAGTGGCCGCATCTTGCCGGGGTGCGCCGTGTAGATGCGAAGTTCGTAGATCATGATTCCCTCGATTCGCCTGGACGATGCCCGGCAATCTAGCGCACGAAGTTCGCCTCACGCTTCTCCGAGAACGTGCCGATCCCTTCTTGGTGATCGAGGATCGTCATCTCGATGGCGTTCCGCTTAGCCTTGGAGTTGAGCAGCTCCGGGAGAGTCTGGTTGAGCCCGCCGTGGAACGTCTGTTTGAGCAGGCCGTGGGCGCGCGCGGGTCCCACGGCGAGGCGGCGGGCGAGATCGTATGTTATTGGCTGCAGGTCGTCCACCATGTCGGACGGACGCTGGTCAGGGTGACCTTAGCCGGCGAACATCAGTGGAGTTCGCTGAGCATTTCGAAGCCGTTCATCCCCGCGAGGACGATGTCGAACACGGCGAGCGCTGACTCCCGCAGCAGGAAAGCAGGAGGTCCCCGACGGGGCAAAACATCGTTTGGGAAGCTGAGGAACGGGCTCTTGGAATGGTCAGGGAAGTGGGTGACATCTATGAATTCAGGATAGTCTGAGGAACCGCGCTGTGGTTGCGTCATGGAGAGCGTCTGTCGCCTCCACATCGCTTGAGAATGGGGGATCGGTTAGGCTCCGCGCGTCATATACCACTGCCTTTGGAGCGAGGAACAAGCCATGGCTGATTACGAGAACATCCTGCTTGACGTCGATGGTGCGGTCGCGACCATCACGTTGGACCGTCCCGAGAAGCTCAATGCGATCAGCCCTGGCCTGCTCAGCGACCTCTCCGACTGCCTCCGTGAGCTGCGCCCCGGCGACGCGGTGCGCGTGATCCGGCTTAAGGCGGCCGGGCGCGCTTTCTGTGCTGGTTACGATATCACCCCCGAAGCATCGACCTGGCGCCCCAACGAACGCACAGGCGACGCCGCGGCCGAGCTTGGCGAGTCGCGCATCGCGCTCGACCGGGAATCGTTGCGTGAGTTCGTCGATCGCTGGCTCTGGATGTGGAGCTACCGCAAGCCGATCATCGCCCAGGTTCAGGGTTACTGCCTAGCTGGGGGCGGGGACATGATCGGCGCCTGCGACATCGTCTTTGCCGCCAAGGACGCGCGTTTTGGGCATCCGGCTGGCCGCGCGCTTGGCATACCGACCATCGCCGGCTTCTGGCCGTTCAAGGTCGGTATGCTCAAGAGCAAGGAACTGCTTTTCACCGGCGACATGATCGACGGCGTCGAAGCGGAGAAGATCGGCATGATCAATCACGCTGTCGATGAGGAAGCGCTCGACCAGACAGTGGCCGAATTTTGCAAGCGTGTCGCTCAGGTCCCGCTCGATCTGCTGACGGTCCACAAGCACACGACGAACCGCTGGTTCGAGCTAGCAGGCATACGCACGGCAGCCTACGAGTCGAGCGACTTCGACGCGATCGCGCATGAATCCCCGGCGAGGACGGAGTGGCATAAGATCGCCCAGGCGAAGGGGCTGAAGCAGGCCCTCGCCTGGCGCGATGAGCCCTTCGGCGACGGCTGGGGCGCCAAACGCCCCCCTTCGGACTAGTTGACAGGCCAGTCCGACATGCCATGGGCCGTTGTCAGAGGAAGTCTGCAGCCGGATCGTCGCCGGGGCACGAAGGGGTATCGGTCGCGATTCAGACCCCGCATGATCCGCGAGGGTCATGGGGCTCTGGACCGAGTGCACAGGCGGGTCTCGCAGAGTTAGGCGGCTCTCCGGTCCGTCGCGATCGGTTTTCGACCTGGGCGGTCGACCGCCTCGGAGCGGCGTGTCTAGACGATGGGTCCATCGTGTCCGCCCTCGCAACCTCGGATGATTGAGCTAGCGTCGTTCTGCGGCCGACGCCCAGGGGGATGGCGGGTCCGGATCGAGTCCCAGCCTCATGCGGCCCGCGCCCTCTTGCAGTCCTCGCAATTTCTCGAGCGTAGCGCAGATCGCGTGGGCATCCCGCAGACCGGCTTCGACGGTGTTCGCGCTCGCGTAGAAGGCGCTACCCATCAGTAGTAGGAGCTCACTGAGCAGCACACGGGTCTGATCCATGACCCAGTAGGACGTAGCGTACATCCGCGCCTCCACCGTTTGGCTCAGCTCGCCCGCTTCGGCTTCGATCCAGACCGCCTCTGCTATCGCCTGGAGGCCCGCGCTGTAGACGTCGACGGCCGCGGTCGCTTCGCCCAAGCGCTGGTGAAAGCTGACACGGTCGCGTGCGACGATCGAACCGGACGTCCGCGCGGCGAGGCGCGTGGCGGTCTCGTCGAGAGTCCGGCGCGCGATCCCCACGGTCATGGCAGCCCCCGCGGGCGGTCCCATGTGTGCGAGCACCGGGATCCGGAAGACGGGGCGATCGATGACCACTGCCGGCTTGATCAGCGACCGGGTGCGGCCTTCCGGAACGAAGACATCCGTAACCGTCGCGGCGTCGCTACCGGTCCCGCGCATGGCGCGGGCGGCTCCCCAGGTGGATTCGATCGTGAAGTCCGAGGCGGGCAGGATGAACTGGCGTGCGTCTGGCATGCCATCCAACTCTCGTACCGCGCCATTCTCTTGTACGTCGCCTTGGAAGAGCGCCCAGGGAGCGTCATTCACGCCGGTCATGAAGGGGGCACGTCCGCTTACGCGATAGCCACCTTCGACCGGCTCTCCGTGCACGGTTGTGACCCCGCCAAAACCGAACGGGCCGGACTCTGCTTCGAAGATCGGATCGCGGGCGTCGGCCTCGAGTCCCGCAGCCGCGGTGCACAGGGCGGCCGAGTTCGCGACGTGCCAAGCCGCCGCGGGATCCGAATAGCCCAGCTCTTCGAAGACGGCGATGGCCTCCGGGAAAGATACCTCGGCACCGCCGACTTCGCGCGGTGCCGTCATGGTGAAGAGACCCGCGGCCCGTAGTGCTTGCACCACCTCAGGCGCCATGCGGGATTGTTCGTCGGCCCACGCGCGGCAGGCGTCGATCGTGCCTCGCAGATCGCGGGCGGCCGCGACCAACTCGGTGTGGTTCACCACGATGGTCTCCAATCATTGCGGTTTCGGACAACCGACGAACTTCTCACCGGAAGTCTAGGTGCACGATCCAAGCCGTGGAGGTGTTCAGCCAGGACAGCATCACGATGGGACGGGGTTTACACAGCGGTGACCGATGCTGCTGTTACCTGGCTTGGCGGCCACATGCTCACGAAGGACGACTAAGTTGATCTCATGGCCAAGGAAGCTCGTGAACCGGATTCGCCGATCGTCGAGCCGCGTCAGCCGAGCGGCAGAGATGAGTGCCACTGGGCGATAGCCTGACCAATCGCGGCGGGAGAATCTTCCTGGATGTAATGCAATCCGGGAACGGTCACTTCTTGCTGATTGGGCCAGGCACGGCAGAACTCCCGTTGGGGACCTGTCAAAATCGATCCCGGCTCGCCGTTGATGAACAGCTTTGGCACGTCACTCGCCGCCAGCCACTGGGAGTACTGGTCGACGATTTCCGTGACGTCGGCGGGCTCTCCTTCGAAGGAAATTTCCCTGGGCCAGGTCAGAGTCGGGCGGCGGGATTCACCGGGCTCGGTGTAGGGACGCCGGTAGACGGACATCTCTTCATCGCTCGGATCTCGAAGCATGCCGGCGGGCAGAATAAACTCCACGAAAGCGTTTTGCTGGAGCACCATCTCTTCACCGGCGGGCGACCGCAGGCCTTGGAAGAGATCGCGCGCGCTCTCCGGCCATGCGTCCCAGGTCAGAGGCCGCACCATCGCTTCCATATAAGCCAGCCCCTTGACCCGTTCCTGGTTCCGGTAGGCCCAGTGGAACCCCAGAGCGGAACCCCAGTCGTGCACCACCAGCGTCACATCGTCGCCCAGGCCCAGTGAATCGAACCAGAGGTCCAAGTAGCGTCGGTGATCGACGAAGCGGTACGAGCCATCGGGGGCTTTGCCCGAGTCGCCCATCCCCACGAGGTCCGGGGCCAGGCAACGGGCCGAGTTGGACAGATGAGGGATGATATTGCGCCACAAGTAGGAGGATGTCGGATTCCCGTGCAAGAACACCACGGGGGGGCCATCGCCGGTGTCGACGTAGGAGATTTCGGTCCCATCGACTGAAACTCGCTTCCGCGGGTGTGAGTCAGCAGCAGAGATTGTGTCGTCGCTCAATGGGGGCCTCCAATTTGTCTGATTTATTCCTAATACGAGATCCGCGCGATTAAAACCTTCGACTTCTCGACAGTAGGGTCGGGGGGACCCTTTACTGACGCAACAACAAAGGCATGTTCCTTGAAGTAGCGATTTTCCTAGACCAATACCTGGCTGGCGAGCTCCTCTATTTCCTCGAGGGCCGCATTCTCACTGTTGCTCGCTAGCCAGATGGTCGCTCGGTTGGCTCCGGCCTCTTCGAGGGCGGCGATGGCGTCCCGGGTTCGATACTGGCCGGGCCCTCCCCAGGCTACAACCTCGATGGATGCGGGATCCCGGCCGGCTTCCTGCGCCAGATCGTTCAGAGTTTTCCGGCCCTGTGCGATTTCCTCCCGGTCAACGAAGTCTGGATCGACGGTCGAAATAATTGAGGCAGCTCGGGCAGGCATCCAGCCGTCCCCGTATGCCACGACGCGTTTGAGAACATTCTTCGCCGTGCCTCCCAGAAATATGGGTGGGTGCGGTTTTTGGGCCGGCTTGGGGAACGAAAACACCGGCGGGAAGTCATAGTAGGTGCCGTGGTATTCCGCTTCTTCCTGGGTCCACAGCGCTTTCATCGCCAGCACCGCGTCTCGGGCCTGGGTCCAGCGGTGGGCAAAGTCGGCCCCCATAATCTCCTGCTGTTCTTTGAGCCCACCGGCGCCGATTCCGAAAAGGAATCGGCCGCCCGAGAATTGATCCAGGGTCGCCACTTGCTTCGCCAAGAGCAGTGGGTTGTGTTCGGGTACCAGGCAGACCCCGGTACCCAGCTTGATCCTGGTGGTTACTGCCGACGCCCGGGCCAAGGCCACGAATGGGTCCACGACCGCGCGAGCGTCTACCGTGTCTAGTGTGGGTCCGAAGTCGCGACTCGAGGCCTCAACTGGCACGATCGGAAGTTCCGGCACCCAAAACGACTCGAAACCGAGCTCCTCGGCCCGCTTCGCCAATGTGGCTGGGTCCATGGACGCATTCGTCCAGGAAAAAATGCCGACGTCCATTCGAAGTTCCTCGCTTGGTGACGGAATTAATCCGCCGAAGTTTTACACCAATACCTGGCTGGCGAGCTCCTCTATTTCCTCGAGGGCTGCATTCTCACTGTTGCTCGCTAGCCAGATGGTCGCCTGGTCGGCGCCGGCCTCTTCGAGGGCGGCGATGGCGTCCCGGGTTCGATACTGGCCGGGTCCCCCGAAGGCTAAGACCTGGATGGATGCGGGGTCCCGGCCGGCTTCCTGCGCCAGATTGTTCAGAGTTTTCCGGCCCTGTGCGATTTCCTCCCAGTCAACGAAGTCTGGATCGACAGTCGAAAGAAGTGAGGCAGCTCGGGTAGGCATCCAGCCGTCCCCGTATGCCACGACGCGTTTGAGGACTCTCCCGGCAGTCTCCCTCACCGTGCCTCCCAGAAATATGGGTGGGTGCGGTTTTTGGGCCGGCTTGGGGAACGA
>CAZZMQ010000012.1:34547-37516 GCA_964655365.1 uncultured Dehalococcoidia bacterium | reverse complement strand
TCACGATTGAATCCTGCGCAATGCCGTCGCTCAGGGCTTTGCGCAGGACGGCCTCGACCTGCCGGACGAGTCGATCGTGAGCGGTCCGTGTTACCCGCCGCAGCGGCTGGAGCTCCGGGCTAGCGTTATCGCGGATCTGCCCTTTCTCATCCAGGACGCCGTCGATTTCGCCGATGAGATCAGCGAACTCGCTGATCCGACCTGCCAACGTGGCGAGCACAGGGAGCTCGCGCGAAAGCGGAACCAGATGGTTACGTGCGTAGCGTGCCGCGCGTAGCACCGATGCCACCCGTAGGATTTCTTCTGGTAGTAGCTGCCCGGCGCGTTGTGCTGTTCGCACCTCATCCTGAATCTCCTCCACGCTGCTCAGGAAAAATGTCGGCTTGAGCCGTCGTGTTAGCGATGCTTCCGCCGTCAACGTCTGCTGCCGGACCACGTGATCCAAGTCGGAGCTCGGCTCCAGTGCTTCAGCTTCCGCGCGACCGGCCGGTGTCATGCAGTGGGCGGCTAACCGTGCGATGATCTTCTTGAACTCGAGGTAAGTCAGCGTCTTCGTGTCCACCCCTAGTTCGTCTCCCCGGCGTCGTACTGCTGGAATCGTGTTACCTCAAAGCGTCGAAGAAGTATGCCGTTTGGGGAGTGGATCCCAGCTTTCCGCATAGCGATCGCAACCTGCTGCGCGCCGGACTCGACACCATCCAGATCAGGAAGCAGCAACCCCCGCAATGAGCCGCATTCCACGATCACACCGTAGCGGTGCGGGTCCAAGTCGGCAGTGGAATCGATTGGCTCGGATTCGCCCAGTACATCGACCTTGTAGCGTAGACCATTCAGTTCGTCAGGCATGATCGGCTCGAAGCGAGAGTCGCGCGAAGCGGCCGCGATCGCGTTTCTTACCACCTCGTCCAGCAGCCGATCTTCAGTTGCCTCCATCGTGCCGATGCCGCCCCGTAAGGCACCGTCGGGCTTCAGGATGGTGACGAATGCGCCGCGACGTTCTTCGCGCAATGACGCCTCGGCGAATGGGACATCTTCCAGGACTTTGCCCTCGCGCACGTATGCCTCGACGGCCGCTTTCGCAACCCGCACGATTGCTGGCGACTCTTCAATCGCTAGTGGCTCCGGCTCGCCGTAGCCGCGCTCGTCGCCGATTTCAACCACCGCCGTCATGTAACCCACACCCCATGGCCCCTCACAGTCTAGGATGCGCGGTTCCTCATTTAAGTGCGTCTGTGCGTCCTTCAGGTTCGCGACCGATGGTATTTAGTCCTCACCTGCCTGCATGCGGAATGTTGTGCCAAAGTTCAGTATTTCGCGTAGGTCCCAGCGCCGAAAGGCATGATGGAATCGTTCCTCGAATTCCAGCGAGGCAGGATGGAAGCCGTACGGTCCATCTTCCTTTAGTGTGTGCGCACCGTCGGCGCTGGCGATGATGGCTGCTCGCCGCTCTAGTTTCGACAGCGCCTCCGCCACGACTCGCCCCAGTGCGTAGTGATCATCCGCCGCTCCGAATGAGATGGAGATCATCATCACTGGTACGTCAGGCACGGCCTCCTGCAAGAAGTAGAGCGGGACCCACGCGGAGTGATCGTGCGGTTCCCAGTGCCCGACCGCCTCGGTTCGCACTCCACGGTCCTCAGCTTCTGCCAGCGTCGCGTCGATCAAGTCCAAATCCGGTTTGGCGTAGAAGCGGATATCGGCTGCCTCGAACCGGCTCAGATCCCCTTGGAGATCCCCGCGCAGGATGTGGAAGCGATCCCGCGTTACGACCCCGTGCGGACAGATGAACACCAGTACGTCAGGCTTACTCGCTGCCAGGCCCACCCGCAGTTCGGCCATCGAATCCAGCGGCTCCTGCACCTCATTTTCTCGCCCGCGCCCGACTTCGGGAACCAGGATCGGCGGGTGTGGTGTGACGCAGGCAAAAACCGGTGGCATTTCTTTCCCTCAGGTGGCGCATGCGGGCGACCTCACCGTCAAGTCTAAGGACGTCCGCGTTCTTAAGGAAAAGCGGAGCTCCTACTTAGTTCGCTAGTAATGCGACTACTTGGTGGATTACATTGTTCATCGATTCATTCGCGATCGTGCGCGGATCGAATAGCACCGCGTCATCCGATATGCGTGCCACCACTGGCGGCGACCCGGTCCGTAGCCGTTCCGCCAGCCGTGTGGGCGTCATTTCGGGTGCCAGGTCAGCTGTACGCAGCGCTAACACAAACGTTGGCAGACTCTCGCCCGGTAGCGATCCGCCACCTACCATGGACTCGGATTCCTCCACCTGACCTCTTCCGATCCCATCCTGCAAGGCCTGTGCCCGCTCGCGAATCTCCCCCGGCGATGCCGAAATCATGCGCCAGACCGGGACGGTTGATTCCGCGTTCCCGAAGAAATAGTGACCTAATGTTGCTGTCAGAGCCGCAATTGTCGCCTTATCACATCGCAGCACTCGCGCCAGCGGGTGCCGCTTCAGCTCGTTGACTAAATCAGTACGGCCCGCAACTATCCCCGCTTGCGGACCGCCCAGCAGTTTGTCGCCCGAGAACATCATCAGGTCGACCCCGGCGGCTACGCTTTCTTGCGGGGTCGGTTCTGGCGCCAGGCCGTACATGGTCGTATCCAACAGGCAGCCGCTGCCTAGATCATCTAGTAGCAGGAGCCCATGCTCATTGGCGACCGTGCGTAGCTCAGGCAGTGATGGCTCTTCGGTGAAGCCCACGATGCGGAAGTTGCTGGAATGCACACGAAGGATTGCCGCTGTCTTGGGAGTCACGGCATTGGCGTAGTCGGTCGCACGAGTACGATTTGTCGTCCCTACCTCTACGAGTTGGGCCCCCGAGTGGAGCATCACGTCCGGGATTCGGAACCCCCCACCGATCTCCACGGCCTGCCCACGACTGATGATTACCTCGCGATCCTGTGCTAGCACTGTGAGTGATAGCAGCAATGCCGAGGCGTTGTTGTTGACTGCG